>JABSRX010000032.1 GCA_013214695.1 Rhizobiaceae bacterium | reverse complement strand
ATCGGCGGGAAGGGGGCATCGAGATCGGTTTTCGCCATCATCAGATAGCTGGCAATGCGTTCCGCCGCATCGCGGCTCGACAGCGGGTTGGTAACGCCGGGCCAGCCGACGCGCTCGCCGCTTTTGGCCAGCACTTCTGTTATGGCGAGCGCCAGGACCAGCGCGCGGGACTGTTTCGAGACCTGCGCGGTTTCGCTTTTGTAGAGCATCGAAGGCGAACTGTCGGCCCAGACCCAGACGGTGTGCGCTGCCTCCCACTCCTGATCACGAATATAGATGGAATCATCGCGGGCCGAGCGGCGCCAGTCGATGCGGGTCAGGCTTTCGCCCTGATCATAGGGACGAAACTGCCAGAACGTGTCGCCATTGCCGCGACGACGGCGGCCATGCCAGCCATTGGTCACTGTATTGGCAATGCGCTGGGCCTCGATCAGCAAATCGGGAATGAGGGCCGCGCGTTCCCGCGAGCGCCCAAGTACACTTGGTCCGCTCTCATGGGGAGCAACACTGCCGATGGTTAGAGCCAAACCCGGGACCTCACACCCATTTCTGTTTCAGGTCATGAATGACCTGACGCACGCCAATGCCCTCTGCGCGTGCGCCAAAGTTAAGTGCCATACGATGCTGCAGAACCGGTTCTGCCAGCGCCAGCACATCGTCTACCGATGGTGCAAGGCGGCCATCCAGCAGGGCGCGTGCCCGCACGGTCAGCATCAGTGCCTGCGATGCACGGGGACCAGGCCCCCAGGCAATCAGGCGGGTTGAGTCGTCCGCGTTGGCTGCATCCGGGCGCGCCGAACGCACCAGTCCGAGAATGGCTTCCACCACGCTCTCGCCAACCGGCATGCGGCGCACCAGCGCCTGAATGTCGGTCAACTGTTTCAGATCCATCGCCTGTTCGGCAGCGGCTTCGTCGACGCCGGTTGTCTCCAGCAGGATCTGACGTTCTGCATCAAGATCTGGATAGCCGACATCGACCTGCATCAGGAAGCGGTCGAGTTGCGCTTCGGGCAGGGGATAGGTGCCTTCCTGTTCCAGCGGGTTCTGGGTGGCCAATACGTGGAACGGGCTTGGCAGATCGTGCCGCTCACCAGCGATTGTTGCGTGATACTCCTGCATCGCCTGAAGCAGGGCCGACTGGGTGCGCGGTGAGGCGCGGTTGATTTCGTCCGCCATCAGCAGCTGTGCGAAGATCGGACCTTTGACGAACCGGAACGAGCGCTTGCCCGAGTCATCCTGATCGAGAATCTCCGACCCGATAATATCAGACGGCATCAGGTCCGGGGTGAACTGGATGCGGTTGGCGTCCAGGCCGAGCACCGTGCCGAGGGTTTCAACCAGTTTGGTCTTCGCCAGGCCAGGCACACCGACCAGCAGCGCATGACCACCAGCGAAAATCGTGGTGAGCGTGTTTTCGACCACCTCGGTCTGACCATAGATCACCTTGGATATTGCTTCGCGGGCTTTCGCCACGGTTTCCACGGCGGCTTCCGCCTCCGCAACAATCGCCTTTTCGTCGGATTCGGTGATTTTGGTGATTTCGCTCATCGGGTACCCACTTGTAAGAAGTGCATTTGATTCAGTGTGCCATGCTGACATTCATCACAATAGCCACTATTTCGTGACTATGCCCAGCTTTGGGCAAGACTATGACTGCGGCATGATAGCATGTAGAGAGATTCCATGGCTGAGAAAGACACGACCAAAGAGAGCCCGACCAGCGCCCTTGAGGCTTTGGTGGCCCGCGCCAGCCACGCCGGCGCCGGCCTGCCGCCTGTGGAAAAGTGGGAACCGGACTTCTGTGGCGACCTCGATATCCAGATAAAACGTGACGGAACATGGTTTTACATGGGAACGCCGATTGGCCGTGCACCGCTGGTGCGCCTGTTCTCCACGGTGCTGCGTAAGGACGCTGACGGCAAGACCTATCTGGTCACGCCGGTGGAGAAAGTCGGCATTGAAGTCGAGGATGCGCCATTTGTCGCAGTCGAGATGAATGCGACCGGAGAAGGCGATTCGCAGGTTCTCACGTTCCGCACAAATGTCGGTGATCTGGTCGAATGCGGTCCAGACAACCCGCTGCGCTTCGACATTATCGGCGACACCGACCAGCTGAAACCCTATGTTCTGGTGCGCGGTCGGCTGGAAGCCCTGTTGGCGCGGCCGGTCATGTATGAATTGATTTCCCACGGCGAAAACGTCGAGGTCGACGGCCAGGAAATGTTCGTGTTGCGCTCCAATGGCGCGACATTTCCAATCATGCCGTCACAAGAACTGGCCGAACTGAGCGCGTGACCTTGGATCACCTGACCCCGAATATTTATGGCGTCGACGCCTTCGAGACGCGCGTGCTTGAGCGGTTTGAAAGCCGTGCCGACATTCTCGAAGCCACGGGCGGCGACCAGGTGTTGAACCCGCAACATCCGATGATGGTTGATGGCCGGGTGTTCAAGCCGGCAGCGGTGCTGTTTCCGGTGATCGATCGCGGCGGCGACGCCAGCATCCTGTTGACCCAGCGCACCGAAAAACTGTCCAGCCATTCCGGCCAGATCGCGCTGCCCGGCGGCAAGATTGATGACAATGAAACCCCGGAGCAGGCCGCCCTGCGCGAGGCGCAGGAAGAGGTTGGGCTCGATCCGAACCTGGTCGATGTGCTGGGTACATTTGGCCCGTACTATTCGGGCTCCGGTTATCGGGTCTCACCAGTGGTCGGTATGGTGCGCGGCGAACCGGAACTGACCATCAACCACGACGAGGTTGCCGCGGTGTTCGAAGTGCCGCTGTCGTTTCTGATGGACCAGAAGAACCACAACCGCGAAAGCCGCATCTTCAAGGAAACGGAAATTTTCTATTACACCATGCCCTATACGGTGGAGGGGGCTGACCCGCCCCATGAGTGGTATATCTGGGGCCTGACGGCCGGCATCATTCGCATGGTGCAGGAACGTCTCTACGGCGCGGTGTAGTGGCATGACCCAACGGATTGATCAGGACTGGCTGAAGCGCCCGAGTTTGCAGACCTTGCTGGCGTTGTTGACGGAAGGCGAGGGCGAGGCACGCATTGCCGGAGGTGCTGTGCGTAACGCGTTGCTCAATCAACCCATCTCCGATGTCGACATTGCCACCACCCTGGTGCCCCGCGATGTGATGCTGCGTCTGAAGGCCGCCGATCAAAAAGCGGTGCCCACCGGCATCGAACACGGCACGGTAACGGCAGTTGTCGACGGCGATGCTTATGAGGTCACAACGCTGCGCCGGGACGTTGAGACCGACGGGCGCCACGCCAAGGTGCTGTACGGCACGGACTGGACAGCGGACGCTGCGCGGCGCGATCTGACCATCAACGCGCTGTATCTCAACGCCGATGGCACACTGTTTGATCCGCTCAACGGCCTGCCGGATGTCGAGGCGCAAAATGTGCGCTTTATCGATGATGCCGAAACCCGCATTCGCGAGGATTATCTGCGCATCTTGCGGTTCTTCCGCTTTTTTGCCTGGTACGGCAGGTTCCGCCCCGATGCGGAAGGTCTGAAGGCCTGCGCCCGGCTGAAGGACGGCTTGCAGGATCTGTCCGCCGAGCGGATCTGGCATGAACTGTCAAAACTGCTTGCCGCACCGGATCCTGGCCGGGCGATCCTATGGATGCGTCAGACCGGGGTTTTGTCGGAAGTTCTGCCGGAGACGGAGAAGTGGGGCATCGACGCCCTGCCAGGACTGATTGCGGCGGAGCAGCAGCAGGGGTGGGACGCCGATTGTCTGATGCGCCTGATGGCGATTGTGCCGCCGATACCGGAGCGCATGGACGCGCTGGGCGGCCGCCTGAAATTGCCGAAGAAAGTGCGCCTGCGGCTGCAGCACTGGGCCGCGTTTGGCGATCTGCAGCCGCAATTGAAGAAAGACGCGTTTTACCAATGGCTCTACTGGCGCAATACGATTGCTGCTGCAGACAAACTGCGCCTGGGCATCGCCCGGGATGATGAGAACGCAAAAAAATGCCTGCGCCAGCTTAAATGGCTGAACCGCTGGGAGCGCCCGCAGTTTCCGCTGCGGGGTCAGCACCTGATTGATCAGGGCATGGCGGCGGGGCCGGCGATTTCCGAAAAGATGGCGCAACTGGAGAAGGCCTGGGTCGAAGCGAATTTTGAACCTTCGCTGGACGACCTGCTGGCACTGGCCAAATAAGCCGCGGCGCTCGCTCGCCGCCCGCCGCTCGCCGCCGCTAGGGGAATTTCACCACGGGCGGCATGCTGCTCAGGATTGAATTGACATTGCCGCCGGTTTTCAGACCGAAAATGGTGCCACGGTCCTGCAACAGGTTGAATTCAACATAGCGGCCGCGGCGGATCAGCTGTTCTTCGCGGGCCGCATCGTCCCAAGGTGTTTCCATATTGCGCTGGACCAGTTGCGGATAGATGTCGGCAAAGGCCCGCCCGACATCCTGCACGAATTCGAAATTCGGCTGCCATTGGTCAAAGGCCTCACCGCCATGCAGATAGTCGAAAAAGATGCCGCCAATGCCGCGCGGTTCGTCGCGGTGGTTGAGGTGGAAATACTCGTCGCACCAGGCCTTGTATTCGGGGTAGTCGGCAACCGCGTGTTTTTCGCAAGCCGCCTGCATTGCCGCATGAAAGTCGATGGTGTCGGGATCATCCTGCACCCGACGGGCATCGAGAACCGGTGTGAGGTCAGCACCGCCACCAAACCATTGAGTGCTGGTGACCACCATGCGGGTGTTCATGTGAACCGCTGGCACATTGGGGTTTTGCGGATGGGCGATCAGCGAGATGCCGGAGGCCCAAAAGCGCGGGTCCTCTTCGCCGCCCGGCATCTGCTTGCGGAATTCCGGTGAGAACTCGCCATAGACGGTCGAGCAGTGCACGCCGACCTTTTCAAACACACGGCCTGCCATCATCGACATGACGCCACCACCGCCTTTGCCCTCTTCGCGTTGCCAGGGGGTGCGCTCGAAGCGACCGGCGGGCTGATCGGAAAGCGGGCCTTCTACGGCGTCTTCCAACGCTTCAAGCCGCTGGCAGATATCATCGCGCAATTCCTCAAACCATGCCCGTGCGGTTGCTTTCTTGTCTTCGATGTCGTCCGGCACACCGATGGGCATTTGTGGTCTTTCGCGCATGTCACAAACCTTTACTGTGGAATTGAAATATCCCGTGCCATAATGAACCGGAGCGTGGCAAGCGCCGAGCCCGGATGGCCCGCAGTTTCTTTGCCACAAAACAGTCAAATGGTTCTGGAGTGCGACCATGTCCGAGATGATCATTTCATCGGTAACCACCGAGGCCGAAAGAGAGATCTGTTACCATCTACGCCACGTTGTCTTTGTCCAAGAGCAGGGAGTGCCGGTCGAGTTGGAGATCGATGAGCATGACGCAGAGGACGCCTATCACTTTCTTGGATTGATTGACGGCGAGCCGGCGGCAACAGCCCGCATTTGCGTGTTTGGCGACAAGGCGAAGATCCAGCGGGTGGTTGTGATGAAAGCCTTTCGCGGACGCAATCTGGGGCGCCAATTGATGCGGCACCTGATGGACTTTGCCCGCGCCAACAAACTGGCGCCGCAAATCGCGCTGGATGCACAAACCTACGCGGTAGCGTTTTACGAGTCGCTGGGCTTTGAGACCACCGGCGAAGAATTCGATGACGCCGGTATTGCCCACATTCACATGACCCAGCCGGCATAGAGCTGCTCTAGAGCCCCGCTAGCTCACCTGCCGCACCGCTTCGCCGGCCACCATGGCGGCGCTGATGGCAACGTTCAGGGAACGACCGGTCTGCGCCATTTTGATGGTCAACCGATGGTCGGCTGTGTCGTGGACAAAGTCGGGCACACCGGCCGATTCGCGGCCAAACAGCAGACAATCGCCTGGCTGATAGGCGAATTCGGTGTAGCTGTGCTCGGCAGCGGTGGTCAGCACAATCAGCCGCCGCCCTTCATCACGTCGCCAGTTTTCAAACGCCTGCCAGTCGTCATGCAGCCGCATGGCGGCGCGTTCCAGATAGTCCATGCCGGCCCGTCGCAGACTTTTGTCATCCAGACGAAAGCCCGCGGGTTCTATGATGTCGACGGTCAAATTGAGGCAGGCGGCGAGGCGCAGGATGGTGCCCGTATTGCCAGGAATGTCCGGTTGGAAGAGGACCAGGCGCAGGGAAGGGGTCGGATCGTTCAAACTGTGTCTTTCTGGCAACGCGAAGCGCTTGGAAACAAATTGTGAACAAATAGGCCTATACTTTCGTCGAAAGCAAGGTTAATGAACCGCCATCGGAAACTAGCCTAAGGAGGTCCACATGATCAGTATGCTGCGTAATCTCCGCTTTGGCCGAGGCGTCATTTCTGTCGCCTGAGCGACCGACTCTCCGTTTCTGACTTTTCAAATGTAGTTTCGTTTTCGCCGTTATCGGTCCCGCTGGCTTTTGCCGTCGGAGCCTCCGCTCCTCCTGATTTCGGAATAATTCAATGTTCAATCAACTGCCCCCAATCAAACAACACCCTCGGAGTCCCTTGCCACAGGCGGGTTCGGCCCGTTTGGCAGTCGCAGTTCTTTTCGGTCTGCTGGTCATTCAGCTGATCACCGTGTCGATGATCTTCCTGGACCGCAGCGAGCGGCTGGAATTCAAGCATCGNATTGTGGAAGACTGTCTCACCGATCCAAACTTCAAAGATCCATTTATTCAGGAGCCGGTCGGCAAGTGTCGTCATTTGCCGGTCCGCCTCCAAACAAAGGTATAATCTCATGGAACGTATCCTGAGTTGGTTCGAAAACCTCATAGATCCGTTTCCGCTCGAGGAACCGGAACAGCCGCCACATGGGCTTTGGGCCTTCTGTTGGCATTATTCCAAGGGCATCTGGCCAGCCCTGTTGCTGACCGGATTGCTGGCGATGGTCGTCGCGGCGCTGGAAATCGTCATCTTTTCCTATGTCGGCAACGTGGTTGACTGGCTGTCGTCGGCCGACCGCGAGACCTTCCTGCAAATGGAAGGCAGCACCCTGATCTGGATGGCGGCGATGGTCTTGCTGATCGTGCCGCTGTTGAAGCTGATCTGGGGTCTGTTCCTGCACCAGACGGTCTACGGCAACTATCCGATGATCATCCGCTGGCAGGCGCATCGCTACATGCTTGGCCAGTCGATGGGTTTCTATCAAGACGAGTTTGCCGGCCGTGTCGCCACCAAAGTGATGCAGGCGGCGCTTGGCGTGCGTGAAACGGTGATGAAGATGCTCGACGTCTTCGCTTACGTCATCGTCTATTTCCTCGGCGCGCTGGTGCTGATTGCCACCTTCGATCTGCTGCTGATGCTGCCGTTCATTGTCTGGCTCGGATTCTACATTCTCGCCATGTGGTATTTCCTGCCGAAAATGGCGCAGATTTCCCGTATCCAGGCGGACGCCCGTTCGACCATGACCGGTCGTGTGGTCGACAGTTATACCAATATTTCAACGGTCAAGCTGTTTGCCCATGCGGGTCGTGAAATCGACTATGCCCGGGAATCGATGGACGGTTTCCTGCAAACCGTGCATCCGCAAATGCGCCTGTCGACCGGCATGCATTTTGTGCTCGGAACCTTGAACAACGTGCTGCTGGCAGTGGTGGGTGGCATTGCGATCTACCAATGGCTCGATGGTCAGGCAACGGTTGCAGCTGTGGCAGTCGCGGCTGCTCTGGTAACGCGTATTTCCGGCATGTCCCATTGGATCATGTGGGAAATGGCGGGCCTGTTTGAGAACATGGGCATGGCCATCGACGGTATGAATACGATCGCCCAGAAGCGCAATGTTCAGGACGTCGAGAACGCTAAGCCGTTGACCGTCGATAAGGGCGCGGTGGTGTTCAACAATGTCTCCTTCACCTACGACAAGCACGGTTCGGTCATTCGTGACATGAACCTGAAGCTGCAACCGGGGGAGAAGGTCGGTCTGATCGGACGCTCCGGTGCCGGCAAGACGACGATGATGAACATCCTGCTGCGGCTCTATGACATCAGCGGTGGCAAGCTCACCATTGATGGCCAAGACGTGGCGCAGGTGACCCAGGAAAGTCTGCGCTCGCAGATCGCCGTGGTCACCCAGGATACGTCGTTGCTGCATCGTTCGGTGCGCGAGAACATCGCCTATGGACGCCCGGACGCCTCGGATGAAGCGATCATCGCAGCCGCCAAACGNGCCAANGCCCATGAATTCATTGTCGATCTGGAGGATTCCTTCGGCAACAAGGGCTATGACGCACAGGTCGGGGAACGCGGCGTGAAACTGTCTGGCGGTCAGCGCCAGCGCATCGCGATTGCCCGGGTGTTCCTGAAGGATGCGCCGATCCTGATTCTCGACGAAGCGACCTCTGCGCTCGATTCAGAAGTCGAAGCGATCATTCAGGAGCAGTTGTTCAACCTGATGGAGGGCAAAACCGTTCTGGCCATCGCCCACCGTTTGTCGACCATCGCCAATATGGATCGTCTGATCGTATTGGATGAAGGGCGTATTGTTGAGCAGGGCACCCATGACGAGTTGGTCGCAGCAGAAGGGCTTTATGCCTCGCTGTGGGCGCGCCAGTCAGGTGGGTTCATCCAGACGGAAGCAGAACCGGCGGCGGCTGAATAAAGCCGTCGCCACCATGCTGCCCGTTAGCTCTCCGTCGCCGCGTCGCCGCGCCGCCGCCGCCGCTAGGTGTCCCATTCGACGTGCAATTCCTGCACGCCGCGGAAGGCCAGGGTGGGAATGAAGCGCCAATCCTGACCCTCGACGAGCCGCAGGCTGGGCAGGCGGCGGGACAGCTCTTCGAGAATGACCCGCATTTCCATGCGGGCCAGGGGGGCGCCCATGCAAAAATGGGCACCGAGGCCGAGGCCGAGATTGCGCTTGGCGTTGTTGCGATGAATGTCGAATGTCTCGCCATTGGGGAACATCTCTTCATCGCGATTGCCGGAGCCCAGGAGCAGCAGGATCTTGGCGCCTTCGGGAATATCTGTGCCAGCGATCTGGGTGTCCTTGGTGGCGATGCGCCGCCAGGTGAAGATCGACGTGTCGTAGCGCAGAATTTCCTCAACGGCATTGGCGGCCAACGAGGGATCCTCACACAGCGCTTCCCATTGCTTGCGGTCGCTCAACATGGCGCGCAGGCCGTTTGCCGATGCCTGGGTGGTCGTCTCATGTCCCGCAAATTGCATTAAAAACATGACGTTATAGAGATAGTTGACGGTAAAGCGCGATGGATCTTCCTTGTAGATGCGCACCATATCGCCGAGATAATTGTCGCCCGGGTTGGCCATGGCGTCATCGACCAGCTTCTTGGTGAAGTCCCAGTGCCGCCCCATGTCCTTCATCAGTTCGACCTGTTCTGCGTCGCTCGGCTTGCCCCAGTTGACGATGGCGCGGCTGGAGCCGAGCTGCTTGACCAGCACGGCGTCCTCGTCGGGGGCACCGAGGAAAATGAAGATGGCGAGCGCTGGCACTTCGTAGAGCATCTGCGAGACCAGCTCGGCATTGCCGGTCTCGATGAAACGATCGATTTAGCCGGTGACGATTTCGCGGACCCGCGGCTCCACTTCTTTGACGCGCTTGGGGGTAAAGGCATCACCGAAAATCTTACGATGCGGGCGGTGGGTGTCGGAAGCCTCGTCGACCAAGCAGGTTTCAACAGCAATGTCCAATTCGTCGCGCACTTGCGCTGCCGCCGGGCATAGCGGTGTCACCGGGTGGCGGGCGAGCGCCGGGGAAAATGTTTCCGGGTCCTGAAACACCTTCTTGATGTCTTCGTAGCGGGTAACGACCCAGAAGCCGGTTTCGGGATGATAGAAGACCGCATCTTCAAGCCGCGCGCGGGCGAAGAATTTATACGGATCGTCGACATAGGCGTCGGAGAACGGCGCAAATTCTTCCGAAAGCGGGCTGAACGGACATTTGACCGGCTGGCCTGTCTCCAGCACGTCCGTATCCGATTGGAACATGCCCAATCCGCTGAATTTTGACATGGTGCCTTCCCCCTTGTTGCACAGCGGAGGCAGGCTATCAGCAATGATGCGGCACAAAAAGCCTGTTTATCGTACGATCAGGCAGCGGCCTGGTAGGCACGATCGGTCAAAGCCTGATAGACAGAACCGTCATAGTCGCGGCAGATCGGCGCTGACGGACGGCAGTGCCAGAAATTGACCAGCAGGGTCAGGCGTTTGTCCGCTACCGGCTCACCGGCTTCCAATCCCGCATGGGCCTTGCTGGTGTCGGGAATGACGCCGTGCAGGCGATTGCCAGGGAACACCACATAATTGTTGGCATGGGCCGCAACGGCGGTGGTCATGCCCGGTTCCGCCGGAATTTTGGTCTTGCCGTCTTCGTCCGGTACCTGGTCTGTCAGCACGGTGGGGGCAGAGGGATAGTCGTTCAGATAGTAGACGCTTCCGAGACTTGGGAACACGTTGATGCCCTGTTTGCGGCTCAGCGTCAGATCGCGATCGAAGTGCATCGACAGCTTTTTGCCGTAGCGCAGGCGACCGAGCCACCATTCCGCGCCAATGCAGTTTTCCGGCGGCTGGACCATATCGCGGAAGGCAACAATTGCCTCTTCCACCACATTGCTTGGTGTTTGCTCGTTGGGAAACCAGAAGGTCGTCGAATAGGAGGAGTGTCCCCCCGGCTTCTCATCGCCAACAGCGATGATCGCAGCGGTCAAACGCTCCTGCAGATCGCGGGGCAGGGCCTGTTGAAACAGGCGGATGTCAGCGTGGTTTGGAGCTTGTTCAGCCATGAGGGTCGGCCTCCAGTTTGGAAGAAAGATGGGTGATGTCGTGATCCGGCAATTGGTGAGCTTCAACGATCTTGGAAAGCTCCGCCAACGCGCTGCGCGCTTCGCGTGTTTTGCCGTGGCGGATGAGAGAGCGAATTTTGCGCACGGCAGACGACAGGTTGAACGTGTCAATCGCGTCTAACGGGCTCAGGCTGCGGCGTTCAACAAACAAGTACTGCAACCGTTTGTTCTTGCCACCGAGGCTGATCTTATAGGCCTCGTCGCCGTGACCGAAATCGTAGAGGCGAAAGCCGGCATCGATCGCCCATCGGATGGATTCGCTGTGCAGCAGAAGTCCGCTATTGGGTTGATCGTTTTCCAGGCTGCGTCCTGCGGCAACAAAATGCACGTGGCCGCGGCTGGTATCGGCAATGCAGGCATGGGCCACCAGCGGGGTGTCCCCCGACCACAGGATCGGCAGATGCAGCATGCCGTGACGGTGGGCGGTCTCGAACATGTGTCGGTAGATCGACGTGGTGCGGCGGGCGGCCGAACGGCCTTTTTCCGCGACCCAACGCTGGGTCCACATGTCCAGCGTGATGTCGAGATCCCGTGTTAGCGTCTCATCGCTTACTTGCGTGATGTGCCAGGCGCCACTGTCCAGATGGCGGCGGGTGAAGCGGCGGATCTTCTGCCGCGTATTGGCGCTGAGACCGGCCAGCCATTGATCGTGATCTGCGGGCAGGCGCACTTGCGGGCAGTTGAGATTGTCGACCGTGTCCTCGTTGATCAAGTAGGCGCGGAAGCGGCCTTTGAAGCGCTCCGCCGGCAGCGCGTCGAGCAGCAGTTTGCTGCGCCGCCCGGTCGGTTCGTAGCGCATGGAGAAGCGGGTCCAGGGCAGGGCGGCAATGGCGCGGGCCAAGGCGGGCACAACCGCTGCCTCGTGATTGGGGTCGCATAGAATGCCCGTCAGCTCGCTCAAGGCGGCGCGGCCGGCCGGTTCCAGAACGGTTTGGAATTTTTGCGTGCTGCGGCTCCAGCGGGTGCGCGTTGATATGGGAAAGAAGGCCCGATACGCCCCGTCATGCGCCCGCACAGCCAGGATCCGCACCTGGGGCGCGTAGTCTTGAAAAAGGGCCGCTATCCATTCCCAGGAAAGATAAAACCCCGACTCGCGGTCTTTGGTGTAAAGCGCCTTCCACGGCTGCTGCAGCTCGGCAAAGCGATCGCTGGAATCGACCAGTTCAACCCACAGTTCGGACGCGCCGCGCAGCTGCAATTCATGCTGCGGTTCCAGGTTTTCCAGTTCAGTATTCGCGTGCAGTGCGGCCATCCCTGTTGAATAGCCACAATTGATTGAGATTTCGTATGTCCCGTCCAATGGTGCGGGACGCGGCGAGGGCTGGTTGGTTAAGCTGGGCGTCAATGATGGCAAAATGCCCGTTTATGGGTTAAGTTATGGCCGAAATTCAACGACCGGGCATGCGACCATCTCCCAAATCAGCAAGACATTACGCCGGGCACTCGACGCCACGTTGGGCAAATGGCTTCGCCATCTGGCTTTCGTGTTAGTGCGTTCATATTACGGGCTTTTCTATAACATCAGCTGCTCCAACAAGCATACGCTGCAGGATCTGCCCGGGGCCTTGATACTGGCCACCCATGTCAGCCGTCACGATGGTCAGTTGATCGCCGCCATGCTCTATTCAACCATGCGCGTGCGGCCGACCGCCTACTACAAGGAATATTACCACTGGGCTCAGTATCTGCCGATGCTGACCGTCGGCACCATTCCGATGAGTTCACCCAAATCCTGGTCGCCGGAACGCCGGGCGCAGCGCAAGGCCGATACGCTGGAGATCATGCGCAAGGTGATGGAGAACGGCAATTCCATCCTGCTGTTTCCGGCAGGCTGGGTGCGGCTGCAGGAACGGGAAATCATGGAGCCGCACTATTCCGGCGCCTATGAAACGCTGAAGTCGCTGCCAGACCGTCCCGTCGTCTTGCTGCGAATCGATGGCCTGGGGCAGTTCCAGTTCGCCAAATACGATCACTTCTGGTCGTTCATTGGCAAAAAGAAAGGACGGCGGCACGTCAACATAGCGGTGGATGTGTTTGAAAACGGGCTCAATACCGACTGCGAACTGGCCGAATTCAACGCCATGCTCGAGGAAATTCTCAACGAACCCATCGAGACCGATTTCCGCCGACATCACCCGGAATTTCAAAAGCTTACGGGAAATTGAGCCGTTCTGCAGCCGTCCGGGTTGTGGCGCATCGGACACACCAGCTTCACAAGTTAACGTTCTCCTAAAAAAACGGCGGAAACTAACCCAACGTCAGCTTGTTCTGCGGTGGCGGCGGGTGGTAGTCCTCAAATCTCGCTGGGGCGGCAAAACTAGCGATTGTGGGAGTAGGACCGCTGTTACGGATTTCGCTTAGCCGTGCCCCAAAGCACGCCCTTGCCTATGTGTGCCTGGCGTTCGTTTGCACCAGTGCCAATGCGCAGAGCTTTACCATTTCCAATGGGGAAACCAGCAATGCCCAACAGACCGTTGGTCCGGGAGGACTCGGCCTGATCGAGGCCTTGGGAACGCTCAATGTCGTTGGAGGGATACCTGCGATCACCAATGCCGGTGACAACATCACCGTCAACAATGCGGGGTTGATCACGTCATTGGGGGTTTTGGGCGCGGGCGTGCTGATTGACGATAACAGCACTGTAACCAATTCGGGGACGATCCAGGCTGCATTCGGCATCGTCGCAACCGGCAACACGAATACCGTTTTCAACTCAGGCACCATTTTGGCAACCTGTTGCGGAATTGGCCTCAACAGCAACAATGTAGTCACCAATACCGGCACGATCATCTCCACCGGCGATGACGCCATTGTCGTTGCCGACAACAATACCATCTTCAATTCGGGAACAATCTCCGGCTCTGATGACGGCATTGAAGCCAGCAACAACAACCATATTACCAATACTGGGACGATCACGACCACCGGCGATCATGCCATCTTCGTTGTCGACAACAACATCATTGTGAATTCGGGAACCCTCACCGGCAATGATGAAGGTATCGATGGGGGTAACAACAACCATGTCACCAATACCGGGACCATCATTGCCAACGATGACGGTATGAACCTGCTGTCCAACAACACCGTCTTCAACAGCGGCTCGATCACCGCCAGAGACGATGGCATTGACATAGGGGGCGGCAGCACGATCACCAATACCGGCACGATCACATCAACTGGTGACGACGGTGTCGATATTGAGGGCGCTGGCACGACGCTGATCAACTCGGGCACGATTACCGGCTTCGAGGCGGGTGTCGACAGTGATTCCGCTAATACCAAGGTGATCAATTCGGGCAGTGTCATCAACAGCAATGGCCCTGGGCAGATGGCCTATGAGTTTAGCGGTGGTGCTGGCGATCATCTGGTGTTTTTGAACAGTCCACTGACCGTTGGACGGATCGTTTTCGGGGATGACGACAACGATCCCAATGACGGCGACGCTGATGGGGATACGGTTGAATTCCAGGTCGCCGGCGGGCGCAGCCTGGACGTCACCTTTTCGCCTCTGCCACCGAATGTGGTTCACGACGCATCCATCCAATCAACCGTCGTCGACCGGGCCAACAACCGCGTCATCTATGTTGACCCCACAGGCTTTGCCGCCAATTCGGTCTGGCTCGACAGCCTGTCGCGCTCGGTTTTCAACGCGGTAACCAGCGCCAATGACGGCAGTGGGGCCAACAGTTTAAGCAATGCCTATTTTCTGCAAACCGGCGATGCATCCGCCGTCAGTCAGGCACGACCTTACCGCGCCTGGGCCTCCGGCTTTGCAACGGCCTCCCGGCAAATGCGCTCCGGCGTCAACGGAGAACTGACGGCCCTGACCGGCGGTGCGCTGTTCGGCTTTGATGCCGATGTTTCCGCACAGACCCGGTTTGGCCTGTTCGGCGGGGTCACTCATGGGCGCATGAAGGTGGAAAATGGACACCAGGACATCGACACGACGGGCGGCCTTTTGGGCGCCTATGCCGATTGGACCGACGGCGACATGTTCGGCAACTTCATCCTGTTTGGAGGCCTGTCCGAACAGAACAGCAAGCGCGATGTCGCCAACAATACGGTTGCAGGCGGGATTGAATCCGCGAAAGCCGACTATGCAGCAGCGTTCATTTCACCGGCCCTGACTTTTGGCAAACAACTGACCGAATTCGACGATGGCACGCCGCTGCTTGGCAGTGTGCGCCTGCATTATTCGGGCATGTGGCTGAATGGATATACCGAATCCGGCGTTACCAACCCGGTGACGGTCAACGATCGGACCATCCATCGCCTCGGCGCCCGGGCGCAGCTTTCTTTTCCAGACGAGACGATTGCAGCCGATGGCGGACCCGTGCGTATCGATCGGCGTGCTGGCATCGACTACACGTTCAGTCCGCAGAGCCAGAACGTCAGCGGTTCCGTTGTCGGCCTGCCGTTGAATTTCGAAGCCGAATTCGACAACCAGGGCCCAGCCGGATTTCTCGGTTTTGATGTCACACGAGTGCTGTCCGGCGGCAATCGGGTGCTGAAAGCGGGCAGCGAAGCGCGCCTGGCATCCGACGGCTCGATCGAATTCCGTGTCGGCCTGTCGTTCCGCAGTTTCTTTTGAGCCCTGCCGCCAAACCCATCAAAATGCCCCTTGACGTCAACCTAGGTTGAGGTGCGATTGTGGGGACTTGATGCGTATCCTGCGGCAGGAATGTCGGTGCTGAACACCTATTTCAAACGCTTTGTCATGGCTAGCGGATTGACCAATTTCGCTGATGGCGTGGCGACGGTTGCCTGGGCCTGGTTGGCCTCTCTGCTGACCCGCGATCCGGTGTTGATCGCCGCAGTGCCGATTGCGCTCCGCCTGCCATGGTTTCTGTTTGCCATTCCGGCGGGGATCATCACCGACCGCACCGACCGGCGCCGGCTGATCCTGACCATGGACGTGCTGCGTGCTGCGGCTTTTCTGCTGGCGGGCTTTGCTGTCTGGCAGGCGCTGCCGCTCGATCCCCCGCCGCAGGCCGGGGTTTCGGATGTCATTCTGTTTGCCATTCTGGTTGGTTCTGCTCTGACTGTCGGCGTGGCGGAAGTGTTCCGCGATAATGCGGCGCAGACCATTCTGCCCTCCATCGTGCCGCATCAGGCCCTGGAAAAGGCCAATGGCCGTCTGTGGAGCATCGAACTGATCGGCAATGGTCTGCTTGGCCCGGCATTGGGGGCGTTTCTGATCGCCTATGCGCTGCAGGCACCGTTGTTGGTCAATGCGGCAGCCTACATCCTGGCCGTCATTTTGATGGTCAGTGTCGTCGGCGATTTTCGCCCCGTGTCGACAGGCACGCGAGATTGGCGCCGAGAACTGAAGGAAGGGCTTCAATTCCTGCGTCAACATCGATTGCTGCGATCGCTGGCCTGGATCACCGGTTTCTGGAACTTGTTGTTCAACATGGTTTTCATTGCGCTGGTTCTGCATGTTCAGGAAAATCTCGACGCCGGGCCACGCACCTATGGCCTGATCCTGGCATCCGGTGCGGTGGGCGGCGTCGCCGGCGGTTGGCTGGGCGATCGGATCGTTGCCTGGCTGGGTCCGTGTCGCACCGCGCAAACCATGTTGCTGGCCTCCGTGCCGGCCTTTTTCGCCATGGCCTATGCGCCGAATGCCCTTGCCCTGTGCATCATATTTGCGGTTTTCGAGTTTACCGGCATTGTCTGGAACACGGTCTCGGTTTCCTACCGCCAGAGGCTCATTCCCGACGCGCTTCTGGGACGGGTCAACAGCGTCTATCGCTTGATGGCCTGGGGCATGATGCCGATCGGGTTGGCCCTGTCGGGCGCTCTGGTGCGGATGACTGACGGATGGCTGGATCGCTCCACAGCCTTGATCTCCCCGTTCCTGGCCGCCACGCTGGGAGCCATCCTCTTGGGATGGCTGGGCTGGATTGCGCTGGCCAGAGGATTTTCCGACACTCAATCCAGCCCGGACCCCTGATGAAAGATCTCGCCGATGACCGATTCATCTGACTCTTCAAACCCAAAGCGGCCGAACATCGTGCTCATTCTGGCCGATGATCTCGGCTTTGCCGATCTGGGTGTCACCGGCTCGGAAATTCGCACCCCCAATCTGGATGGGCTGGCGCAAGACGGCGTGCTGATGACCGCCATGTACAATTGCGCCCGCTGTTGTCCGACCCGGGCCTCGCTGCTGACCGGGCTCTATCCGCACAGCGCAGGCGTTGGCCATATGGGGGCCAATTTGGGCACGCCGGCCTATCAGGGCTTCTTGCGCAATGACAGCGCCACCATTGCCGAGCACTTGCGCGCCACCGGCTATCGCACCCTGATGTCCGGCAAGTGGCATGTCGGTGGTGACTTCATGGCACGTGAGGTCGATTCCTGGCGGGTCGGCGACGTCGATCACCCAACGCCGCGCCAGCGAGGCTTTGACCGCTTCTACGGCATTGTCGACGGCGTCACCCACTTCTTCTCGCCCCATTACATGTTGGAGGATGACGATCGGGTCGACGTGTTCCCGGACGATTTCTATTTTACAGATGCGATCACAGACAAGGCCATCGGCATGGTGGAGAAATCGGTGGCCGACGCGCAGCCGTTCTTTCTCTATCTCGCCCACACGGCGCCCCATTGGCCGCTGCATGCGCCGCCAGAAGATATTGCCCGTTACGAGGGCGTTTATCGCGACGGCTGGGACGCCACCCGCACCGCCCGTCACGAGCAGATGAATGCGATGGTGCTGTTCCAGAACAATTGGGACATTTCCCCCAGAGACAGCGACGTTCATCCCTGGCGCGATGAGCAAAACCGCGACTGGGAAGCGCGCAAAATGGCCACCTATGCCGCCATGGTGGACCGCATGGACCAGTCGATTGGCCGCTTTGTCGATGCCCTGAAGCGTCTGAATCAGTTCGACAATACCCTGATCCTGTTTCTGTCCGACAATGGCGGGTGTGCCGAGTTCATGGCCGAAGACGGTTGGGCAAAATTCTTTCCAGACACCACGAACGATGGCCACAAGATCCAGATGGGCAATCGCCCCGACATCATGCCGGGGGACGCGCTGACCTATCAGAGCTACGACAAGCCCTGGGCGAATTTATCAAATGCACCGTTCCGCCTGTTCAAACATTACGTGCATGAAGGCGGCATCTCGACTCCGCTGATCGCCCATTGGCCCGATGGCATCAAGCCACAATCGCCGGCCCATACACCGGCCCATGTGGTCGATATCCTGCCGACCATTCTGGCCGCCGCGGATGGCCAATATCTCTCAGAACTGGGGGAACATGAAATCCAACCCTGTCAGGGCGAATCCTTTTTGCCGCTGTTGCAGGGGGAGGTCTGGCAGCGCCAACAGCCGATCTTCTTTGAGCATGAAGGCAATTGCGCCATCCGGGATGGCCAGTTCAAGCTGGTCAAACAATTTGGCAGCGATTGGGAATTGTATGACATGGCGGTCGACCGAACCGAATTGAACAATTTGGCAGGATCCAATGCCCCGTTGGAGGCGTCCCTGTTGAGACAGTATGACGGCTGGGCCGCGGAAACCGGGGTGATGGACTGGAACCTGGCGCTGCCGCGTCTTCTCAAGGCGTGGCAAATGGAAACAGCGGAGGGTTAGGGCAGATTGGTCATGGCACTTCCGCGATCCACGGCGTAATCTTTGATGATGAACCGCTTCCTCCAGCTTTTTGAAAAGTTTGCCCGCCCGTTTGAGCGGCCCGATCCGGGACGCCCACCGGCCGCTGGCCTCGGCTATATCGCCCACTATGCCAGCCAGTTGCGCGGTGGTTTTGCCGCCATGCTGTTCTTCGGTGGCGCAACCGCGTTGATTGAAGCGACCTTGTTTGTCCTGGTCGGTCTGATCGTCGACATGATGAATGGCTCTTCGCCGGAGACGTTCTGGAGCGACAATCTGACCACGCTGATCATCTTCGCCATTCTGGTGGCGATTGTCCGCTCGGCGATATCGATCGGCACGGCCGTGGTCGAAGAGCAGATCATCGTGCCCGACTTTTTCACTCTGGTGCGCTGGCAGAGCCACCGCGCGGTGTCGGTCCAGGACGTATCCTTCTTCGATGATCAACTGGCCGGGCGGGTGTCCAGCAAGGTTTGGCAATCCGGGCAGGCGGCCGGCGATTTCATGGTGTCGCTGTTCCAGGTCATCTGGTTCATCGCCATCTTCGCCTTCACGACCCTGCTGGTGATCGCCAGTCTCGACTGGCGCATGATGATTGCCGTTCTGGTCTGGATGGGGGTGGTCGGTATCTTTGCTCGGGTGTTCGTGCCCCGCATTCGCGACGAGGGACGCCAGCTGGCCGAGGCGGCGGCTGTGGTCACCGGGC
>JABSRX010000317.1 GCA_013214695.1 Rhizobiaceae bacterium | reverse complement strand
GCGCGGTTTCATCACTCAGTTCCCGGTCCTGTTGCTCGATGAGCCAACAGCTTCTTTGGATACGGGCAACAGCGAGGTGGTTGCTGAGTTGATCGACGAAAAGAAGAAAGGGGGCGTTGCCCTGTTGGGGATTTTCCACGGTCCGGACATCCGCAAAAAGGTAGCCGATCGACTGATCGACGTTTCCCACTTCAGCGCCCAGCAAGCCGCCTGAGATCATGCCCCAACTCAGCGAGACGCCCCATATTCACGAAACCGCGCAAATCCATAATTCGACTTTTGGGATCTACACCGAAGTTGCGAAGTTCTGCTCGGTCAGCGAAAGCATTTGCGGCGACTATTCCTACATGATGGGATATTGCGACATCTACAACGCAACGATTGGAAAATTCTCCAACATCGCTTCTTATGTACGATTGAACGCCACCAATCACCCGGTGGAACGTGCGACCCTGCATCATTTCACTTACCGCTCAGGTGACTACTGGCCTGAAATGGAGCGCGATGAGGCCTTCTTCCAGCGGCGTTTGGATCGCCGGGTTCACATCGGGCACGATACCTGGCTGGGGCATGGCTCCACGATTTTGCCGGGTGTGACGGTGGGGAACGGCGCGGTGGTCGGCGCCGGTGCTGTCGTTTCAAAGGACGTTGCCCCCTACACAATTGTGGGTGGTGTTGCCGCGCAACCCATCCGTCAACGCTTCGACGAAAAGACCGCACAGCGGCTCGAAGAGCTGGCCTGGTGGGATTGGAATCATCAGCAACTGGGCGCGGCGCTGCCCGACTTCCGAAACCTGTCGATCGACGCCTTTCTGGAAAAATACGCCTGACGCTTTTGCGGACTTAATCGATCCGGCTTTCCCCTGTTTGAAAACTGTTACATTTGTGTCGGTACGCCGGCCCAACATGTTGCGCATTGCTAACAGTCGATTTTTTTGCGCACCAATGGAATTTTTATCCCTCTGAAATTAAACAATTTTATTCGACGTACAACAATTTTGATCGCTTTTTTTCCACTGTCATAAATCTGCAGCCTGAGTGACACATCCCGTTCATAGCCTTCGCTTAGGGACAGTTAGCGAAAGGTTAAAGTGATGCTGCAGATCAAGAATGTGACGCGAAAGTTCGGTGACAATGTCGCTGTGGATTCGGTCAATCTCGAAATTCCAAATGGCCAGATGGTCGGGATCATTGGCAGCTCCGGCGCTGGTAAGTCGACCTTGTTGAGAATGATCAACCGTCTGATCAACACGTCTGAAGGTCAGATCTTCTATGACGGTGTTGAAGTCTCTGCATTGAAGAGTTCGGCGCTGCGCGAGTGGCACCGCGACTGCGCAATGATCTTCCAGCAGTTCAATCTTGTCCCCCGGCTCGACGTCATGACAAATGTTCTGTTGGGGCGGTTGAACCATCGCTCGACTTTGAAAAGCCTGCTCAACATGTTCACTGATCAGGAACGCGCCATGGCATTGATGGCGCTGGAGCGGCTCGACATCGCGCAGACGGCGCTGCAGCAGGCTGGTACCCTTTCAGGTGGTCAGCAGCAGCGCGTCGCTATTGCCCGGGCGCTGATGCAGAACCCAAAAGCCATTTTGGCCGATGAGCCAATTGCCTCCCTGGACCCACGCAACGCCCAGGTGGTGATGGAAAGTCTGCGGGAAATCAATCGCCGCGACGGCATCACGGTCGTCACCAATCTGCACACGCTGGACACAGCACGGGCCTATTGCGAGCGCATCATCGGCATGTCGAAAGGCAAGGTCGTCTTCGACGGCACGCCGGAAGAACTCACATTGGATGCGGCCCGCGAGATCTACGGCGTCGACGGCATGAAGGAAGCTTTCTCTGAGGCGGTCACCTCGACCAGCCTGGCAGAGGAAAAACCGAAAAAGCGCAAAAAACGGAAAGTGCCAGCTGGCCTTGTCGCCGCAAAGGCTTCAGCCGCGGCTGCCGTTAACGGCGTACCAGTCAACTAAAACTCAACCCACGTTAACCCCAAAGGGACTTAGAAATGTTGAAAAAACTTCTCCTGGCCACCGTCGCGGTGGGCGTAATGGCGACATCAGCCTATGCAGAAGGCACCAAAGTATTCCGCGTTGGTATTCTTGGTGGCGAAAACGAAGCCGATCGTCTGCGCAACAACCAGTGCTTGATCGATCTGTTGCCGGC
>JABSRX010000316.1 GCA_013214695.1 Rhizobiaceae bacterium | reverse complement strand
GATTGGCTAGGGTCACCGAGATGATGCTGGTCAGGCCAACACCCACTTTTTCAGGGTCCACCAGGGCGGTGTAGCCCCGGATAACACCGCTGTCCTCCAGCGCCGACCGTCGGCGGGAACACTGCGACGCGGAAAGACCGACAAGCTCACCCAACTCGCCATTGGTCAACCGACCATTACGCTGCAGTGCACGAACAATATTCCTGTCAAACCGATCCATTCCATCCATCCTGGTCACATATCTATCATTTTGCGCACACTATGTGCAAATATGAGAATAATTTCGCACATTTTGCAAGGAAATTGCACGCCAATTTTCTTATATTGGAATCAAACGTTGCAAACGGAGGTATTGTTATGGGCCCCTTCCCTCACCACGCGCCAAAGGCGGTCATTTCTGATCAGAACCCGGTTGGTACGGACGGCTTCGAATTTGTTGAGTTTGCCCATCCCGACCCTTCCGAACTCGAAACCCTGTTTGCCCGCATGGGCTATGTTGAAGTTGCCCGTCACAAGACCAAGGCGATTTCCGTTTGGCGTCAGGGCGACATCAACTATCTGATCAACAGCGAGCCGGGCTCACATGCCATGGCGTTTGCAGATGTCCACGGTCCCTGTGCTTCTGCCATGGCCTGGCGGGTTGTCGACGCTCAGCAGGCCTTCGATCACGCGGTGAAGCTGGGAGCCGAACCTTATCTTGGAACCGACAAGGCCCTCGACGTGCCGGCAATTGTCGGCATTGGCGGTTCGCTGCTCTATTTCATCGACACCTATGGCGAAACCGGTTCGGCCTATGATGCTGAATTTGATTGGACCGGCGAGAAGGACCCAAAGCCGCAGGGCATTGGGTTTTACTATCTCGATCACCTCACCCACAACGTGTTTCGCGGCAATATGGATACCTGGTGGCACTTCTACCGGGATCTGTTTGGCTTCACGCAGATCCACTTTTTCGACATTGAGGGCAAGATGACAGGCCTGATCAGCCGGGCCATCACCTCCCCCTGTGGCAAAATCCGTATTCCGTTGAACGAAAGCACAGACGACAAGAGCCAGATCGAGTCCTACCTGCGAAAATACAAGGGCGAAGGCATCCAGCACATTGCGGTAGGCACCGACGAGATTTACGACGCCACCGATAGCCTTGCCGAAAATGGCCTGAAGTTCATGCCCGGACCACCGGACACCTATTACTCCATGAGCAAAGACCGGGTGAGCGGCCACAAGGAGCCGCTGGATCGCATGCGCCGCCATGGCATCCTGATCGACGGTGAAGGCGTCATTGATGACGTCAACGGCGACCGCATGACCCGCATCCTGTTGCAGATCTTCTCAAAGACGGTGGTCGGCCCGATCTTCTTCGAATTCATTCAACGCAAAGGGGATGAGGGCTTCGGTGAAGGCAATTTCCGCGCCCTGTTTCAAAGCATTGAGGCCGAACAGTTGCGCACCGGTGAGTTGCAGCAGGACGACGCAGCCTAAAAGACTGGTCGTCCCTGTGCAACGCTCAAGGGACGCCGCGGCCTATTCCACGCTAACGTTACTGAGTGGCACAACTGGTCAGTGAATTCGCAACATTGCGGATCAACTGAGCGTACATGTCAGGACCTGCTGGCACGTCAAAGCCAAGCGGATCGATCACACCCAGTTTCAGGTCGGTATTGTCCAGAACGGTTTTCCAACCGCTGGCATCAAACTGTGGTTCCGCGAACACGCATTTGATGTTTTCGGACTTCACCTTGCCCTGTAGCTCGCGTAGGCGCTTGGCGCCAGGAGCCACTTCCGGGTTGATGGTCAAGGACCCGGCGCTTTCCACACCAAAGCGGTTTTCAAAATGGCCATAAGCGTCATGGAAAGCCATGAACTTGGTGCCTTTCACTGACGCCAGGCTGGCTGCAACTTCCGTGGTCAGCGCCGCGAGGCTCTCCTGCGTGCTGGCAGCGTTTTTGCGATAAAGATCGGCATGGTCGGGGTCCAACGCGGCCAAGCGCTCTGCAATCTCGCCAACGATCACGCTGGCATTTTGCGGATCAAGCCAGATGTGAGGATCCCGGCCAGCTTCGTCTGAATGATCATCATGATCATCGTGACTGGCATGATCTTCATCCTTGTCTTCATCATGATCACGCTCCGCATGTTCGTCCTTGTGGTCGTCATGCTCGTGCTCCGCATGCTCGTCCTTGTGATCGTCATGATC
>JABSRX010000315.1 GCA_013214695.1 Rhizobiaceae bacterium | reverse complement strand
TCGGCAACAAAAATGTGGCGATCTAATTTGATGCCACCGGCATCGCCATCCATCGTACCCGCCAGAACTGATGTTTTGTCCCTGTCTACCCGTTTCCAAAACAACGCCGAACCACAGTCGCCACAGAAACCGCGATGGGCGTCCTCAGAAGCCGCATACCACTTCAAAGAACCGGAATCCTCAATGTGAAGGTCGCTGTCGGCAACATTGGTCGCCGCATAGAAGTGTCCGGACTGTTTACGGCACTGGCCGCAATGACAGGCGATGACCTCGCGCAGCGGGCCTGTGACGGTGTATTTCACACCGCCACAGTTGCATGAGCCGCGCGCGACAATCTCCCCCGACGCCATGGTCACGCTGCCTGATCGTTGCCGATTTCACCGTTTTTCTTGCGCTTCAAACGGTCGGCAATCAGGAAGGCCAGTTCCAGAGACTGATCCGCATTGAGGCGCGGGTCGCAATGGGTGTGGTAGCGCGATGCCAGATCATCGTCGGTCACGGCACGGGCACCACCGGTGCACTCGGTGACGTCCTTGCCGGTCATTTCCACATGAACACCACCAGCAATGGTGCCTTCAGCATCATGAACATCGAAGAAACTGTTGACTTCACCCATAACCCGGTCAAATGGACGGGTTTTGTAGCCGGCCGCCGAAATCGTGTTGCCGTGCATCGGGTCACAGGACCAGATGACATTCTTGCCCTCACGCTTCACGGCGCGCACCAATTCTGGCAGGTGATCCTGGACTTTGTCATGACCAAAGCGGGCGATCAGGGTCAGGCGACCCGGATCGTTTTCTGGCGACAGGATATCGATCAGTTCCAGCAGACCATCAACGGTTGTCGACGGACCACATTTGAGACCGATTGGATTGTTCACGCCGCGGCAATACTCGACATGGGCATGGTCGGGCTGACGCGTGCGGTCGCCGATCCAGATCATGTGGCCGGACGTGGCGTAGGGATCTCCGGTAATCGAGTCTTCGCGGGTCAGAGCCTGTTCATAGCCGAGCAGCAGCGCTTCGTGGCTGGTGTAGAAATCCGTTTCCCGCAGTTTCGGGTTGTTTTCGGGGTCCATGCCAATGGCCCGCATGAAGTCGAGCGTTTCGGTGATCCGGGACGCCAGCTCTTCGTACTTTTCCGCCTGAGGCGAGTTTTTGACGAAGTCGAGCGTCCATTCATGCACGTGGTTGAGATTGGCGTAACCGCCCTGCGCAAAGGCGCGGATCAGGTTCAGCGTGGCTGCCGACTGGCGGTAGGCCATGATCTGACGCTCAGGATCCGGCACGCGGGCTTCTGCGGTAAACTCGATGCCATTGACCACGTCACCGCGATAGGACGGCAGGCTCTGGTCGCCCTGGGTTTCCATGTCGGAAGAACGCGGCTTGGCGAACTGACCGGCGATCCGGCCAACTTTCACCACCGGCTTGGACGCGCCGAAGGTCAACACAACGGCCATCTGCAGGAAGACGCGGAAGAAGTCGCGGATGTTATCAGCACCGTGCTCAGCGAAGCTCTCGGCACAATCACCGCCCTGCATCAGGAAGGCTTCACCTTTACAGACTCGCGCCAGTTGGTCTCTCAGCGCGCGCGCCTCCCCTGCAAAAACCAAAGGTGGAAACGAAGCGAGACGGGCTTCAGTAGCCTCCAGAGCAGCGGAATCCGGATAATTTGGCATCTGCAGTGCAGGTTTCGAACGCCAGGAATCGGGGGACCATTTAGCAGCCATTTTACTCACTCCTTGGGCCATCTCCGCGGCCCGGTTGATTTAGGAGGTCGTCTTAGAATGCCTTGTGCTGAAAATGCAAGAAAAACCGTCTATCGACGTGTCGGTAAATGACGCTCAAAAAGATTGATTTCATTTTCCAAAATAGAAATAGCTCGCGGATATACCGGTTCATGGCGATCTTCATGGATGGGCCAATCAAAATTTGCGGTAGTCTTGATAAAATCCTCGATGCCCCGCTCGCCAAAATGACCATGGAAACCGCGCAGCACGACATCCAGATAGGACCGCAAGATCCGCGCCCGTGCATTGGTCGCCTCCGGCTGCGCAACATAAACGAACAATTCCTGATCTGTCTCCAGCGGGTTGTCTTGGACAAATTCAACGCTTCCATGGTCCAGCGCGGTCCGGTCATACAAGGCTTCCCGTTTGTCGAGCGCCGGCAGGCTGGCGTGATGATCAACGATCACCATACCTTC
>JABSRX010000314.1 GCA_013214695.1 Rhizobiaceae bacterium | reverse complement strand
AGGAGGAGGAGGAGGAGGGCAACTCCACCACTGGCGGAGGGTAAGTGCACAGGCTCGACGGGGAAACATATCGTCAACAAAAACATAGCGAATGTTTCCCCGTAAAGGGTAACTTTTTGGGCCCCAGGCTCAACGGGGAAACATTCTCCGGCAGGGGCAACGGGACAACATCCCGAAATAATGTTTCCCCGCCGATGCCGTAAAAATGTTGTCCCGGTGCGCATACGAAAACGTTTCCCCGTCGCCCCCAACAAAATATGTTTCCACGTCGGCCCTACAGCACCGACGGGGAAACGTTTAGGGATGCAGGGGCGACGGGGAAACATTTTTAGAACATGGTTTGCCAGTGGAACGGGGAAACATTCTAGGTGGGGATGTTTCCCCGTTGCAAACGTCGTGGCGACGTGGCAACATATTCGCATGACGGCACCGACGGGGAAACATTTTTCTTGCACCAGCATCCCACGGACCGTGAATGTTTCCCCGTCGCCCCCGTTGTGCCCCGCGCCCTGCCAGGATGTTGCCCCGCCGCTCGCGCCTCCACAAGCGCGACCTGAGAATGTTTCCCCGTCGCCCGTGCACAGCCACCAGCACGGCGAGAATGTTTCCCCGTCCCCGCCACGGTAACCCGTTTCCCCGTCGAGCACGGCAGCGACGGGGAAACATTTACAGAATGTTTCCCCGTCGCCCCTGTCACCCTACCATAGGTGCCGGGGAAACATTTTCTGGCCGGATGGCCGACGGGGAAACATTCAGGGCACCGGGGACGGGGAAACATTTTTCGGGCACTTTCATGGATGTTTCCCCGTCGCGCCCATACGCAAACGAATGTTGCCCCGTTGACCTGGCCCACGCAGAAATGTTGCCCCGTCGATGCTGCGAATAAATGTTTCCCCGTTGGCCCCGTCACCCGGGACGGGGAAACATTTCGCCAAAACACGCTGCAGCGCACCCTTTACGGGGAAACATTCCGATAATGTTTCCCCGTCGAGCGAATGCAGCGACGGGGCAACATTCTCGACAGCGCCGACGGGGAAACGTGTGCTCGCCGCGGGGGTGCAGCAGCGACGGGGAAACATTCCGGGATGTTTCCCCGTCGGCCCTAAATCGAGAATGTTGCCACGTCGCGCTTGCACCCCCCAACGAGGAAACATCTTGCGCTTTTTGGTCTACGCGGCAGCGACGGGGAAACATTCCGGAATGTTTCCCCGTCGGACACGGCACCAAAACCGGGGATACAGCATTTAGCAGCCCCGGAAAATGTTTCCACGTCGCGCTCGTGCACGCCAATTCCAAGCATACTGCAGTTTTAAGCGCCGGTTGGAGCAAACGAATGCACATGTTTCCCCGTCGGCGATGTGGGCTTTGTTGAGAATCTAAGGGGGTACCCTTGCACTTTTCACCTACAAGCTCGACGGGGAAACAATCTCTACAAATGAGAATGTTTCCCCGTCGCTGCCATCACCTCTAAAAAGAAAGAAAACATGTATGTTTCCTGAATGTTTCCCCGTTGCCGACGTGGCAACATTTTATAATGTTGCCCCGTCGCTGCTGGCGATGCGCAGCTCGTCACGGGCTCAACGGGGAAACATTTCAAGATGTTTCCCCGTCGCTGCCCTCCAACCGCAAACCGGGATCGCCCCCTGCATAAATCAGGATTTTGATGTGGATGTTTCCCCGTCGGCGATGTGGGCGGCGACGGGGAAACATCTGACTGCAGCGCACCTCCGACGGGGAAACATAACGCGCCACGGAGGCGTCGGGGAAACATTCTGGATGTTGCCCCGCCGAGCCTGCGAATCAGACACGGGGGTCAGAATGTTGCCCCGTCGAACACGAAAATCCGGCCATGTAGTACGGGGAAACATTTACGGCGATGTGGGCGCGACGGGGAAACATTTGACTGCCGCGCACCTCCGACGGGGAAACATAACGCACCACAGGGGCGGCGGGGAAACATTCAGGATGTTGCCCCGTCGAGCCCACGAATCAGACACGGGGTCAGAATGTTGCCCCGTCGGACACAAAAATCCGACCGTGTAGTACGGGGAAACATTTTTGGCGACGTGAGCGCGACGGGGAAACATTTGACTGCCGCGCACCTCCGACGGGGAAACATAAGCGCAGCACAGAGTCCCGACGGCGGGACCGCACCAAGGGTAGTGCCGGGGGTCCGGGAGTGCCCCCGGCGGGGAAACATTTCCATGAGCTCCAAAATGTTTCCCCGTCAACAACGTCCACGGCCTCCCCTGCCCGGCAGAGACGGGGAAACATTTCCAG
>JABSRX010000313.1 GCA_013214695.1 Rhizobiaceae bacterium | reverse complement strand
AACCTGCACCAATCGATCCTGCGATCCAGCGCTCCAGGAGGCGATGATGACCCGTTTGTCCTGCTTGCGCAGATCGGCGGCATGGTCGCTCAGCGCCTGGAAGATGTTGACCGTGCCGGCGCTGCGCTCAGCAGCAAAACTGCGCCCCTGACGGCCGCCCAAATTGAGCACCCGCTCCCCCTGCACAAAATCCGGCGCATCAAACGGAGACAGGCTGATCAGCGGGCTGCTCTGCAGCCCGGCCATGACGTCGCTGTTGGACAGATACAACTGCTCGACTTCAACAGGCTTGTAAGGCGCCGCTCCGCCGCTTTCCTCGACATCCAGCCCGCGTTTGCGGGCTTCATAATGGTCGACAATCTGCTTCTCGCGCTCTTCAACCGCATCGGCCACCAGATGGTCCAAAAAGACCGGCGCGTCGCCGAGATAGTGAAAGATCGTCTCCAACTCTTCAAAGAACAGAGGCAGCCAGTGCTCCAGACCGGCATAGCGTCGTCCTTCGCTGACCGCGGTATAGAGCGCATCATCGCGGGTCGCCGCCCCAAATGAGGTCAGGTAATTGGTCCGAAACCGGGCGATGGTGTTCGGGTCCAGCGTCACCTCGCTCATCGGCACCAGTTGCAATTCGGTCAACTGGCGGGTGGTGCGTTGGCTTTGCACGTCAAATTCGCGCAACGTCTCCAGCGTGTCGCCAAAGAAATCCAGGCGAACAGGCCCTGCATTGCCCGGTGCAAACAGATCGATGATGCCACCACGCACCGCAAATTCGCCGGCATCGCGTACCGTCGGCGTGCGTTGAAAGCCATTGCCGGTCAGCCAGTTGACCAGATCATCGGTATCAATGCTTTGGCCGGGTCGAATGTCCCGCACCTGCTGCCCCATATAGGCCCGCGACGGCAATCTTTGCATCAACGCATTGGGCGTCAGCGTGATCAGCCTGGGACGCTGTGGCGCTTCGCCACTTGCCAGCGTCGCCAGGGCCGAAATGCGCCGCGCCAGCACGTCATTGCTCGGCGAAACACGGTCATAGGGCAAACAATCCCAGGCCGGCACATGCAGAACCTCGGCCCAGGGCGCAAAGAATTCAAACGCCGCCTCAACATCTGCGGCGCGCTGTCCGTCGCGGGCGATGAACACCACGCTGTCGCTGCCACCGCCGCCGTCGCCGTCGCCGCTGCCTTTTTGGCACAGCTCCGCCAAGCCCTCTGCCAGGACAAGGGACTCATATCCGTCGGGCACACCGCCGAGATTGATTGTTCCGGGATCACCAAGCCAGGATTTCAGCTTGGAAAGGGCTGGCGTTGTCATGAACTGCCCAGATGAAATTGTCGGATCTTGCGCACCAGCGCATTGTCAAAATTGCCTGGCACCGGCACCGAGCCGGACAGCCATTTGTACATGTCCGGATCGGGCAATTGCATCAGCATTTCAAACTCGGCGAGCTCGTCATCGCTCATATCGGCAATCGCATGATTGGCAAATGTTCCCAGCACATAGTCCATTTCCCGCATGCCGCGATGCCAGGACCGAAAAAGGAGTCGTTTACGCCGATCATCAAGGCCGGCACTGCTGCGCATCGCTTCGCTCACGGGACATCTCCAAATTGGCTGAACTGTGCGGTTCTATAAGCCTGAAGCGCAGCCTTGTCAGCGCCTGAGTGGCATTTCCAGCAATTTACTTTGTCGCAGGCGCAAATTGTCCGTCGGGACAGCGCCATTTCTGCAGTTGAAGAGCCCGTCATCGACGGGCATTGTCGCCCCATGCGCCCGACTCTCCTCAACCCTCTGTTTGCACCGGTCACCAGCCTGAATGGCATTGGGCCGAAATTGAGCGTTGCGCTGACCCGCCTGCTGAAAGGCGGGTCGGGCGATGGCGTGGATCAAGCGGTTGTCGGCGATCTTCTGTTCCACCTGCCCTCCGGCCTGATCGACCGGCGTGCCCAACCTCAAATCATGGATGCGGTGGAAGGCGCCTTGTCGACCATCAAGGCGCGGGTTGACCGTCACCAACCGCCGCCGCGGGGCAACCAGCGCGTGCCCTATCGTATCTATCTGCATGATGAGTCCGGCGAGATGTCGGTGGTCTATTTCCGCGGACAGGCACGCTGGCTGGAAAACCAGTTCCCGGTCGGCGAGACCGTCTATGTCAGCGGCAAGCTGGAGTGGTTCAACGGCCGCGCCAACATGATCCATCCCGACCATGTGGTGGCCGAGGACAACTTTGCAGACCTGCCCCTGGTCGAACCCGTCTATCCGTTGGTCTCGGGCGTCAGCCTGAAAATCATGCGCCG
>JABSRX010000312.1 GCA_013214695.1 Rhizobiaceae bacterium | reverse complement strand
GCTTGCGATAGGCCATGACTGACACTCCATCTTTCCAAAAAGATTAAAGTGTTGCGTCGATCCATTGAATCCACCGCTCTTAGCGGACCATGGCCGAGTTGCGGACAAAGCCGTCTTTTTTTGCTCATGTGGATTAACGAGTGTTGCATCGCCTGATAATCCACTACTTCCTTTGAGCCAACTTCAGCGGACCCTGCAGTATGCTCAGAACATCAACCACTAAATTAGTCGATATCGCTCTATCTTAGGTTGTCCTCATCCGACCATCCAAACATGAACTGTGCATGAATGCACAGTTCAGGATCGATACATGCGCCATGGTTCAAACAAGAACACGGATCAATCAGTTCCTCCGTCAGATGGACACCCCATCAACAAAAGCGAACTGAAGGACGCAAGGCGGATCGATCTCTAAATCGATCCATTGGGAGCCCTTAATAGGGTCAGGGAAGGATGAAAAACATGATGCCATTTGCAAGTTCACTGAAGATCGGTCTGGCCACACTCGTTGTCGCAGCAGGTATGGGCAGTATCGGTTTTGCCAGCCAGGCCGAAGCCGCCGTCAATCCAGCTTTCAGCAAGTACTGCCAAAAATATCACCGCGGCTCATTTGTTAATTCCTATCGCGCTAATGGCGCACCTATCTGTACGCTTAAGAACCGCTACAGCATGCGCCACTTCCGCATCAATATTGGCACCGCTTGCCGCCTTGCGGGCGGAACAGGACGCTATAGCCAAGTTGCCTACGGTCGCTATCGTTGCGCCACACGGACGGCCAACCGCACCAATCGTCGTGCGGTGCGTTGGGTGGCTCCAAATATTCGCAGCTATTGCCAGCGCTATCATCGCGGTTCATTCGTCAACCACATGCGGTCCAACGGATCACCGCTTTGCACATTGCGGGCCAGCCATAGCATGAAGCATTTCCGGGTCAACCTGAACACGGCCTGCCGTTTGGCCGGCGGTACTGGCCGCTTCCAGAAAGTCTCCTACGGTCGCTACCGCTGCCAGGTCTAATGACCAATTCCGCGTCGTTCTCCAAAAAATGTTTGGGGAACGACGTCAATCTTTTGGGCGCTGCACCGATCAACCCAACTCCACCGAAAACAAAAGAGAGTATGAACGTGAAACGTCTTGCCGCTACAGCTCTAATCTCCACGCTGCTGATTTCTTACGCGGGGGCCGAAACCCGCACTTACGGATCAATTGATCTGACCGGTCTGGCCAAAGCGAGCTGGAACCTGAACCCGCTGGGTGAGAGCAATGCTATGGTCTGCAATGTCAACGGACCTGACGGGTTCCTGACGATCCGGGCTCAACCCAATAGCAATTCGAAAGCCAAGCGCCGGCTCAAGCGCCTGGCGATTGTCGTGGTTGATACCAGAGAACAGGTCGGCAAATGGGTAAAAGTGGTGACTGCCAACCGGACCCACTCGCCCAGCGGCCAGTCTCAGCCGCTGAAAGATCTGCGTGTCACCGGCTGGGCGCACTCAAACTATTTGTGCGACTTCCTCGATTGATCAAACAAGGAAGAGGCCAGGCCAACTCCACCCAATCTGGCGTGTTAGCTGGCCTCTTTCGCCCAAGCTGCCTTGAAGATGTCTCGCCGCACTTTGATCTCACAGCGATAGGCAGATACATAGGCCTCATTGTAGGCCTTCTCAGCTTTGGCAATTGCGGCCTTGTTCTTAACGGCCACGCTCCTGAGCCCCTCCAGTGCCGTCTTATGACCGTCTCGTATCAGAGTCTCGGTCGGACAATGGGCCCGTAGATATTCGTCCAGCGCTGGGCCTCCCTGCAGAATATTCACAAAGTTCGGAGCCAGCGGCTCGATTTTGTTGGAGCCGATGGAGAACATGGTGTCGACCACCAGGTTGGGCACATTCATTTCCTCAAGATAGTTTTCAACGACGCGGCGCATCCGCACATAGCGCTTGCGGGCGACCTGATAACTGTCCTTCTTGAAGGATTCCGGTTTGAAGAATGTGCGATGCACCCCCAGGTAATTGCCGGCCCGGCGCGCGCCGGCGGCCCAGATCAGAAAGCACGCGCTGGCACAGTTGCATTTGCGATTACCGGTGCGGCTGTACTTGTTGTAGTACCATTTGTGGTCGGTGAATTTGGTGTTCGTGGTGTGCTCACGAAAATTGCAATAGCGCTCCTCAGGCTTTTGTGGATTATATCCTGGCGCATTGGTTGATATGGCCAATCGACTGATTAGTCTGCCAATCTTAATGGCTTCGTCGACGGATCCCCCCGGACTATAAATGTAAACATGGGTTACAATACCACCGCCGTCAGCG
>JABSRX010000311.1 GCA_013214695.1 Rhizobiaceae bacterium | reverse complement strand
GCTGGAAGCGGCTTTCACTGCGCAACTCATAGCGGATCTGCACCGTCATGGGCAGCCCAACGGGCTGTCGCCTTCTATTGCGCTCTTGCCCAACAAAAAAGGCCGGATGGTTTCCCATCCGGCCTTCTTTTTCAGACTGTTTCTGACGCTTACAGCGAGTAGTACATGTCGAATTCGACAGGGTGTGGTGTGTGCTCGTAGCGGATGTTCTCTTCTTCTTTCAGCTCGATATAGGCTTCGATCTGATCTTCGGAGAAGACGCCGCCTTCGGTCAGGAACTTCATGTCCTTGCGTGCTGCATCCATAGCTTCGCGCAGCGAACCACAAACGGTTGGGATCCGCTTCAGCTGCTTTGGTGGCAGATCGTACAGATCCTTGTCCATTGGATCGCCAGGATGGATCTTGTTCTTGATGCCGTCCAGACCAGCCATCAGCATGGCAGAAAATGCCAGGTATGGGTTGGCCATTGGATCCGGGAAGCGAACTTCCATGCGCTTGCCTTTTGGCGAAGCGACGTGAGGAATACGGCAGGAAGCTGAACGGTTCTTGGCGGAGTAAGCCAGAAGAACCGGAGCCTCAAAGCCTGGAACCAGACGCTTGTAGGAGTTGGTGGACGGGTTGGTGAACAGGTTCAGTGCTTTAGCGTGCTTGATGATGCCGCCGATGTAGAACAGGCAGGTCTCGGACAGGCCGGCATATTCGTCACCAGCGAAAAGTGGCTTACCGTCGCCCCACAGAGACTGGTGAACGTGCATGCCGGTGCCGTTGTCGCCATAGACTGGCTTCGGCATGAAGGTCGCTGTCTTGCCATAGGCGTGAGCAACGTTCTGAACAGCATATTTGTAGAGCTGCACTTCGTCTGCCTTGCGGGTCAGGGTGTTGAACAGCATGGACAGTTCGTGCTGAGCAGCGGCCACTTCGTGGTGGTGCTTTTCAACCTTGACGCCCATTTTGCCCAGAGTTGTCAGCATTTCGGAACGGATGTCCTGAGCGCTGTCGACTGGGTTGACTGGGAAGTAACCGCCTTTGGTGCGTGGACGGTGGCCCATGTTACCGGAATCATATTCGGCGTCGGTGTTGATTGGCAGTTCGTCGCTGTCGAGTTCGAAACCGACTTTGTATGGATCGGCAGAGAAGCGTACGTCATCAAAAATGAAGAATTCTGGCTCTGGACCGAAATAGGCAGTGTCGCCGAAACCACCGGATTTGATGTAAGCTTCTGCGCGCTTGGCGGTCATGCGTGGGTCGCGCTCGTAACCTTCGCCTGTGTCAGGCTCCAGAATGTCGCAGAATACAGCCATTGTGGAATGGGCGTAAAATGGATCCATGTAGGCGGTTTCCAGATCAGGCATCAAAACCATGTCTGAATCGTTGATCGCCTTCCAACCTTCAATGGAAGAACCATCGAACATTGCACCGTCAGCAAACAGGTCTTCGTCAACCTGGCTGGAGTGAACGGTTACGTGCTGCATCTTACCGCGAGGATCGGTGAAACGCAGGTCGAGATACTCGACGTCGTTATCCTTCATGTTTTTCAAAAGTTCATTGGCAGTAGTCATAGTCGTCCTTCCTGATGGAATGCCTGATGGCTTGTTTTCTTATGGATTAAACAGCTTCCGCGCCGGTTTCACCGGTACGGATGCGAATGGCTTGTTCGATGGGCGAAACGAAGATCTTTCCGTCGCCGATGCGGCCGGTTTCGGCAGCCTTGCGAATGGCTTCAATGGCACCGTCGACTTGGTCGTCATTGACGACGACTTCGATCTTCACTTTCGGCAGAAAGTCGATGACATATTCAGCACCGCGATACAGCTCTGTGTGACCTTTCTGGCGACCGAAACCCTTGGCTTCGAGCACGGTTATCCCCTGCAGGCCTACTTCCTGAAGGGCCTCTTTCACTTCATCGAGCTTGAATGGTTTGATGATTGCTTCAATCTTTTTCACGCAGTCGGATCCTTATCCATTGCGACCCTGTCGGATCACTTGGGTTTGTGGGACAATCGCGTTTGATGCTGGTCTGTTGCCGACCCTTCGCACCCCTGCGATTAACCGTGATTATGCAGGATGTGTGCCAGTTTAGGGGGGGGACTCATGTGGAACCAACATTTTGCCTTATTTCGGGGCAGTTAGGCGCCAAATCATTGGAGAATGGACGCGTTACCATCATTAAGGAGCAGTATTTTGATTGAAATTTAGGCGTATTGCCTAATTAATAATCATAATGAAGTAAGTTGCTTCCGGTGCGTCCGGCTGCATATGCTGCCAAATTCATCATAATGCCGCGATTATGAACGGGCGGCCTGCCCATCAAGAGTCTTTGCGTTTGAAGTGTGTTTTTGGCCGGATGTTTTGAAACTGTCGA
>JABSRX010000310.1 GCA_013214695.1 Rhizobiaceae bacterium | reverse complement strand
TGGGTGTGACATCAAAATGCAGTTCGTTGCGCAGGATGATTCCCTTGTCACCGCTGGCTTCCGAGGTGGCATAGCCCCGGATCGTGTCGGCGCCGCCGATGCTCAGAACTTCGGTGGAGGGCAGGGTTTCATTGGCATATTGCCCGATGACCTCGTTGATGAAGCGCACCCCATCCGAAACCGGGGTGGAGCGCTGAACATTGGCAAACAGATAGTTGTAGTCTGCATCGGCACCGACATTGCCGCTGAAGGCCGCGTAGCTGGCTGCATTATTGGCGCCGCTGATTCCACCAGGACTGTGAACCAGGCGCAAATCGAAATTGGTTTGCCCCAGTGAGTCCCGGGCATTACCGCGCACGCCCAACAGGAACTGATGCACGTCGATTTCCGTATCGCTGGCAAGTGTCGCACCGGTGAAAATCTGACGCTCGCTGTTTTTGTATTCGTACCGCCCATAGATCTCGGAGCTGATGTCGCCCATGCGCGGGGTGGGGATGGCGTATTCCGCGCTCAAGATCAGCGTATCGGTGTCACTGACAAGGCCACCAGTCAGGTTCGAGCGGGTCTGGATATGCGCCGCACGGGTCCGCAACTTGTGCCGCCAGGGCAGGGGGATGAAATAGTTGCCATCGTGGGACAGATAAGCCGCCTGCTCTGTGGCCGTGTAGGATTGGTCCAGTCGGTGCAGCGCGTCCGGGCTCATCGTCAACTGATAACTCAGCTGGTGGTCAAGGGCGGGCAGGTTGGCCACATGAAATCCGGCAAACCAACGGTTTTCATCCGTCGCCGGCGTGCCGTGATTGTTATAGCCACCGTAGATGGTCCAGGGCTTGGTTTCCGATGCCCTGAAAGTCAGCACCGTGCCGCCGAATTCCTTGCCGGGTTCGGCAACCACGACCAGGTTCCGGTATGGATTGAGATTGAGCCAGTTCAGGTCCTCGATCAGTTGATCGGTGTCGACGGTCTCGCCCTCCTGAGCGCTGACATTGCTCAAGATGTAGTCTTCATCGGAGAAGACCAGCCCTTCGACTTTTTTTGCTTCCAGAACCGACTCGGTGACGATGATGTCGACAGACCCGTTGGAAATCTCCTGCGGTGGGATTGTGCCTGCAACAAAGGCCCGACCGGCATTGATATAGGCGCGGACAATTTCGTTGCGCAGATCAAACAGGCCTTTCAGAGAAATCGGCTGACCAACATATTTTGCGATGATGGCATCAATATCGATTTCGTCGGGAACATCCGCTGCCGATGTGGCGCCGGGTGAAGCGATGATCCGCACGGATCTCAACGTCACGCCCAAAGACTCGTCGCTGGCCTCGGCCGGATCGAATGCGCTCAAGCCCGGCAGGCGGGTCAGTTGTTCACCCTGGACGCGTGGTGGCTGACTTTCCTCAACCGTCGTTTGCGCCATTGCCGGGGCGCCGATCAGGGTTGAAAGGAGAAAAGCCGAAAGGGTAGTTGCCCGCATAGACTGCAATCCACTGGCCAGCGTGAATCGCCAGCGTTGATATTGCAGTCAAAAATCGTGATTTATGGTTAACGCAGCGTTAACAGCGCCCGTAATCGGCGGTTGAGCGTCAGTTGCGGGTCAGGTAGGAAAGTTCCCCAATTTCGCCGAATTCATCGCCATCCTCGACGCATTCGGCTGCGATCTGCTCATCTTTATCAAGCTGCCCTTCTGCTTCGATTTGACGGTCTTCATCGTACAGCCAAATATCGCAACGGATGGTCGTCAGATCGAGTGCCTGCGTTGGATCGAGAGGATCGGCGGGATCAGTTGGATTTGGGGGAGTCGGCTCAATGAGCGCGCCTCCCTGGAAAGCAAACGGATCAAACCTGGTGGCGCCAAGAGCGAGTTCCATATTGGAATCGATGCCGGTGGCCAGGATCTGGTTGGGAACCGCAACATTTGCCAGCATGGCTAGGATGTCGACCGACGATTGAGATCCCCACCAATTGCCTTCAACGTTGATTGTGCCGCTGCCCTCATGATTGACCACAAGGCCGCCATTGCCACCCGCAAAGCCAGCGCCAGGCATGAAGTTTTGGTTCACCGCGATATTGTTGGCGCCAATGCCGGCAGCAGAGTCGATGAAAACGCCACCGTTTGTGTTGCCGGAGATGTAGTTCTGGAAGACGTCAATCTGGGAAGCAACGTCGCCCAGGAATTGCAGACCAATCCCATCGCCGAGCCCGATGAAGTTGTTATGGACCTGGGTCGTCCGTGCAGTGGAAACGGCGTTGAAGACGATGCCATCATTGCCACCGGTCAGCATGTTTCTTCTGATCGAGACCAACGCCCGGTCCATGATGGTGTCGTCAAATAGAATGGCAGCACCGGTTCCGCCGGCAACCCGTTGGGTGACATTGAAT
>JABSRX010000309.1 GCA_013214695.1 Rhizobiaceae bacterium | reverse complement strand
CAGGGTGAATCTCTGCGGCCTCTTTGCCATCGACGAAGAATGCCGGGGAAAAGGCAGCCAGCGATTGATCAGCTATCTCGAAGCCGGCGGACACCGGGAACTGGTCGAACGACTTGAGAAAGCCGATATCGACGAAACCTCATTCACCGGAGTCAGTGCCCTCAAACTGGGCTGGCAGCCTCACCAACCCGGCACCCTCGTTCTCGGCGATGCCGGATTCATCATTCCACCGTTCACCGGCAACGGCATGAGCATGGCCTTTGAATCCGCCGCCATTGCCGCCGAGCCGCTTTCCGCCTGGAGTCGCGGTGATGCCTCATGGGATGACACCGTCGCAGGTGTGATGCGCCAACAGCACAAAGCGTTTCGACGACGCCTTCATGCGGCCCTGGCATTGCAGAAACTCCTCCTCAGTGCGAAGGGACAGGACTTCTTTGAGCTTCTCTCGCGCCGTCGACTCCTGCCCTTCAAACCTCTCCTTTCTCTCGTCCGCTGAATTATGTTTCTCGAATCCATCGCCACGGCGCTCCCCGAATATCACTACACCCAGCCGGAGTGTCTTGAGGCGATGAAGCGTTCATCGGTTGCCGGAGACCTCCGCCCCGGTTCACTGATCCTTCTCGATCGGCTTCTCAGCAACGGGAAGTCAGGAATTCAACAGCGCTACTTTTGTCTCGATAATCTTGAACCGGTTTTTGATCGAAGCGCGCAGGAGTTGAACGAAATCTTTGAAGTCCAGGCTCCCCAACTCGCAGCAAATGCGCTCGTGCCGGCGCTCGCAGAGGCCGGGATTGAGGCCAACGAACTCGACGCCCTTTTCGTCTGCACCTGCACCGGTTACCTCTGCCCCGGCGTCTCCAGCTACCTCGCTGAGTCACTAGGTATGGTAGCCGGCATCTACCTCCAGGATCTCGTCGGTCTCGGCTGCGGTGCCGCCATCCCGACGATGCGGGCGGCACAGGGATTTCTCGCCGCCAATCCCGGAGCCAAGGTCGCCACTGTGGCGGTGGAAGTCTGCTCGGCCGCCTTCTACGCCGACAACGACCCGGGCGTTCTCGTTTCCCTTTGCCTCTTTGGTGATGGAGCTGCCGCCGCAATCTGGACCGATGAGGCTGCACCAGGAAAATGGAAAGCGGACGCCTTCACCACAGTTCACCGGCCCGAAGACCGGGAGGAAATTCGCTTTGTGAACTCGGGTGGAAAATTGAAAAACCAACTCGCCAAGACCGTACCCGGACTGGCCGCCCTGGCAGTGAAAGAACTCTACGACGACCGGCAGGCGGAACCCGACCGGGTGCTGTCTCATGCCGGAGGCCGGGACGTGATCGAAGAGATCGAAAAGCAGTTGCCCCACACCCTGACAGAAACACGAGATGTGTTTTCCCTTTGCGGCAACATGAGCAGCCCCTCTGTTCTCTTCGCCCTTGAGAAAGCTTTCCGCGAACCCGGCGGTGACCGGCACTGGTGGCTCACCTCATTCGGAGCCGGCTTCGCCGCGCATGCCTGCGAACTCAGTCGCGAATCCTGATCCACGACACCAGCAGGCAAATCGACACCGCCGCCTTGCCCTGCCACAGCCAGAACCGTATCCAGTTGCCGGCCACCAACGATTCAATCACATCGGGATCGTAACCATTCGACAGCCGCCCGTGCTGCGGCACCTGGACCAAAGCCGTGACCACCCAGATGGCCCCGACCAGTCCGAGAGCCAACCACGCCAACCATCGCATTCGTCCGGCGGGAAGAACACGGATCGACAGAACGGCGGCGATCAATTCCACCGGCATCAGCACTCCTACGATCCAGCCAATCCGGATCGAATACCATTCGTGAAACGCAACGAAACGTTCCGGCGAAACCTCAATGAAGGAAGGGTAAATGATCAACTGCACCGCTGCGATCACCCCGGCCATCGCCGCACTGGAAACCAGCGCCGCCAGCAGCACCACGACACTGCGGGACTGACCTGATTCTCTCTCGGCGGATCCACTCATCTTCACTCGATCGGAAAATCAAAGTAGGTCCGGGGATAAGGCTCACCATTGAGGGTGAAATGCCACCACTCACGATCGTAGGGGCGGAAGTTTCGGCGCTTCATCGCGGCGCGGAGCACCAGGCGGTTGTCTTTCTGCTCCGGCGTCACCGCCCGGGAGTATGGCCACGAACTCTGATCAAAAAAATCAAACGGGGTGCCCATGTCGACTTCTTCCCCAGTCTCCAGATCAACCAGCGTCAGATCAATCGTGCTGCCCCGCGAGTGACCCGAATACTTCGCGATGTAACCCTGGCGGAATAACTCGTTCTTCGGCACTTCGGGGTAGTATTCCTCCTTGGTTTTCTTGTCCTTCAGATCACGCGCCCAGCGCACGAAGTGATTCACCGCCTGCTGGGGACGGTAGGCATCGAATACCTTCA
>JABSRX010000308.1 GCA_013214695.1 Rhizobiaceae bacterium | reverse complement strand
GTTCAATTTGTGCTGCATAGCCACTAAACTCCTGGCCAAGTGTCAGTGGCGTCGCGTCCTGGGTGTGCGTACGCCCGATCTTGACGATGTCCGACCACTGTTCTGACTTTGCCTCTATTACATCGTGCAAATGCTTCAATGCCGGCACCAATTGGTCAGAAATCTCACGAGCTGCAGCAATATGCATGGCTGTTGGGAAAGTGTCGTTGGATGATTGGCTCATATTGCAATGATCGTTTGGATGGACCGGATCTTTGGACCCAATCTCACCACCCAGAATTTCAATTGCACGATTTGCAATCACCTCATTAGCGTTCATGTTGGACTGAGTGCCTGACCCAGTCTGCCAAACAACCAGTGGAAAGTGATCATCCAATAGTCCTTTGGCGACCTCACCGGCGGCCTTGTTGATGGCTCCGGCGATCGTTTGGTCAAGTTTGCCCTGTTTATGATTGGTTCTGGCAGCTGCCTGCTTGATAACACCCAATGCATGTACCAGAGCCCGTGGCATGGTTTCTGATCCAATTGGAAAGTTGATCATCGAACGAGCCGTTTGGGCGCCGTAATACTTGCCTTCGGGGATCTGCAAACTACCGAACGAGTCGCTTTCAGAGCGCGCATTTATTGCCATTTTTTCCTCATTGGATTCGGGTTTAGTGGGGGTGTCAGACTTGGTCGCTGCTACCGGTGCCTTTGCTCAAACCACCGCGATGCAACTTCAAATTTGGAGCCTGGCCGCGGAAGATCACATTACAACCATTTAAATCGGTGACCGAAAAATAAAGTGGCTCGCGAAAGTTGGTCTCGATTCCACTTATCACTGGAACACCTCGATTAAGGTACTCACGATGTAATTCTCTGATGTTCTTGGCTCTCAAGACCGCGCTTAAACCCAAACTGTTCACATAGGCACCTTCGCAACGATAGGTGATTTCCATTCCGTCACGCTCCATATGCAAACCGTGATCTTTGAGCTTCACCTGAAAGCCCAGAAGCCGCCTGTAAAAAGAAGCGGTTTCAATAAGTCGATTGGTAAAAAGAACGGGTGTAAATTCAAAGCTCTCTGCCATATCAATCTCGCATCGCATCAGCATTAATGGGGATCGTGGGGCAATTTTCGTCGATGTTGGGCTGTAACCGCTCGCTGTGCCTCGCCCCTTCCGGCATGCCGAGTTGTTTTCCTAAGTCATACCAGTGCAGAGCTTTGCAGATGTTTTGGTCAACGCCCTTCAAACCACGTTCATGCAACATGCCGAGGATCAGCGCCGTCATACCCGACCCACTGTCTGCAGCACGCCTGAGCCAGTAGAGCGCCTTGTCAACATCTGCGGTGGCGAAAATACCGCCCAGATAGATCATACCCATTTGGTGCTGAGCCATAGAATTACCCAATAAAGCTGCGCGCTTGAAATGGAGAACGCTCTCCTCTGGGCGATCGCTGTGAAGCAGTTGGTGGGCCCCCAATTGAAAGGCCGCATCGCCATGCCCCCCATCGGATGCCCTTTGCAACCATTTTTGGCCAAGAACTGGATCTGCCTTCCAGCATTCACCAGAGAGGTAGCCTGTGCCCAACCTGTACATTGAAGCCAAATCGCCCTGCTGCGCCAAAGATCGATGTTCTTCAAATTCCAAAATATTGCATTGGCTGGAACGCTGAGCATCGGGCCCGGACTGATGTCGGGCGGGCTTTGCCCAAGCGCCTGCGCCCGCCAAGCTTATGGCAACGAGTGCACCGATCAGTGAGCGAAGAGGAGTCGATGACATTATGACACTAAAAGTTGACTTTTATAGTCAAGATTATATCTGCAAAGTTGAATCATGCAATCCTGAACGGCAGAATTTGTCGCATCGGGACTGTTGAACCAACAACCGATCGAGGAAACCAATCATGAAATCCGGAATTACCCGCCGCACTTTTTCGCTGATGGCAGCAACGCTACCTTTTATTCGTCCCGCCTTGGCAGAAGCGAAAACTGTGGAAGTTCGCATGTATACGAAAGACCCAGACAACAAGAAAAACCGCAACGTCTTTCTTCCCCGGATTGTCAAAATCAGTCCTGGCGACACAGTGAAGTTTGTCGCCAGCGAGCGAGGCCACAACAGCGAATCCACCAAGGGAATGTTGCCGGAAGGAACAGAAGGGTGGAAAGGCAAGATCAGCAAGGACATTGAGGTCACGTTCGACAAGCCAGGCATCTACGGCTATCACTGCACGCCGCACAGAACCCTTGGCATGGTTGGTGCTGTCATTGTTGAGGGAGATGGCATGACCGACAATCTTGAGGCGGCCAAAGCAGCAAAACAGCGCGGTAAGGCCAAAAAGGTCTGGCAGGAAATCTGGGCTGAAATCGAGGAAAAAAATCTCCTCACCTGAGTGTTACAGCGCATGAGACCGGTACTCGGTCACCCGCTCACCACAACGGCAATTTTT
>JABSRX010000031.1 GCA_013214695.1 Rhizobiaceae bacterium | reverse complement strand
GAATCTGGCCGGTTTGTGCATCGAACTTAAACTGCACATCGCCGCCGCGCGGTTTGCAGGAATGGGCATGCAGACGGTCCGACAGGCCACGACCAACTGTGTCGATGCACCAGCCCAGATTGTCTTTTTCGTCCAGATTGTCAGCCAGATAGATGACTGGCGATGGTGTTTTCAGATCCGGATCGGCGGCCAGGGCAGGAACTCCGGCCACGGATGTGAACAGGGCAAAACCTGTAAACAAGGCAAAGGGTGAATGCTTGGCGAGGCAATTGAGCGGCACGGGTTTCTCCAGCTTGACGTTTTTACAAAGACTAGACCAAAGGCGGATGGTCGTCACGCATGGGTCCATAGAAGACTGATATCTTGGCATTTTAGTGACCGACGGCCGGTCGTTGGCAGGCCCAATAAACCATTGGGCAGGCGGGCACTTTTCAAGGGCGTTAAGATTTTGTTAAGTTGTTTTTGGGGCGAGTTGGGGTTTGTATAGTGTGATGATGCGCCAGGTTAATCGGTTCACAGTCCTACCGGTCATTTTGATGATGACGGCCATGCTCGTCGGCTGCGTCTCGCGCCCGGCGGAAAGTGTCAATTATCGCGACGTGCTTCCTCAGGAAGCGGTGAAACTTGATCACCATCAGTCGGACTACACGCCGCCAAAATATACTGGCGATAAGAATACCGAGCACATTCTGGCGTTGTCGGGCGGTGGTGCCTACGGCGCTTATGGCGTTGGTTTTCTGGAGGCCTGGACCAAGCAGGGNACNCGTCCGGAATTCGACATTGTGACCGGCGTATCGACCGGTGCGCTGATGTCNGTCTTNGCCTTCCTGGGACCGCGCTATGACGGCATCATGCGCGACGTGTACATCAACACCGATGAGCGGGATATCTTCACTCAGCGCGGGGTTGGCGGCTTGCTCAGCGACAGTCTCTACGACAACACGCCGCTGAAAAAACGCATTGAAAAATACGTTACACCGGCATTGCTGAAAGAAATTGCCGACGAGCACGCCAAGGGCCGTCGGCTTTATGTCGGTACCACCAATCTCGACGCCGGCGAGTTGATCGTTTGGGATATGGGCAAGATCGCGTCGGGTGGGCGCAGTAATCCGCTGCAGCATTTCCAAAAAATCCTGCGTGCGTCGGCAGCCGTTCCAGGGTTCTTCCCACCGGTCTACATCAAGCCCCAACGCGGTGTGCAACTGCGTCAGGCCCATGTCGACGGTGGTGTGAAGGCGCCAATCCTGCTCAATGACTTCCTTTTCCGGTCACCGGTCAAAAAGCGGAAGCTCTATGTGATCGTCAACGACAACATTTCGCAGTCAGATGCTTACGCGGCCGTTGATGGCTCACTGGCCAGCATTGCACGCAAGACGATTGCAACACTGACCAAGGAATTGCTCATCCAGACCGTTTATCGCGGCTACGTGCGTGCGGTCCGTTCCGGCACTGAGTTTTACCTGGCTGCCGTTCCCAAGAAACTTGGCGCGAACGCCCAGTCGCTGTCGTTTGAGAAGAANTTCCTGCGCAAACTCTATCGAGCTGGCGCTGAGCATGGCGCAAGNGAAAATCCGTGGGTGCGCAAACCCCGAGACCTGAGACGCTATGACGAGGTGCGTATCGCCCGTCGCTAGTGGCGTGATCTGTAAAATGGGTGGTGGCGAAGATCGACCTGAGTCTTGGCTTTAATGCAATTTTCGCCAGCCAAGTTCTTTGGCCAGTTTCAAACATTCCTGCCAATCGGTGAGCGCATCCGTGGTACCAATATGCTGCATGGATGCGGCGGCCGATGCGTGGGCCAATCGGATGGTGTCGGCCAGCGGCCAGTCCTCATGCAAGCCATAAAGCGCACCGGAAGCGAAGGCGTCGCCCGCGCCATTGGTCCCTGCAATGCGCTGTGCTGGCATATCGACCGACGGCACGACGTGCTGTTCGCCGTTTCGGGAGATCGCCACCGCGCCGGTTGGAAAGTGAACAATCACCAGTTCCATGGCGCCTTGGTCTAAAACCGTTTGAGCGTTGCTCAGGCAGGCCTCGACGTCGGAGTCCTGATCATGGCCGATGGGGCGACCTGCGACGGCTGCGATTTCGAACTCATTGACGATCAGGTAATCCAGGTGCTGGAGGCATGGGATGATCAGTGCCTGCAGACGCTCTGCAGGCAGGGAGCAAAGCTCCAGATTGGTTTTCATGCCACCGGCCTGGGCCATCTTCAAAACCGTCACCCAGCCGTTGGGGTCGTCCTGCCACGGCGAATCCAACGTCGCGTGCAGACCAGGAAGTCCGAGATGAAAAATCTTCGCCGTGGATTCTGAAAAGTCGAAATGATCGGGGCTGAGCAGATCGCTAACGCCGGGATGAAAAAGATGGGTGCGGCGACCGGTATCCTGGGCTGTGAAAGCGTCGGTGAAGGTGGTGCGTTTGCCGTCCAGGTTGACCAATTGCGTGACGTTCAAGCCCTCCGCCTCGGCCTGCTGCTTAAGCAGGTGGCCGTCGGAATCGTCGCCCAAAATGCCGATGGTCGAAACGTCCAACTCGGACGACAACCGCTTGATGTCGATGGCGAGGTTGCAGGCGGAGCCGCCGCCACGGATTTCTTCCTCCAAAATGATCACCAGATCTTCTTCGCCGGGCCACCTGTCGACCAGCTTATTGTGGTCGGCACACCAGGTGCCGCCGGTCAATATGCCGGATCGTTTCGGGTCCTGCGTCATTCGGCTTCCGGCTGCAGGACGGGGTCCGTCACCTGCAGATCTTCTTCCTGGCTGCGGGTCGGCTGAAATCCGGACTTGGACAGACTGTCGTGGTAGGCCTTCACCGCCTCCTTGGTGCCGATCTGCCGTTCCACCACGGCCCGCATCAGGCGGACCAATTCAACCGAGTCTTCCGCCAGATAGATTTTCCGTCCAAACAGGGCCACCCGGCCACCGAAGCGTTCGGTTTGCGCCACCAGTTCGAACGTGTCCCGCGTTGTACCGGCAGCGCCGCCCAATACGCCAACAATCAGATTGCCCGGATCATGAGCAGCCAGTTCGGCCATGGCGCGTGCGCCGTTATACTGCATCTTCAGAAATAGAGGCCGTTCCGCGCGGGCCACGCCGGCAAGGCAACGCACGATGGCGTCGTTGACAAAGGCACCAAGATCCGCGTCCCCCGTGTCGATATCAAAGGCCGGGTTGAAGACTTCCAGAAAGTGATTCATGCCGATGTAGTGGGCCTGTTGTCGAAACTCGCGATAGGCGTTGAGTGTCTCCACGTCCTGGTCACGGTCGTTGTAGAACGTCACGGCATAGAGGCCGAGGGCACTGAGCCGGCGGGCATGATCGAGCGACGCGGTTCGAAACGGTGTCGCTGGGTGCTCTCGATAGGAGGCGCCACGAAATCCCCAGATGTCGGTTGAGTCGTTCAGGCGGACAGCCGGTGTAACATCCCCGTCGTCATACGCATCTTGCGCCTGTAGTGCCTCGGCAGAGGAGACCGATGTCAACATGATGTCGACCAGACCGGAATTCATCATCTCGACCATGGCTGCCCGATAGTCGGCAGCGGTTCTGGCAACCAGTGTTCCGTCGTCTTGGGGGGTAAAGCCAAGTCCGTTGATCCCGCCGCCCATTTCAGCGTCCTTGGCGTCGGCGATGATGAAGTCCTGTGGGCGGTAACTGCCGTCCTGGATGCGCTCCAGCTTGCCGGACAGGCGGTCATATATCTTGGCGGTCATCGTGGCATTCCTGAAAATTGAATCATGCAGATCTGATGGCGTCGATCTTGGCCAGCACAGTGTCGGTTTCTGACGCCGTGAGCAGACCGATTTGAATGTCGATCCGCCACACTTTCTGGCCATCCAGCTCAATCACCTGGTCCTTGGCCTTTTCGGCGGTATAGCCCTCGACTTCGGACGTCGAAGGAAAAGCCACGCCGAGGCCGTCCTGGTCCGGTGTGCGGCAGATCCAGCGCGTCGCCAACGGGGCCTGGTCGGGACGAAAGCTGATATAGTCGGCCGTGCCGTCCGGGCGCTTTTGAAGAGCATGGGCGAGCCCGTCTTCCCCCGCCAACATATCAAGCGTGAAGACAATTTCAGGATCAAAAGCCAGACCCGGTGTCAGCTTGTGATGCGGCGTTGGATCGGCGGCGAGTTGGGCGATGAACTCCTTATATCCCGGCTTGGGAGAGATATGTGCCGGAATGGATTGGCGGACGCGCACCGATTTTGCGTCATAGTGGGCGGAATAGTGCAGCTCACCATGGTCAACTGGCCGGAAATTGGCATGGGCCAGATACATCAAATCCATCGGCGTCTGTTTGAGGTTTTCAACCGCCAAGGACACATCAAGCAGCGACGACCCAGCCGTCATGCTGATGTTTGCATTGGCCAGGTAGTTGGTGCTGAAGGCGACGGTATATTGGTAGGATCCGCCAATCGTGACTTTGGTGCCCGACGGATCGAGTTCGATCCAGGCGTGCTGGAACGGGGCATTCGGCAATTCGCCGTGCAACGGATGATTGTCCTGTGGCCCTGGGGCGCCAAGACCGGTCAGCCCGCAATGGATCATGAAGGCGCCATAGGTTTCCAGATAGATCTGTGTGTCGACGGGTTCGTCAAACATCGAGCGCATCGTCAGGTCGCGATCGTCGAATTCGGCCCGCCAGATCTGTTGGCCCTTGAACGGCAGGACGATGATTTCACCGCGACTGTTCTTTACCCGCAAGGCGGCAATGCCGGAGGCGTATTTGAACGTCGAAATGGAAAACTCACCCATCTGGCAGAAGGGGCGTTCTTGAAAATCGAAACTTGAGGGGGGCAGTTCAATGCGCGCTGACATGGGGCACTCCGGTTGACCTAGCGAACGCGCTCACCTGTGGTCTGGTCAAAAATGAACAGATTTTCCGGTGGCAGCACGACACCGACCTCGTCGCCTTGCTTGCCGTCGAACTCCTTGTGGGCCTTGACGACAATTTGGTCCTCTCCCCAATTGACGGTGACTAGGGTGTGGTCGCCAATCAGTTCGGTGGTATAGATCTGGCCGTTGATTGTGCCCTTGTCGGGGGCGGCGACGCTGCAGTCTTCGGGGCGCACCCCGGCTACCGCCTTGGCCACCTGGCCTTCCACCTTCGTCTTGACCTTGCTGCCATTGGTGAGGAAGTGGGCGCCTTCCTGGGCGCCGTGAATCACGTTCATCGCGGGAGATCCGATGAACTGGGCGACGAACAGGTTGGCCGGATTGTTATAAATTTCGGCCGGCGTCGCCAATTGCTGCAAGATGCCCTTTTCGAGCACCGCAACCCGGTGGGCCAGTGTCATCGCCTCGATCTGGTCATGGGTGACGTAGATCGTGGTGATGCCCAATGTGCCCTGCATATGTTTCAGCTCAGCGCGCATGTGGCCGCGCAGCTTTGCGTCCAGATTGGAAAGCGGCTCATCCATCAAGAAGACGGAAGGACGGCGGATAATCGCACGGGCAAGCGCTACGCGTTGTCTCTGCCCACCGGACAATTCGCGCGGAAAGCGTTCCAGCAATCCTTCCAGTTGAACCTGTTTGGCGGCATCCAGGATGGCGGAATCAATCGCCTGTTTGTCGAGCTTTCGCACCTTCAGGGGAAAGCCGATATTCTCCGCCACAGTCTTGTGCGGGTACAGAGCATAGGACTGAAACACCATTGAGATGTCGCGGTATTTCGGCAGGACTTCAGTGACGTCGCGCTCGCCGATATAGACCCGGCCGGCCGACGGCGTTTCCAGTCCGGACAGGATCCGCAGCGCCGTGGTTTTGCCGGAACCCGACGCGCCAAGCAGAACCAGAAACTCGCCTGGCTCGACCTCCAGGTTGAATTCCTCCAGAACCTTTACGCTGCCAAAGCTCTTTTGAACCGCATCAAATTTGACTGAGGCTCGTGAACCGCCGTCTGTCATTTACTACCCCTTCACCGCACCAAGCAGAACACCGCGTGAGATGAACCGCGTCAACAGAACCGACATGATGATCACCGGAATGATCATCACCACAATAATCGCACACATCTCCCACCAGAAAACGCCTTTCTCACCGGCATTCTTGGCCGCGACCATGATCGGCATGGTCTGCACTTTCACCGTCGCCAGGAAGACCGCGAACAGATACTCGTTCCAGTTGAGAACCAGGATCAGCAGGGTCGTGGCGGCCAGACCGGGCCGGGTCAGCGGCATCACAATATCCCAGAAAATGCCGAACCGAGTGGCACCGTCCAGTTGTGCGGACTCCTCTAGCTCAATCGGCAGATTGGCGAAGAAGTCGTGCATCAGCCAAACCACGATCGGCAGGTTCGCCACGGCGTAGAGCAAGATCAACGCCAGATGTGTATCCAACAGGCCAACCGCCTGGAACATCACGTAGAGCGGGATGACCACAACGATCGGGGGCAGAATGCGCTGGGAGATGATCCAGAACAGGATATCGCCATTGCCCAGCGCCATCTTGAAGTGACGTCCGATGGAGCGGGCGAGAAAGAAGAACAGGGCCAGCGCAACCGCCGACGACATCCACCAGGGGATACCTGCATAAGTCGTCACGACAATCACCGCAATGATCAGCAAAACGAAGATCATGATGTTGCCGAACTTGGGACGGTACTGAATGCGCGCCAGCGCATAGGCGGCCATCGAACCCACCGCCACACAGAAGATGGTGGAGGCGATGCTGATCACCACCGAATTGGTGAAGGCCAGATAGATTTTGCAGATCTGTGGTTCCATGGGTTGGATCGACACGACCGGCGAAACAACAAACACGAAGGAATTGTGGACCAGCAAAAACAGCTGTCGGGCGATCGCCGGAAAATCACAGAAGGGATCGGTGTTGAACTGCACCCGCCAGGCGTCGAGCGTCGGCTGGAAGTCGACAAAGGGAATGTAAAACGGTCCCTGATTGACCGCCGCAGCATCCTTGAACGACGTGATGATCACCCAGTAGATCGGAAACAGGACGAACAGCGACCAGATGGCCAGAAACGTATAGGCAACCACTTTCGCGGCTGGTGCCATCTTGCCCACCGCTGGCGGCTCGAACAGTTTCTGCGCGATCGTGCGATTTTGCTTTTCAAACTTGAAAGATGCGTCGCTCATGCCCGTGCCTTACGTATTTGGCCCAACACCACATAGTTGAAGAAAGAGGCACACACGACGACGGTCAAAATCAGCAACAGATAGGCGATTGCTGCCGAGGTGCCCATGTCATTGGCGCGCCAGACATAGACGGAGTGGAGGGTCATCGACTCCGTCGAGGAACCCGGGCCACCGCCAGTCATAATGTTGGGAAGATCCATGATCTTGAACGCTTCGATGGCGCGGATCAGCAGGACCGTTACCGCCACCGGCACAACCTGTGGCCAGGTGACTTCCCGGAAAATGTGAAAGCTTGAGGCGCCGTCGACCTGTGCCGCCTCGACATGATCGCGCGGGACATTTTCCAGCGCTGCGAGCATGCAGATGAAGATGAAGGGGATCCACTGCCAGGAGTCGCAGATCATCATCACCATGCGGGCCGACCAGGGATCAGCTGACCAGACCCAGTCCTGCAGGCCGACGAAGCTGAGGAACGGTTCGAACGGCCCCTTGGTGATGTCGGCGACCATTTTCATGGCGTAGCCAACCCCAAGCGGGGTCACCATCAGCGGGATGAAAAAGATCACACGGAAGAAGTTCTTGCCGCGAATGGGCTGCGAACACAGAAAGGCGAGCCCAGTACCGATGACAAACTGAACGAAGCAGCCCACCAGAACATAAAACAGGGTGGTATAGAGCGTGCCGATGGAGTTGCCGGAAATCAGCGAGGCGGCCAGCAGCCAGGTCAGGAAGATCGCCATGGCAGCAGAGATCGTGCGCCCCAACATGGCCACCCAAGTGGATTTCTTCCACGATTTGTAGAGCCAGTAGAGCACCGCCAGTGAGACGGCGACAAAGACAATCGTGCCCAGAATGCTGACCGGCTCGGTGCGGCCGAGGAAATGCACCTGGTCGCTGCCAAAGAACTGTTTGGCGAAATTGCGAAGCCCGACAAACCGGAATTTCAGACCGTCTCCGGTAAAGCGCACACGGCTGAGCGCAAAGATCATCGAGTAGACGGTTGGGAAAATAGCAAAGATCAGAACCAGCGTGACGGCTGGTGCAATAAAGAAAGTGCCGGAGTGGCGATCGACCCACTCGCGCCAGCGGTCCCCCGCTGTGGCGCCAGCCGGAACGAATCCCGGCTGGCTGTTGTTGGCATATGAAGTCATCGATCCGACGATTAGTTGCCGGAACCCAGGGCCAGACCCTGAGCTTCGATCTGCTCGTCGCGACCAAAGTCTTCAGTGATCTCTTCCCAGCCCTCTTCAATATTCGCAAGCGCTTCTTCGACGGTGATTTCACCGGCGAGGTAGCGGGCCAGCTCGGTGTCGAGAACAACACCGGTATATTTCTGAGCACCAGGGATCTTCATGTCGGATGCCATGTTGAGGCTGTTCAGCGCGCCGTTGATCGCACCGATATAGTTCTCAGCAAGTTCCTGAGGCATGCCGGCCTTCACGAACAGATCCGGGCTGGCCAACTGCGACAGGCGGTATGGGTTGTAGCCCGTTGCACCGATGGTCACGTCGACACTCGATTGAGCAGCTTGGTTCATATAGGACAAGAACGCATAAGCGGCGGCTTTCTTCTTCGGATCAGCACGCTTGTTGACCGCACCGGCCCAGCCGCCAAAGGCAGCAAATGGGGCATAGTTGATGCCGTCGATCGAATGCGGTGCATTCTCTTTGGTAACAGGAACCAGCTTGCCGGTTGCCCGGTCCAGCACTTCCTTGGAGCCGACAGCGCCGACAGCGTAGATCAGGCCTTTAACGGCAGTCGCATCGTCGTCGAGCTGCAACGGACCTGGGTCACCCCATTCCACCAACAGACCGCAACGACCGGCCTTGAAGATCGCACGGGTATCACCGATGTCCATGTTGAGCTCTTCAGGTGGACCGTATTTGCCGGTTTCCTTGTAGAGTTCAAAAGCCTTCTTCCAGCCTTCGTTATTGATGACTGGCTTCATGGTCGCATTGTCAAAGTGGAAGCCCTGGGCAGTGCCCTGCGTCTGCACGATCGGTGCGGCAAAAGTTTGAACCGCGAAATAGGACTGCGCATTACGCTTCTTAAAGATGCAGGAACCAAAGTCGCCTTCACCGTCGCCATTCATGTCCTGGCCGTGAATCTTGGAAGCGATATCGAGATAGTCTTCCCAGGTCTTTGGTGGCTGCAGGTTGTTCTTCTCCAGAACGTCCTTGCGATAATAGACCATCTGGAAGTCGCCATCGACCATCAGCAGCTTGGTCTTGCCACCGACCTTCTGGCCGAACTCACGGAAGTATGGCGCGATGTCGGCCATATCGATCTTGTCGTCCTTGGCGATATACGGGTCGAGATCTTCCAACAGACCAGCTGCGTCGAGCTCCACACCCCATCCGGCAGCGAACACGCCAACGTCGATTGAGTTGGTGCCGGTTGACCAGTCATTTTGGATTTTCGGGAAAATTTCAGCAAACGGCACTTCGGTGACCACGATCTTGGCACCTGTGGCTTCCTGGAATTCCAATCCACGCTCCACCAGACGTCCAGCAATCACATATCCGGGGCGCGTCAGGATGTTGACGGTGACCCCGTCGAATTCCGCCGCCTGCACCATCTGTGGCGCCAAAGCGGTGGGCAGCGCTACCGCTGTACCCATTAATAACTTACGTAGCATGATTTCCTCCACTGTTTCTCGCAAGCACGAAACCCCTGAAAGTCTAGCACAAACAGGGGCTTACGCCGCCAATGGGGCGGCGCGTCTTGATTGGGTGATCACAGGGCCGGGAGCCAACTGAAAGTCGTCGTACCGCCTGTGCCCGATGGCCACTTTCGAAACGCTACTTGTATTAACTTTTAGTGTCAACTAACATGTTAGCTGACTTTAGCTGTGGTCCCCTGATGAACGACGTTGATGTAACAAAGCTTCCAGATCTGAATGATCTCAACGGCCCTTTGGCCAGACGGGTGCATTCTGTCGTCAAGTCGGCGATCTTGTCATTGGACTTTTTGCCGGGCGAAATGATCCGCAAATCGGACGTCTGTGAACAGCTTGGCGTGTCGCGCTCGCCAGTCTCGGAGGCGCTGGCCAAACTGTCGAACGAAGGGCTCGTCGACATTGTGCCTCAATCAGGCACACGCGTGGCGCGGTTGTCGATGGCGGCCATTCGCGAAGACTCATTCCTGCGTGAAGCGCTGGAAGTGGCGGCGGTGCGCCACGCGGCGATCCACCGTTCAGAGGAAACGCTGGGCCGGCTGGTGCGCAATCTTGAAATGCAGAAACTGCTGATCAACGGGGCGGACAAAGAAGAGTTCATCCGAACCGACGTTGCTTTTCACGAAGTCATCATGGCGACCACCAAGATCAAGCGCTTGCCAGCCACGGTGCAAAGCGTGTCGCGTCATCTTGACCGCGCGCGTCTTCTGCCCCTGCCGGAACCGGGAAGACTGGAAGAAACCGTCAGCGAGCACATCGAAATTCTGGAAGCCATTCGAGAGCAGGATGCAGAGGCCGCCCAGGATGCCATGCGGCGTCACGTGCGCCAACTGCTGGTGCGGCTGGGGCCGTTGGAAGCAGCGCGCTCAGATTTGTTTTCAACCTGAGGCAGGGCAAGCTGAACCTGGCGGGAGGGTCATCATGGATGATTCAAAATATGGAACCGAAGACAAGCGGGGTTATTGGACACCCAACAAGCGCATCAGCTATGGGCCGACCTTTGTCTGGCCGCCGCAACCGAAGGCCTTCTTGAAATGGTTTTTCGGTTTTCCCGGCTACCTGTTCCCGTGGAACGTGCCCTACGCCTTGGCGGCGGTGGGCATCTGGCTCTATCTGACACCCGCGCTGGAGAATTTTGAAACCTTCTCGGTCACCTGGGCCGGGGTGATTTTGCTCCGCAACTTTGCTCTCGCGGTCTGCGTTTTTGGTGCCTGGCATCTGTGGCTGTATGTCTGGCGCAAGCAGGACACGGCGTTCAAATACAACCGCAACTGGCCAAGTGAACACAACTCGGCCTTCACCTTCAACAACCAGACCTATGACAACATGTTCTGGACCCTCGCCAGTGGCGTGCCGATTTGGACCGCCTATGAGGTGCTGTTGCTCTGGGCCTATGCCAACGGCTATGCGCAAATTGTCAGCCCGACCGAAAACCCGGTTGGGTTTGTGGCGTTGTTCTTCCTGGTGCCCTTCGTTCATGAGGTCGGCTTTTACTTTGTGCATCGCTCATTGCACTGGCCGCCGCTCTATCGCATTGCCCACGCCCTGCATCATCGCAATATCAATCCCGGCCCCTGGTCGGGTCTGTCCATGCATCCCATCGAACATGTGATGTATTTCTCGACGGTATTGATTTTCTTCATCATACCGGCGCACCCCATCCACATGATCAACCTGCTGTCGCGCCTCGGTGTTGCTCCCGCACAAGGCCACACCGGGTTTGATCGTGTGGTCATGGGGGACGAGACAGCCATGGACACATCCTACTATGCCCACTACCTGCACCACCGGTATTTCGAGGTGAACTACGCCGACGGCATGGTGCCGCTCGACAAGTGGTTTGGCTCGTTTCACGACGGCTCCCCGGAAGCCGATGAGGCGATGAAGGCGCGCCGCCGCAGGCGCGGGGTGTGATGCCAGCATCGAAGGACAAGCGTCTTGGACAGCGCGCGCAGCGACGCAGATAAAACAAGAAAGAAGAGGAATTCAGGTGATGGAAAAGCGCCAGGTCGGCCAGACCGGACTGATGATCGATACGCTGGGACTGGGCGGTGCACCGTTGGGCGGCAATTTTGCTGAACTCGGTTACAGCCAGGCCGCCGAGTTGATCGACGCTGCAAAGCAAGCCGGGATCGGCTATTTCGATACCGCTCCCTGGTACGGCTTTGGTCGTTCCGAACGGGTGATGGGCGATTTGCTGCGGCACACGCACTACATCCTGTCGGACAAGGTCGGGCGGCTGTTGAAGCCCGGGCCGGTGGATGATCCGGTCGCATTTGGCATGTATGATCCGCTGCCGTTTCATGTGGTGTACGACTACGGCTATGACGGCATCATGCGGGCATTTGAGGACAATCTGCAACGGTTGGGCCTCGACCGGATCGACATTCTGCTGGCCCACGATATCGGTCGTTTCACCCATGGAGACGACAATGACGGCCACTTCAGGGATCTGACAGAAGGCGGCTACCGGGCGATGGATGAGCTGCGCCGTTCAGGACAGGTGAAAGCCATCGGTCTGGGCGTCAACGAAAACGCGGTCTGCATGGACGCGCTTGGCATTGGCGACTGGGACGTGTTCTTGCTGGCCGGTCGCTACACATTGCTGGAACAGATACCGCTTGCCGAGCTGTTCCCAGCCTGCGCCAAGGCGGGCACCTCGATCATCTGTGGCGGGCCGTTCAATTCGGGCGTGCTGGTCGGCCGCGAAATGTGGAACTATGACAAAGCGCCGGCGGAAGTCGTCGACAAGGTGCGCAAACTGGGCGCGGTTGCTGACGCACACGCGGTGCCTTTACCGGCGGCCGCCCTGCAGTTCCCGCTGGCCCACGACATCATCACATCGGTGATCCCCGGTCCAAGAGATGCGGGCGAATTGAAACAGATCATCGAATGGTTCAACGCGGATATTCCAGGCGATTTCTGGGCGGAGTTGCGATCCCAGGACCTGCTGGAACCCGACGCACCAATCCCTGCCTAGACAGCCGTAAAGCCGCCATCAATGGGCAGCGAGACGCCGGTGATCATCGAGGCGTCATCGCTCAGCAGGAAAACGATCGGCGCCGCGATTTCGTCTTCGGTCGCCCAGCGGCCCAGCGGCATCTGCTCGAGAAACGGCTTTTCGATGTCTTCGCGGCCCCAATACCAGGCCGACATGGGGGTCATCACGACGGTTGGATTGACGCTGTTGACGCGAATGCCATGCTGACCGAGCTCAAGCGCCGACACGCGGGTGATGTTGTCCAGAGCGGCCTTCGAAGAGCCATAGGAAATGTGCCCTTTCAGCGCCACCAGGGACGCCTGGCTGGAGACGTTGACGATGGCGCCGCCCTTGCCCAGGCGCACCATGGATCGAGAGGCATATTTGGTCACCAACAGGGCGCCGCGTGCGTTGACACTGATGACGTGGTCGAAAACATCGATATCAGTATCCATCGGCGTCGCGATTTCACCGCCAAAACCGCCGCAATTCACAACACCCCACAGATCGAGATCTTCGAGGGCTTGTTTGACACTGTCTTCTGAGGCGAGATCAAAGGCCAGGGTGCGGCATCCCGTTTCATTGGCAAGGGCTGCGAGCTTGTCCGCATCGCGTCCGCTGGCAATCACCTCTGCCCCGGCCGCAACGAGCCGCCGCACGGTTGCGGCACCGATCCCTCCGGACGCGCCTGTCACCAAGATCGCTCCCTTGTCAAATCCAGTCACGGCAATTCTCCTCATATGCAAGAGTAGCAAGACTGGCTCCAGCGCGGCGGTTTGGCAAGTTTGCGTCGCAGGTGGAATGGCGAGCCGATCAAAACCGATGTCAGATCGGCGCAGAAAGGGGAGAGCAGAATGACGACACAGGGCCATTGTCTATGCGGAAAAACGCGCTGGGAATACCAGGGCGAGCCATCGTGGGGCTGTTACTGCCACTGCGATGATTGCCGCCGCAACTGCGCAGCGCCAGTGGTGGCATGGCTGGGCGTGCCGCTGGCGTCATTCAAGTGGACAGGGCAGGCGCCCAAGACAATTGAAAGTTCCAAGGGCGTGTTCCGGCATTTTTGCAACGACTGTGGATCGCCCTTGGGCTTTGAGGCCGATCACTATCCCGGCGGTATGCATCTTTATGCTGCGTCAATGGACGAGCCACAAAAATTCCAGCCAACTTTCCACGTCAATTACCAAAGCAAGCTGCCCTGGTTTGAAATGAGCGACGACCTGCCAAAGCACGACGGAACCTTGCTGCACAACCCGCAAGAGCATAACGGTTATGAGGAATAGCCCACGACCGTCGCAGGTCTCGGGGGCTTACTTTGACGCGCTGCACCAGGCGAGGGGCTTTGACATGTCGTTGATCATCCGCCGACTTCTCGACCACCCGATCATCTCCCAGCAGATGAGCCCGAGTCTTGGAAACAACATCAACGGTCCCTCGCTGATCCGGGTTCCCGACTGGGTGCCCAACCCGCTGGGGCGCTACTATCTCTATTTTGCCCATCATAAAGGTCGCTCCATACGCCTGGCCTATGCCGATCAGGTCACCGGCCCCTGGACGATATGGGAGGCCGGGGCGCTGAGCCTCGAGGACTCGTTGTTCCCCCACAAATACAGTCAGATCCATCCAAAGATCGACGCAGACGACAATCTGTTCGACATGGGGATTGCGGATTTCCACCCGCACATCGCCTCGCCCGATGTCCACGTGGATGATGCGAACCGGCAGATACGCATGTATTTCCACGGCATGGTTGAGGACGGCGATCAAAAGACGCGACTGGCCGTATCCAGCGACGGCCTGCGCTTCGAGCCCAATCCGGGGCTTTTTGACCACTACTATTTTCGCGTCTTCGAATATGCCGGGCTGCACTGGGCCCTGTCATGGGGCGGCTTCCTGTACCGCGCCAACAGCGCTGAAGGCCCCTTCGAGCGCGGGCCCACACTATTCGAAGGGGAGCCCGTCACGCCGCCCGGCACCATTTTGCGGCACTTGGCAGTGCATGTATCGGGCGATCAACTCCACCTGTTTTTCAGCCGCATTGGCGATACGCCGGAAGCCATCTACCATTGCCAGGTTGCCTTGGACCCTGACTGGCACCAATGGCAGGTGACGGCGCCGCAGGAAATCCTGCGCCCGGTGGATCCATGGGAAGGGGCGCTGCTCCCGGCACAGACATCAAAGCCCGGTGTTGCGGTGACCCCTGTGCATGAGTTGCGGGACCCTGACATTTTTCGCGAC
>JABSRX010000307.1 GCA_013214695.1 Rhizobiaceae bacterium | reverse complement strand
AAAACGATGCCGAGGTGCTGAAGAACCTGTCGGATCAGCTCAAGCGCATGGTCTATGGTCAGGACAAGGCCATCGAAGCCCTGTCATCGGCCATCAAGCTGGCCCGAGCCGGTTTGCGTGAGCCTGAAAAGCCTATCGGTTCCTACCTGTTTGCCGGCCCGACCGGTGTTGGTAAGACCGAGGTGGTCAAACAGCTGGCCGACACGTTGGGTGTCGAACTGCTGCGCTTTGACATGTCCGAATATATGGAGCGGCACACCGTTTCACGCCTGATCGGCGCGCCTCCGGGATATGTTGGCTTTGACCAGGGTGGATTGCTCACCGACGGCGTCGATCAGCACCCACACTGTGTGTTGTTGCTGGATGAAATCGAAAAGGCCCATCCGGACCTGTTCAACATCCTGCTGCAGGTCATGGATAATGGCGCGCTGACCGACCACAACGGTAAGAAGGTCGACTTCCGCAATGTGATTATCGTGATGACCACCAATGCGGGTGCGGCTGAAGCGGCCAAAGCAGCGATTGGTTTTGGATCGTCGAAGCGCACCGGAGACGATATGGAGGCGATCAACCGCTTGTTCGCTCCGGAATTCCGCAACCGCTTGGATGCCATCATCCAGTTTGAAGGCCTGCAGCCAGAAGTTGTTCATCAGGTTGTGCAGAAGTTCGTCATGCAGTTGGAAGCCCAATTGTCAGAACGCGGCGTCACCTTCGACCTGACGCCGGAAGCTGTGAAATGGATTGCCAAGAAGGGCTATGACGACCGCATGGGTGCACGACCGCTGGGTCGGGTGATCCAGGAATATGTCAAGAAGCCCCTGGCTGACGAAGTGTTGTTCGGCAAGCTGAAGAAGGGTGGCACGGTCAAGGTCGGTGTTGAGAAGAAGGAAGACGGGGAAACCGGTCTGAAGCTCGAAGCCATGCCCGACAAGCCGGTAAAACCGAAGAAAGAACCGGTGCCGCGCAAGAAGGCTGCGGCGAAAAAGGCTCCTGCCAAGAAAACGGCAGCCAAGGCCAAAGCCAAGCCAGCGGCCAAGGATAACAAGCCGCCGAAGTCACCACCCAGCAAAGGTGGCACGACCGTTCCGAAGGTGCCGCTGAAAAGCTAACCTTTGGTCAGAAGAGAATTTGAAAGGGGCGGCTCGGAGCCGCCCTTTCTTTTTGTGCGCAACGCATGTTTCGGTGAGTCACCAATCGTGATGCGCCGCCTTGCTATCACCGCATTTTGGCCATGGGCGTGCCCGGATTGTCCAACAGATTGCCCGCGTACCAAAACCAAAAAAAGCAACCGGGACCTCAATCATGGATCATATTACTCAACTGAAGAAAATTCGCGCCGAAGCCATTGCCCGTCTGCGCAACAGCCCCGATTTCCGTCTGGCCGGCAAACTCGGCCAGTTGATCGTTGAACTGGGCGACACTGTGGAAGACGTGAAGATCTTTGACGACACAGCGCTGGCCGCACCTGTCTCTCCGATCGCTCCCCTCGCTCCGGTCAAGGCTGAAGAAAAGGCCCCAACCTTTCAATCGGCGTTTTCGAAGCCGGCATTTGGCGCATCCGTCGAGATCGCAGAAGACGATCAGGAAGCCGAAGAAATCATCGATGAGCTCGTGGCCGATCTCGAAGGCGATGCGGCGGAACTCGATGCTCTGATGAACGAGTCGAAAGAAAAGTCCACGCTCGGCAGCATCAGCTCCTATTTCAATACCGACAAGACAGAGAAATCTCTGACCAACGGCGCTGCCCACTAAACGCGCCGGAAGGTTGTGCCGGTCCCGTTCGCCCTGCGGGTCCGGCACGATCCATTTTCTGGCTTTGGCATGGATGCCTAAGTAGCCAGCAAAATCAGCAAGATAGCGCAGACAATCAAGGCGATTGCCGCCAGCTCAATGCGCGTCACTTTCTCTTTGAAAAAGAAGATGCTGGCACCGATGGTGAACAGCAGTTCCACCTGGCCAAGCGCCCGCACATAGGCTGCATTTTGCAGCGTGAATGCGGTGAACCAGCACACCGAGCACGCCATGCCCGCCAGGCCGATCGGCAGAGCCCGGCGCCACTCAATCAGCACCCGTTTCAATTCCGGCCGATCAAAGCCGACAAACCAGATCCCCATCATCAGGGTTTGCAGCACCAATGCGATGGTCAGCGTGTAGGACGCGGCGACCACAAAATTGTCGTGACCAAGGGTGAGAGCGGCGCCTCTGAAGAAGACAACGGATGCCCCAAGGAGTGCGGCGCAAAGCAGGCCAACCAACGTGACCTTTTCGGTCATGCCGCGCAAAAGTCCCCAGAAAGTCATCTTGGTTTCCTGCAGCGACAACAGAACGGTGCCTGCAGCACCGAGCAAGATGGCCACGCCTGCCAAGGGCGTAACCGTGTCACCCAGCAACAACGCGCCCAGTATGGCGATCAGCACCACCTCGAGTTTTGAAAAGGTTGTGCCAACTG
>JABSRX010000306.1 GCA_013214695.1 Rhizobiaceae bacterium | reverse complement strand
GAAGGGATCCGACGGGCTGAAGCGGCCGCAGAGGAAGGTGATGTGGTGTATTGGCTTCAGCCGCTAGGTGAGATACAAGATGCCAATAGACCCGCCAGCTCACACTTGGTTTGGACCAAATCTGACCTCGCAGATGGTTTCGCTGTTATGGAATCGCTAACCATATCCACTGTGACACCGGATGGTGTGACACCATTATTGGCCGATTTGAGGAGCCGATTGTCAGCGCTTCAATTGGAATTGGAGGCACCACTGATGACTCGTCGCAGGCACCGGCAAGCTCTGTTGGCTGCTGGAGAAAATTTGCAAAATAGTCTGAGCCCAAATTTGGATATTGAGATCCGTTCCGAACATCTGAGGCGGGCCGGGGACGAGCTAGGCAAAATTGTGGGGCGCATCGATGTTGAAGATCTGCTGGATGTTATCTTCTCAGAGTTTTGTATCGGAAAATAGGGCGATTTCTGTAACCCAAAGGCCCCTAGAAGGCGTCGTGAAATGATTCACGTGAAACATTTTTCGAATGTCTGCCGGATGCGCAGTGTCAAATGTTTCACGTGAAACGAATCTTTTGACCCACCCGTAAGCAAGCCCTATAGAAACCGAAAACCTCAATGGATGAGTCCGATGGATGAAATGAAATTCGACGTCATTGTTGTGGGCGGTGGTCACGCCGGCACCGAGGCAGCTGCCGCGTCTGCGCGCATGGGCGCCAAGACGGCTCTCGTTACTTTGAGCATCGAAACAATTGGAACGCTGTCCTGTAATCCTGCCATTGGCGGTCTGGGCAAAGGCCATCTGGTGCGGGAAATCGATGCGCTTGATGGTTTGATGGGCCGGGTGGCTGATCGCTCAGGCATTCAGTTTCGCATGCTCAATCGCCGTAAAGGGCCGGCCGTTCATGGCCCTCGCACCCAAGCTGACCGGAAGCTCTACCTTAATGCCATGCAGAATAACCTGTTGAACCAGGACAGTCTGACGATTGTCGAAGGCGAAGCGGCCTCGCTTGTTCATGCTGATGGTGCCGTAAATGGTCTTGAGCTTGCGGATGGGCGTCTTTTGTTGGCACCAACTGTGGTTCTGACAACCGGCACATTCTTGCGTGGATTGATTCATATTGGGGAAAAGAAGATTCCAGCCGGGCGTATGGGTGAAAAACCCGCGGTGGCCATGGCGCAATCGTTGGACTCTCTAAAGCTCCCTTTGGGCCGATTAAAAACCGGCACACCGGCCAGGCTGGACAGCCGCACCATCGATTGGAGTGGACTGGATATGCAGGCGGCCGATGATCCACCGATTCCATTTTCGACAATGACGGACCGCATAGCAGTGCCTCAGATTGAGTGCGGTATTACCCGAACGAACGCTCAAACCCATACGATCATTCGTGACAATGTGCATCGTTCGGCGATGTATTCTGGCCAAATCGATGGCGTTGGACCGCGCTATTGCCCCTCTATTGAGGATAAGATCGTCAAATTTGGCGAGCGCGATGGGCATCAAATCTTCCTCGAACCTGAGGGGCTGGATGATCCAACCATTTATCCCAACGGTATTTCAACGTCCTTACCGGAAGAGGTCCAAGCGGAATTGATCGCCACGATCCCAGGGCTCGAAAAGGTCAAGATCCTTCAGCCCGGCTATGCCATTGAGTATGATTACGTGGATCCAAAGTGCCTGAAACCAACTTTGCAAACACGTGCTCTGAACGGCTTATTCCTGGCTGGTCAAATCAATGGCACGACGGGCTATGAAGAGGCGGGAGCGCAAGGGTTGGTGGCTGGCATCAATGCGGCGCGCTATGCGGCTTCTGGAGACGAGGTAATCTTCAGCCGCACACAGTCCTATATCGGGGTAATGATTGATGACTTGGTGACGCGGGGCGTATCGGAACCCTATCGTATGTTCACCTCAAGGGCGGAGTATCGATTGAGCCTGCGTGCAGATAATGCCGATCAGCGGCTTACACGACTTGGCATTTCAATCGGATGTGTCGGTCCAGAGCGCCAGAAATTTTTTGAGGCAAAGGCCGAACGTTTGCGTCGAGCCCGTAGTCTGTGTGAATCCGTTTCGATGACACCCAATGAAGCCAAAAAACATGGCTTCGCAATCACACAGGATGGCGTCCGGCGGTCGGCCTTTGAACTGATGAGTTATTCAGAGATTGGATTTTCCGATGTGTCTCGAGTGTGGCCAGAACTGTCGGAAATCAACGATTCGGACGCAAAACAAATCGAGATTGACGCAGGCTATGCCGTCTATATGGCCCGCCAACAACAAGATATTGACGTGATTGCACGTGACGAAGCGCGTGAAATTCCAGAAGACTTCGACTACTCAGCTTTGTCGGGCCTGTCGAACGAGCTGAAACACAAGCTGCAAACCGTACGACCGAGTTCCCTTGGACAGGCAGGCCGGATAGATGGCATCACACCAGCTGGCCTGACCCTGAT
>JABSRX010000305.1 GCA_013214695.1 Rhizobiaceae bacterium | reverse complement strand
ATATTCATTAATTGCTATAACTTTTCATAAACGTATTTGAGTTTCATTATTATAAGCAATTAATGCAGGCATATTAAGAAAAGATTATGAAAACTTTCCAAATTATGAATTTCCCAATTAAAATTTATTAAAATATCCTTCAATATCGGCATGATATCGATAAATAACGGTTATAATCGGTCATAGAGCCGATATTGGATCATTAATTGCCGCTATTAATCTGATTATCGATGAAAGATTGGATATAACGCGGCAATTATATAAATACTGCTGAAGTTTTGGACTGGAATCGTTCTATAACTTATCATAATTAATTATATCAACCAAAACTTCGTAAACAATTATGTAAACTTATAATTATTCTTACGAAATATAATAAATCTACCTAATATCGCGTATTATGGTTTTATTTCATTAATTGCTATAACTTTTCATAAACGTATTTGAGTTTCATTATTATAAGCAATTAATGCAGGCATATTAAGAAAAGATTATGAAAATTAATTTTGATTATGCCATAATTACTGATTAGCCGGTAATAAATCGTTAGAAGTTTACATAATCCAATTAAAATGAATTGCTAAATTGCGGAGATATACATAATTATAAATAATATTCAGATTCCATCTATAAAGTATATATCTCCTTATTTAGTATTTAATAAAATCTTTTTAAAATATTATATAATTATTGTTTCAAGTTTATTCTTAATGTATTCAATATATATATATATAAATATAATTATAAATACCTTAGTACTAACATTAGAATTAAATCATTGATTTCATAATAATTTATTAATAAATAATTGAGTATATCAAGTAGATTCTTGTAATATTGTAATGTTATTAATTATATCTATTATTAGTACTTATGTACATATATATTCATTAGATTATATGATAGGGGATACCCATTATAATCAATTTTATGTTACTGTTGAACTATTTGCTTATAGTATTAATATTTTAGTAATGAGTAATAATATTATAATGTTATTCTTTTCTTGAGAATTAGTGGGGTTATGCTCCTATTTTTTAATATCTTTTTGAAAAGTAAATCAATTTAGTAACTTATCATCTATTAAAGCATTATTATTTAATAAACTTGGTGATATTTTTATATTATTAATTATAGATTTAATTTTTATTTTATTTTATTCTATTAATTTTAATATTATTTTATTATTATTAAATATATTTGTAAATTATTATTCTGTTGGCAAATACTTAAATTTATTTGAATCAGGTAAAGTAAATCCAATTAATATTTGTTGTTGTTCGTTATTATTAGCATCTTTTACTAAATCAACACTATTACCCTTTTCAGGTTGAATATCGGATGCTATGGCTGCACCAACTCCAGTAAGTGCACTACTTCATAGCGCTACAATGGTTACTGCTGGTATATTTTTATTATTTAAATTTATATTTTGTTATATTATTTTAGGTTCATTAAGTTCTTTTACATTATTATTTGGAAGTATAGTAGCTATATCTCAATCAAATATGAAAAAGATTATAGCATATTCAACAACAAGTCAATTAGGATATATGTGTTGAAGTTGTGGTCTATCTAATTATGTATGTAGTTTATTTCATTTATTTGTTCATGCTTTCTTTAAATCATTATTATTTTTAACAGCTGGTATTATATTACATTTAACTATTAATGAATTAAATATTTATAAATTACAATCCCTTAATAATATTTTACCTTTATCGTATAATTTTATGTTAATATCATTATTATCTTTAATAGGTTGATCAAATGTATCTGGTTATTATTCAAAAGATTACGTATTATCTAGTAATTATTATAATTGATCTGATTTATTTTTATTTTATAATAGTAATATTACTATTCATTTAACAATTTATTATTCTGGTAAGGTATTAATTATTAAATCCTTTCTATTTTAGTATATCTTTGCACGTATTATAAATATAGTTTATATATTATTATTAATAAATCATAACGGCACACCTGCAACTAATCTTCGAACACAACGCGAGCTCAGTTACGTTAGATTACTTCAAGTTTCTCTTATAAATATAATATCTCCTAAAATACCTAAAGAGGTTCGTAACTGAGTTTCCAATAAATTAATCTAAGGGTAAGTCAAACCAAAAGAATAAATTATTGAAGTAATCACACCTTCGATATTGTACAACTCTCCAGTTATACTATTCATTAGTACTACCTTACGCTGATGTGTAGCGTTAATTAAATAAGTAGATATAACGATTTCGTCCTTGATCTACATGATTGCCCCGAAGAAAGAACCAACCCCATTATGAACGAAGTTGTAGGATATAAAGATTCATCGGGCACCATTATTTATCAATTTATTTTTATGTAATTTTGTTAAATTATGCTATTCAATGTATGGTGCCCGTATAGATTATAATCTGAAATAATAATTAGGATTAAACCTGGAATATTGACCATAATCAGTAATTA
>JABSRX010000304.1 GCA_013214695.1 Rhizobiaceae bacterium | reverse complement strand
CTGATGTGGCTGGCCGCCTTCTCGATCATCGCGGCCTCGCTGATCGCCATGCAGCAGGACAATCTGAAACGCCGACTTGCCTATTCAACGGTCAGCCAGCTGTCCTACATCACGCTGGGCGTGGCGCTGGCCTCGTCGATGGGGGCGATTGGCGGCGGCTTGCACATCGTCACCCATGCGTTTGGCAAGATCACCCTGTTTATGTGTGCCGGGGCGATCTATGTGGCCACCCACAAGACCGAGATCAGCCAGATGCGCGGTCTCGGACGGGCCATGCCCTTCACCTTTGTCGCCTTCGGCATTGGCGCGCTGAGCATTATCGGCCTGCCGCCGCTCGGTGGTTCGTGGAGCAAATGGCTGCTGATGGTCGGCGCGGCAGATGCCGGCGAGCAGATCATGATCGGCGTGCTGATGCTCAGTTCGGCGCTGAATGTGGCCTATCTCGTGCCGGTCTTTGCCCAGGGCTTCTTTGCCGGGGATGAAAAACCTAAGGCCACCACCGCAGATGATGCGCCGAAGGGCTTCCGCGCCAATCTCAAGGAAGCGCCGCTGTTTTGCGTCCTGCCGCCCTGCCTGACCGCCATCGGCTGTCTGGTTCTGTTCTTCTATGCCGGGCGGATCGAGGCATTCCTCGCCCCCATTTTGTCGGGAGGGTCCTGATCATGGCTGACAAGTCTGACGAAAATCTCACCCGGCTGGGCAAGGCCATAACGATTGTCGAAAAGCCCGATGTGATCATGCGCATGATCGTCACGCTGGGCGCCTTCTGCGCCATGCTGTTTCTCGGCGACATGTTCGGCTTGCGCTACGGCAAGCTCGAGGTGGAGGAGACGTTGGGCTTCTACAGCTTCTTCGGTTTCGCCGCCTTCGCCTTCATCATTTTCGCCACCAAGGTGCTGAAAAAGCTGATCAGCCGGCCGGAAAACTACTACGCGCCCGATGTGATCGACGCAGAAGACTATCCGGCAGGCGAGCTAGACGTGAAGGAGCATGGCGATGCCTGAGTTCCTGATGTCAGCGGTTCAGCCTTACCTGCAATCACCGGTCTACCTTTTTGTGCTCGGCGCGCTGATCCTGCCGCTGCTGCCGAAGGGCACATTGCGCGCCCTGGTCACGGTGATCATTCCGATCATCAGCGGCTGGACGATCTGGAACGCCGCACCGGGGTTGCATGGGGTGACCACACTCGCCGGCATCGAGATCACCATGATGCGGGTCGACAAACTGTCGGTGGTGTTCGGACTGATCTTCTCGCTGGCTGCCTTCCTGGCAGCGATCTACGCCTGGCATGTGCGCGACTGGGTCCAGCAGATCGCCACCCTGCTCTATGCGGGAACCGCCATCGGCGCGGTCTTTGCCGGCGACCTGATCTCGCTGTTCGTCTATTGGGAAGGCACGGCTCTGGCGTCGGTCTTCCTGATCTGGGCCCGCAAGACGCCGGGTGCCTATGCCACCGGCATGCGCTACCTGATCATCCAGATCGGCTCCGGCGTCATCCTGATCGCCGGCATTGCCCTGCACTATCAGGCCACCGGATCGCTGACCTTTGAGAAACTGACAGGCGCTGGTCCGGATTCCTGGAGCCTCGGGGTTTGGCTGATCTTCCTGGCCTTTGGCATCAAATGCGCCTTCCCGCTGCTGCATAACTGGCTGCAGGATTCCTATCCCGCTGCGACCGTCACCGGCACCGTCACTCTCTCCGCCTTCACCACCAAAATGGCGGTCTACTGTTTCGCCCGCGCCTTCCCGGGCACCGAAATGCTGGTCTATATCGGCGCCATCATGACCCTGTTCCCGATCTTCTTTGCCGAGATCGAGAACGATCTGCGCCGGGTTCTCGCCTATTCGCTCAACAACCAGTTGGGCTTCATGGTCGTTGGCGTTGGCGTTGGCACGGAACTGGCGCTGAACGGCACGGCGGCCCATGCCTTCTGCCACATTCTCTATAAGGCCTTGCTGTTCATGTCGGTGGGCGCGGTGCTCTACCGCACCGGCACATCGAAGGCATCGGAACTCGGCGGTCTCTACCGCACGATGCCGCTGACGATGATCTTCTGTATCATCGGTGCCGCCTCGATTTCCGCCTTCCCGCTGTTCTCCGGCTTTGTCTCAAAATCGCTGATCCTCGATGCGGCGGCCGAGAACCGCTATCCGTGGGTCTGGGCGGTGCTGGTCTTTGCGTCGGCCGGTGTGCTCAGCCATTCGGGCATCAAGATCCCATATTTCGCCTTCTTCGCCCATGACAGCGGCAAGCGGCCGAAGGAAGCACCCACCCATATGCTGATCGCCATGGGGCTGACGGCCTTTGCCTGTATCTTCATCGGCGTGTTCCCGTCCGCGCTGTATGCATTGCTGCCCTATGAAGTGAACTACGTGCCCTACACGGCGGCGCATATTCTGGCGCAGTTGCAATTGCTGTTCTTCGCGCTCTTCGCCTTCGCCCTGTTGATGCGATACGGCTTCTTCCCGGCCGAGACCCGCACCGTCA
>JABSRX010000303.1 GCA_013214695.1 Rhizobiaceae bacterium | reverse complement strand
ATCTAGCCCCGAATTCCTCGACGATCACCTTCACTTATGCCGCCAGCACCCGTTACGTTCCGAATTATGGTGTCATGAGCATCGCCAAGGCCGCTCTGGAGGCCTGGGTCCGTGAATTGGCCATGCGGGTCGGTACCATCATGGCCAGCGAGGCGCTGTTTGAGATCGACATTGAAGCCCAAGGCGGCCACGCCGCGATGCCCCATATGGGCGTCGATGCGATCACCGTCGGGGCCCAGATCGTTGGTGCCCTGCAGACGATCGTCAGCCGCAAGCTCAATCCGGGCAACAATGGGGTGGTCTCGGTCACTGAGTTCACCACCAATGGCAACCGCAACCAATTGCCGGGGCGCGCCAAGCTGACGGGTGACGCGCGGGCGTTGACGCCCGATGTCAACAAGAGAATTGAAGCCAAGATGCGCGCCATTGTGGCAGGTATAGCACAGGCCCACGAGGTCAAGGCGACGGTCAGCTACGAAACCATTTTCCGCGCCACGATCAATGCTTCACAACCGACCCAACGTGCAATGGAAGCCGCCACAGCGCTTGCAGGCGACGCCCAGGTCAACGGCAACATTGCACCTGTCCTCGCGTCAGAAGATTTTGCCCACATGGCTGCGGCGCGCCCGGGTTGTTTCTTATACACCGGCAATGGAACCCAAGGCGCGAATGCGCAGCCGCTGCATGCCACTGACTACGACTTCAATGATGAGGCCCTTGTTCCGGGCTCCAGCTTTTGGGTGAAGCTGGTAGAATTCACACTGAAGTCATAACGAGTTGATCAAATTCGGGCGCAGATGTGCCGGAACGCACTTAATTTGCCAACTTGTCGTGCTTAGTTGGTCCCAAGCGGCCCATTTGAGCTGCATAAATCATGAGGAGCACTCAATGTCTTATTCAACGCGCATCGCAACAACGGCAACCGCAGCAGCGCTTGCCACGGCAATGGCCCTGACTGCGATTTCGACCAGCCAGGCGGTCGGTTTCAAAGCCTCCCCGGTGTCTGCTGATCCGGTCGTTAAAACCGTTGGTTCCAAACTTACCGGAAAACAGCGTCTGAACCGATTGTTCCGCCCGCACTACCGGATCGGAAATCCGATTACAAAGAGCGTGCGTATCGCCACTGGAGACCCGAACATTCAGGTGCTGGATTACCGTGGAACGAGCACGTCCAGATTATATACCTGCAGCTACTTCAATTTGCGTAAAGGTCAACGCGTTTTGAAGTGCGAGTAAAAACATTTCGGGCCGCTGCATCTCTGCAGCGGCCCGAATAAAGCGTTGAATTTTGAGGGCTGACTAAACGGGCAGCTCATCGTCCTTCATGAGTTCTTCCTTGGTGACAACTTTGTCTTCGACGGAAGCTGCTTCCAGGATATGGTCAACCACCTTCTCCTCGAAGATAGGCGCACGCAGACCACCCAGCGCATCGGGATGGCTCTGGAAGTACTCGTAGATTTCCTTCTCCTGACCCGGATATTGCTGGATCTGCTGCATCAGCGCCTGCTGCATTTCAGCTTCAGTGACTTCAACTTTTGCGGCCTCACCAATTTCGGCAAGCACTAGGCCTAGACGAACCCGGCGCTTGGCCAGTTTCATGTAGTCTTCGCGGGCCTTTTCTTCGGTGGTATCTTCATCTTCGAAGCTCTTGCCAGCTTGCTGCAGGTCGTTGGTGATCTGCTGCCAAATGTTGTCGAACTCCTGTTCAACCATGCCTTCTGGCAGTTCAAACTGGTGCTGCTCGTCCAACTGGTCCAGCAACTGACGCTTCACCTTCTGGCGAGTCTGAGCGCCGTACTGGCTCTCGATCTGGCCTTTGACAACTTCCTTGAGTTTTTCCAGATCATCCAGGCCAAGGGTCTTGGCGAATTCGTCGTTGATCTCGGTCTTGCCAGGCTTGCCAACTTCATGGACGTGCACGTCGAAGACAGCCTCCTTGCCGGCCAGATGCGCAGCGCCATATTCTTCCGGGAAGGTGACTTTCACTTCCAGCTCATCACCAGCTTTGGTGCCGATCAACTGATCTTCAAAACCTGGGATGAATGTCTCGGAGCCAAGAACCAGGTTGGCGTTTTCGTCTGAACCGCCTTCAAAAGGCTCGCCATCGATCTTGCCAACATAATCCATGGTGACACGGTCTTTTTTGGCGGCTTTGCCTTTTTTGGTCTCGTAAGTGGCGTTGTTGTCGGCAATACGCTCGATCTGTTCCATGACTTCTTCGTCAG
>JABSRX010000302.1 GCA_013214695.1 Rhizobiaceae bacterium | reverse complement strand
GGAAGGCAATCCTGCCAATCTGACAATGCAGCTCAATCAAGCCCGCTATACCGACGGCCAGTCCTTCTCCAGTCAATTGGATGGTGCGCTCAAGCTGACAGGATTGTTGCTGTCCGACCCGCTGCTCAGCGGCACCTTGAACCTGTCCAAGACAGAGATCTCGGTTCCAGAGAGCTTTGCCTCAGACGTCACGATTCTCGAGGTTGAGCACGAACAGCCGAGCGATCGTGTAACCCAAACCCTGCAACGCATGGAGCAAGCGACGCCCAAGGCCAGGCCGACATCGCGCCCCAGCGTGCTGCGGCTTGATATCACAATCAACGCACCCAATCAGATATTCATCCGTGGACGTGGATTGGACGCCGAACTGGGAGGGTTCATTCGGGTCACCGGCCCCGTCAACAACGTCTCTCCTCTTGGTTCTTTCGAATTGCGGCGTGGTAGACTGACCATTTTGGGGCAGCGCTTTGATTTGACGGAGGGTGAAGTCACCTTGAACGGCAATCTCGACCCGGACCTCAATCTTGTGGCTGAAACCGAGGCGGGCGATGTAGTCGCCTATATCACAATCAGCGGCCCTGCTTCTGACATTCAGGTCAGTTTTACGTCGAATCCCGAGCTGCCAGAGGATGAGGTTTTAGCGCAGATCATCTTCGGGCGCTCGATTGATGATCTGTCTCCCTCGCAGATCGTCAAACTCGCCTCCATCGCTGCCGAATTGACAGGTGGTTCCAGCCCAGGTCTGGTGGATGGATTGCGACGGGGCACGGGACTGGACGATCTTGATGTTGTCGATTCCGGTGATGGCGAAACAGCCGTCAAAGCAGGCAAATATATCAACGATAACGTCTATGTGGGCGTACAAGCCGGTCGCAACAGTCAGGAAGCGACGATCAATCTTGATATTACCAATGATATCAAGGCGAAGGGAGCCGTTGATTCAGAAGGTGATTCTAGCATCGGCATCTTCCTCGAAAAGGACTACTGATCGGCCAGCCCCTACAGTCCAGCGAATGCCGCGTGCATTATATAAATGCAGGGTGGCCTGACATCGAATCTTGGGCATGTGCGCCAGGCTCATAAAAAGTCACGGTTTTACATGACTTCGCGCTTGCACAAGTCACGGTTTGTATTAGGCTCTCTTCATGACGAGTTCGTGTTGCAAGTGGGTAGTTCAAATTCCGGTAGTGCATTCGACGGCTTCCGTCGCACAAATGGTGCTAAAAATGAATGGGTTAGCGAAGGCTTTGTCCGCACGCCTGCCCACCATAAACGCCACTCCTATCAGCCACATTGTCCCAAATGGAACTATTGAGTTCCACACCCACACTTATGCGCGCGTCACAACATCATCGAGAACAAATAATTCAGCAGAGCATCCTCAGGCTGCCTGCAACGAAGGGATCAGTTTGTCTTCATCTCCTGCAATGGCGAGGTGACGAACGGATAAATTGCTGACGCGAGTCAGCAGGCACAAGAACCGGTCGCATAGCGACCACAAAATAAGTAAGGGAGACCTCAATGCAAAAAATAAAAACATTACTCCTTGCATCCGCTGCGGTGGCAGTGGCTGCAGGACCGGCATTTGCAGATGGCCATGAAAAACGTGGCCGGGACGGCGAGCTGAAAATCATCTACTGGCAGGCTCCATCCACCCTCAATCCCTACCTTTCTGGTGGCACCAAGGAAGTTGAATCCGCAAGCCTCGTGCTTGAGTCGCTGGCTCGGTTTGACAACACCGGCAAGATGGTTCCCTGGCTGGCCGATGGCATTCCAACCGTGGAAAATGGCGGCGTTGCAGCTGACCTGACGTCCATCACCTGGAAATTGAAGGAAGGCGTCAAATGGTCCGATGGCTCAGCACTGACCGCCAATGATGCGGTATTCACTTGGAAATACTGCACGGATCCAGCCGGCGGCTGCGCCCAGTTGAGCTATTTCGATGGCGTCAAAAACGTTGAAGCCGTTGACGATCTGACAATCAAGATCACCTTTAACGCGCCAAAGCCATTCCCCTATACCGCACTGGTCGGCTCCGAGAGCCCCATCCTTCAGGCTGCTCAGTTTGCAGACTGCACAGGCGCCAAGGCACCAGAGTGTACGGAAGCTAACTTTGGCCCGATCGGCACAGGCCCGTTTGTTGTTGAAGAATTCAAGCCAAACGACGTGATCCAGTATTCCGCCAACGAAAACTATCGCGAAGCCGGCAAACCAGCCTTCGCAAAAGTTCTCTTCAAAGGTGGCGGCGATGCTGCTTCGGCTGCCCGTTCCGTTCTGGAAACTGGTGAGTTTGACTACGCCTGGAACTTGCAGATCGACCCGAACGTTCTCAAAGAAATGGCCGCCAAAGGCATCGGTTCCGTAAAGACCGCTTTCGGTACATCCGTTGAGCGTCTGCACCTGAACCAGACGAACCCTGATCCGGCTCTGGGCGACGCACGGTCAACCACTGCCAACGCACATCCATTCCTGACAGATCCTAACGTCGGCAAAGCGCTTTCCATGGCGATC
>JABSRX010000301.1 GCA_013214695.1 Rhizobiaceae bacterium | reverse complement strand
TCCTGCACGTCGGTGCGCTTGATGCATGTGGTCGCTGAAATCGAAGACGAACTGGACCTTCCAGTGACGTCCAGCAATCACGCCATGGCCTGGCACTGCATGCGGCTGGCAGGCGAAACCGACCCCCTGCCCGGCTTTGGCCGCCTGTATAAACTGCCGCTGAGCGAGTAGCAGCCGGTCCTGTCCGAAAACTTGCTGACGCTTAGACGAGCCGTCCCTGCTCAATAGCCGCTGCAATGAAGCTTGCAAACAACGGATGCGGCTCAAACGGGCGTGACTTCAGTTCCGGATGATACTGCACACCGATGAACCAGGGATGCACATCGCGCGGATATTCGATGGTCTCCGGCAGCAAACCGTCCGGGCTCATGCCCGAGAAGATCAGGCCGGCATTCTCCAACTGACCTTTGTAGTCGATATTCACCTCATAGCGGTGCCGGTGGCGTTCGCTGACGTCAGTAGCGCCATAGATCTCGGCAATATGGCTGCCTTCCTTCAGCGGATGCGGATAGGCGCCAAGACGCATGGTGCCACCCATATCGCCCGCCGCCTCGCGTTTCTCCAACTGGTTGCCCTTCAGCCACTCCGTCATCAGGCCGACCACGTGGTTGGACGACTTGCCCTCTTCGTCCAACTCGCTGGAGGTCGCGTCTTCAATGCCGGCCAGATTGCGGGCAGCGTCGAGAACCGCCATTTGCATGCCGTAGCAAATGCCAAAATACGGGATCTTGTGCTCTCGCGCATAGGCGGCCGCTTTGATCTTGCCTTCAGCACCGCGCTCACCGAACCCGCCGGGCACGAGGATGCCGTCAACGCCGGCCAGGTGTTCTGATGGGTCGGCGGAATCGAAAACGTCACTTTCCACCCAGTGCAGATTGACCTTCACCTCGTTGGCAATGCCGCCATGCACCAAGGCTTCCATCAGGCTCTTATAAGCGTCCTTCAACACGGTATATTTGCCGACAATGGCAATTTTGACCGAGCCTTCCGGGTTGTGAATTTTATGCGAAATGGTCTCCCAAACCTGCATTTGCGGTGCCGGGGCCGGATCGATGCCGAAGGCATCCAGAACCTGCTGATCGAGGCCCTCATTGTGGTAGGCCATTGGAACATCGTAGATGCTCTTGGCGTCCAGCGCCTGGATGACGGCCTCTGAACGGACATTGCAGAACAGTGCCAGCTTGCGCCGCTCTTCGACCGGAATTTCCCGGTCCGCGCGCACCAACAGGACATCCGGCTGGATGCCGATGGAGCGCAGTTCCTTGACCGAGTGTTGGGTCGGCTTGGTTTTCAGTTCTCCGGCCGCTGCAATATAAGGCATATAGGACAGATGCATGTAGATGCAGCCACCGCGCGGCAGGTCATTGCCCAATTGGCGGATGCTTTCAAAGAACGGCAAGCCTTCAATATCGCCAACAGTACCGCCAATTTCGACCAGCACGAAGTCATAGCCCTCGTTGCCGTCCATGACGAAGTTTTTGATTTCATTGGTGACATGGGGGATCACCTGCACGGTGGCACCGAGATAATCGCCGCGCCGCTCCTTGGCGATGATGTCCTGATAGATGCGCCCCGTCGTGATGTTGTCTGACTGGTTGGCCGGCCGCCCGGTAAAGCGCTCATAGTGCCCGAGATCCAGATCAGTCTCGGCACCATCGTCTGTGACAAAGCATTCGCCGTGCTGATAGGGCGACATCGTGCCCGGATCAACATTCAAATAGGGGTCGAGTTTACGCAGACGGACCTTATAGCCCCGCGCCTGAAGAAGTGCGCCGAGGGCTGCCGATGCAAGGCCTTTGCCAAGTGAGGAAACCACGCCGCCAGTGATGAAAACAAATCGCGCCATGGGATTCGAGATTTAGACCTATTCCAGCGCTGCGCAAACCCTAAAGTTGCGATTTTTCGTTTATGCACAAACTAGAATTGCCGTGAAAAACAAAAAGGCTCCGGTGTCGACCACCGGAGCCTTTGTGATCGCTGATATTGCGAGATTATTCGGAAGTTGGAACGCCGGTGCTTGGTGTGGGCGTACCACCCTGGCTGTTGAGGTCGTCCAACAGCGTGTCAGCTGATGGCACGCCAGCAGGTGCTGTGCCTGATTCTCCGCCCTCAGTCGGGACACCAGTCTGGCTGGCGCCTTCGATCCGCTGCAGCACGTCTTCGGTGCGGTTGGTCTGATTCGCAACAACGCCGAGCGCAATCGACGTGGCAAAGAACCCGGCTGCCACGATGGTTGTTGTCTTGGTCAAGGCATCTGCCGCGCCGCGGGCTGACATGAAGCCGCCACCGCCGCCGCCACCGCCGCCACCACCGCCGATGCCAAGCGCGCCGCCTTCGGAACGCTGCAAAAGCACAAGCACGATAAGTGCCAGAACAAGCATGATGTGAATGACAATGAGTACGGTGGTCATATCGGGTTGTATCCAATTTTGAGAGCGGTCGCGCGCGCTCCGTTATTTTGTCTGCGCATGTCGACGCGGCTTAGTAGCCGAACAATGCTCTTTTGCCAAGGGCTCG
>JABSRX010000300.1 GCA_013214695.1 Rhizobiaceae bacterium | reverse complement strand
GATGCCGGTGGCGATCCGATGGCCGAACGCATCCGGCTGATGAAGCACGATGTTTCCCGCAAAGTTCTGGAGGCGGTCGCCGAAATGTCCTCCTGGGGTGGTGAATTGGCACCCGGCAAAGGCCGTGGCGTCGCGTTTGTGGAAAGTTTCGGCGTGCCGGTCGCCGAAGTCGTCGAAGTGACGGCCACCGATGCCGGCATCAAGCTCGATAATGTTTGGGTTGCCTGCGACGTCGGCCGCGTTCTGGACCCGGTGAACTTTGAAAACCTGGTCCAGGGCGGGGTTATTTTCGGCCTCGGTCACGCGATGAACTGCGAGATCACCTATGCCGACGGCATGGCCGAGCAAAGCAACTATCATGCACATGAGGGCATGCGGTTGTATCAATGCCCAAACATCATGGTGAAGGGTTTGGAAAACGGCGACATCGTGCGCGGTATTGGTGAACCTCCCGTGCCACCGGCAGCGCCTGCTCTGGCCAACGCGATCTTTGCCGCCACCGGCAAACGCATTCGCGAGCTGCCTCTGAGCCGGCATATCGACTTTGTGTGAGGACAGACCGTGAAAACTCAATTCTCTGACATTCTCCGCCCGGCGGCTCTGGCTGCCGCGGTGCCAGCGCTGGCCGCGACCGCCGTCGCTGCAGCACTCCTCGCCAATGTCACGATTGCCGCCGACGCCGCCGAACCTGTTGGCACAAATCGGGTGATCAACGAATTTGCCCCCGGCTCCATCTCCACGGAAGAAGGATTGCAGGCCTGGCAAAAGTTCTACGAGGTGGCATCACATCCGCGCTGCTCCAATTGCCACACAGGCGCCGATAACCGGCCCATGTGGTCCGGCCCGAGCTATGGCAAGACCCGGGTCCACGGCATGAATGTCAATGCCGGTGAAAGCCGCATAGGTGCCGAGACCCTTGTCTGTTCGACCTGCCATACGACGCTGAAGGCGCCTGATCCGAATGCCAATTCAACGCCCCACGCCGCGCCGAAAGTGGCGATGGCCTGGCAGCTTGCGCCGGTCGAAGCGGAGTGGTTTGGCAAATCGTCGAACTATATCTGCAACCAGCTCAAGGATCCGCAACGCAATGGCGACCGCACCATCAAAGAGGTGGCTGGACATCTGGATCACGACCTGATCCTGCACTGGGCGTGGGCGCCCGGCGGCAACCGGGAGCCGGCGCCGCATTCGCTGCAGGAAACCATGGACGCGCTGATGATGTGGTCGGCGGCAGGCACCCCCTGCCCGGCCAGCTAGAGCCGGTCCTGCGTCTGATCTGCCACGGAAACAATCCAGTCGCGCACGTTGGCCGCTTGAGGCGACAATGTGCGCGTTGCCGACCAGACGAGATAGATGCCGTTGCCGGTGCGCCAGGCCCAGTCTGACTGCGCCGCTAACAGCCCGCGCTCGACCAGGTTCCGCACAATGTGCTGCCAGCCAAAGGCAAAGCCTTCACCGGATACCGCCGCCTGCAGCACCATCGCATAATCGTTGAACCGCAGGCCGGCACGCGGCGCCACCTCCTCAAGACCGTGATGGGCAAACCATTGCCGCCAGGTGGGACGCACGCGGATCGGCTCCTCCAGATGGATGAGACGCTCCGCGGCCAGATCGCGAATGGCTGCCATACCATTGGCCTTGGCCGCCGCGACAACCGCCGGGCTGGCCACCGGTACGATCACCTCATCGGCAATGCGGGCGCTGTGATATCCAGGATAATTGCCATCGCCTAGCCTTATGGCAAGATCAATATTTTCAACGTCCAAATCGGGTTCGCGATCGCTGGTCTGCATACGCAGATCAATTTCGGGATATTGAGCATGGAGATCGTTGAGCCGTGGGATCATCCAGTAGTAGGAAAAGGCCGAGGAGGAGTTCAGGGTCACGTAACCGGACTGGTCCAACTGTCGGATCGACGCAATCGCCTGCTCAATATCCGTCAAACCGCGATCCACGCCGGCATAGAGCCGCTCGCCCGCTGGCGTCAGTTGCACCTTGCGGTGGCCGCGTATGAAGAGCTGGCGCCCCAGCGCCTCCTCCAACTGTTTGATCGCCGCACTGACCGACGGCTGCTGCATGTTCAGCTCTTCGGCCGCCAGTGTGAACGAGCCCAGACGGGCAGCGGCGTCAAACGCCAAAAGGCTGCGTGGGGAGGCCATTTTTCTCAGATTGCTTCGCATAGATTTTTTCTATGCTAATCATTCAATTTTTCAAGGATGTCCGCGCTGCTTTTCTGGCCTAAGAAATCAGCCAAAGGACACCACCGCGACCCGAGAGGAACCTGCCCATGTCCACCGACACGATGGCGCAATCCACACTGAACATCAAAAAGGACGATACCGCTGGAAAGAAGCAACTGCCCAGCCATGCCAAATGCGTGGTGATCGGTGGCGGCGTTGTTGGCTGTTCAATCCTGTTCCACCTGGCAAAGTTCGGTTGGAAGGACACCATTCTGCTGGAGCGCGACGAACTGACATCGGGTTCCTCATGGCACGCCGCCGGGCAAATCCACACCATCAGTTCCGATC
>JABSRX010000299.1 GCA_013214695.1 Rhizobiaceae bacterium | reverse complement strand
ACAGATATTGACATTTGTATATTTTCACAATACAGATATTGACATTTGTATATTTTCACAATACAGGTATTGACATTTGTATATTTTCACAATACAGATATTGACATTGATATATTTTCACAATACAGATATTGACATTTGTATATTCACAATACAAATATTGAACTTGTGTGTATTCAGGATAAAGGTGTAGCAAAGCGTCTCATGGAAACGAAGGACAAGCATCGAGAGTTCATTCGTTTCGAGAAGTTATCATACTATGATCACCGTTCCAAGGGCAGAATCAAACCTACTCCACAAACAAAGAAGAAATATATGAGCATCATCATTGATGGTATGGATCAAGCGAAAACAAACTCACCACAACTTGCACGTTCGAGGAAAGATACTGATTCACTAACCATGCAAGGTAATCATATTATTGGTGTCTTGAATCATGGGAGTGATGTGCCTGTTCTTTGCTATGTCAATGACGATTCTATTCCGAGTGATTCCAATCTCAATATGCAAATCATCACCGATGTCATCAAGCAAGAGCAAGCATTACTCGGATATTTACCAGAGGTTTGTTATTGGCAAATGGACAGTGCACCAGACAACAAAAATCGATGGATGCTAACGCTCGCTGCCATGTTTGTTGCGGTTAGTTTGTTTCGCAAAATCAAGATTTCGTTTCTGCCCAAGGGCCACACACATGAGGACATTGATCAGTTGTTCAGCAAACTCGCGGAGTTTCTACGTAACCGTGATATCCTAAGCTTTGATAACCTGGCTTCAGCGATTGCAGAGTGTGGCTTATTCGAGGGGCAAAAACCAATCGTCAAGCCTGTGCACACACTACTAGATTTCAAGGGATTGGTGGATGACATCATGCCGCCTTACAAAGCAATTAGTCAACCGATGTGTTTCAAATTCGAGCGGGACGAGTCTGGTGAAAATGTGCTCTGTTTCGCAAAAAAGGATCTGCAAACAAGTAAACGATCGGATCCGGAGTGTTGGTTTCCAGAAGACGGTTATGTTGTCTGTTCTGTTGCTGATGCTCGTAAGGTTTGGTCAACACAAGTAGCAGCAATCCAGCCTAGAGACATGGATCTAAATGAGTTACACAAAACTGTTGACAAATATGTTGAACTGACACTGATGGATGATATACAGCAAGCATGTTGGGATAGAGAACTCGGGCGCTTGGAAACTTCGCTGCAAGAACGCTGTGGTCACTGTGCTGATCTACGTCACAAGGTATGTGATTGATTCTGCATTTTCTTTCCATGTTCATTTTTTCTGTTTGACAATATCCATATTGTGCAGCACTGCTTTGTATCAGTATGTCTAAGTGATATCTATGTCCTATGCTGTTGTATTGCAGGAACGTGCTACCAATGCGTTCAAGAAAGATCTACCGGACGTGGCGAATGCGAAGAAAACAAAGCGCAGACATATACAGAAGGAATTGAATGAACATCTGAGAGAGTCTGAACACATTATGGTTGATGCTGCCTCATTTTTACCATCGATTGATCTGCCTGATGAGTTAGTCATGAATGTAGGTCAGCAGGTCGATTTGCTACCAGAGTTAAAGCAACCGGAAAGGGATGTGGAGTTATTTATTGTTGGTCATTTGGCTCCCCACAAGCGTATGAACATGAAAAAAAAGAAGGTTAATGATTTCATAATCCTTTCGTACACAGATGATACTACTGAAGAGTTGCAATTCGGCGTGGCCATGATTGTTGAAATTCTGAATGAAATAGTCGACGGTTCACTTCCTCAGTACAAGATTCATTGGTTTCAGAGCAACGATGACGACTTCACGAAAGCGTATTTGCCGTTGTGGAATGAGGTGAAGGCTGGTAAGAGAACGTATGCTGGGGCAAAACAGCATAATAGCCACAAAGCGTATTGTGATGTTATCACTGATGATGGACAGATTCTTGCTCACGGTGAACTGTGCACCAAGCATGGCAAGCTGAAATTGAAGTATCGGCGGATTTTGTGTGGTGTTGAGGAGTGTGATTATAAGATAGAAGGGCATGATGACGAGTGTGAGTGTTGAGTTGTATGATCATAAACATTTGTTTACCTCAATTATTATTACAGACACATCTATCATTAAAGTATTCTGCGAATTACCACGAGTTTATACGAATTTACATGTCTCTGATACTTGCTTGTTTGAAACACAGTAAAGCAGGGTGTTTGCTGCCCATCTGCTAGAACCGCTTTATAAAAAGTGTGGCCAAAAATGTCGCCAAATCCGTGTGACATTGGCACGAATAACCTGTTTTTCGGATCTCGAGCTACAGCCTTGTCCCGATTATAAGAAACTCGAATCTTGGCCGATCTTGGTCATTTTTCATCATAATTCGCTCGACATACGCACTGGAGGTTACCCTCGGTCGAATCCTGGCCGAAATCGCGAGCAAATTGGACCAGAATTGAGTGAAAACCGATGAAAATAGAGCAAGTTGGAGTTTCTTATAATCGGGAGAAAGCTGTAGCGCCCCAGCAGGAGCACTGCCTTGCTGAGGCCACTGCTG
>JABSRX010000298.1 GCA_013214695.1 Rhizobiaceae bacterium | reverse complement strand
TTCGGCACTGGCGTGATCTTCATCGGTGATCGACACGTCGGTGTCGACAATAGCAATGCCCACTCCGTTTTCGGTATAGCTGGTGGTGAAGCCGCTTCCGGCGCCGCTGACGTCGAGGTCGACAATCGGCGCATCATTGAGGATCAGCACATTCAGGTTGACGGTCGTGGTGTCGGTCGCGCCGCTCGGATCCTGCACCGTATAGGTGAACGAAGCCGGACCGGAATAGGTCGGGGTTGGTGTGAACACCACATTGCCGAAGCCATCCAGCACAACGCTGCCATTGACCGGCGACTGCACCGACTGGATGGTCAGCGTGTCGCCGTCCAGATCCGTGTCGTTGGCCAGCAATGTTGCAACGGGAAGCGTCAGAACCGCATCCTCGTTGAAGGAATAGGTGCCATCGGCGGCCGCAACCGGAATATCGTTTACTGGTGTGACAGCGATTGTGGTCAGGCTCGCCGCAGAGGTATCCGCGCCATCTGTCACCGTGACAGAGACGGTTCGATTGGTGCCGTCCAACTGGTCGGAATTCGAGCGATAGGTCACCGCCTGCAACGCGGTCTGGTAATCGGCCATTGTGCCGGTGCCGCTGAGCGTCACCGTGACCGTGCCTGGGCTGGTCAACGCTGCTGCAGGAGAAATCACCGCCGTGATACCGGCAGGCAATGACGCCACTTCCAGCAGGTCACCGACAAAACCGTTCTGCAGAACCACGGTTGCACCCTGGATATTGGCGCTGTCGACATCGGCCAACGTCACGCTGGCGTCAACTACGGTAACCCCGGACGCGTTCTCCACATAGGCTGTGGTGTAACCAGACCCTCCAGCACCTGTATCGAGATCAACAGTCGGCGCATCATTGACCGCATTGACGGTCAGGTTGACCGTTGCTGTTGATGTGGCGCCGAACGCGTCCTGCACCGTGTAGGTGAAGCTGGCCGGGCCGCTGTAATCAGCTGCTGGTGTGAACGTCACATTGCCACCGCCCAACACCACCGTGCCATTGACCGGGCTTTGCACCGACAGGATGCTCATGGCGTCGTTTTCGGGGTCCGAATCGTTGGCGATCAGCGCGGTTTCGGCGATCACGAATGGCGTGTCTTCAGTCGCAACATAGATGCCGTCGTTGACAGCGGTCGGGGCGTCATTGACCTCTGTTACCGCGATGGTTGCGGTGGCCGCGGCAGAGTTGGTCACGCCGTCATTGACGGTGACGAACAAGGTGCGCGGCGTTGCGCCGGGATTGTCGGAAAGCGATTCAAACGTAACCGCCTGCAGTGCCGACTGATAGTCCGCGGCCGTTGCCGAACCCGACAGGGTCACGGTCACCGATCCAGCAGATGTCAGCGCGGTTGGCGGCGTTACCACTGCAGTGATGCCGGCCGGCAGACCACCAACATTCAATCTGTCGCCGATCTGACCATTGGACAGCACCAGGGTTGCGCCCGCGAAGTTACTGCCATCCACATCGGTGATCGACACGGTCGCGTCGACGACGGAAACGGCGGAACCATTTTCAACAAAGGTTGTGCCATAGGACGTGCCGCCCGAGCCGGTATCCAGGTCGAGCACCGGCGCGTCGTTGACCGCCGATACAGTGAGGCTGACGGTCGCCGTGTCAAAGCCACCATTGCCGTCTTGGACCACATATTCGAAGGAAGCCGGACCGGAATAGTCAGCGTCCGGAGTGAACGTGACCACGCCGCCCAATAGGGTGACCGTGCCGTTGACCGGGTTCTGGACTGACTGGATGGTCAGGGCGTCGTTTTCGGCGTCCGTATCATTGACCAGCAAAGCGGCCTCGCCGATCACGAAATTGGTGTCTTCGTCAAACGTATAGGTGCCGTCTGCTGCGGCAACGGGCGCATCATTCACCGGCGTCACCGCAACGGTCGACACGGCGGCAACAGAGCTTGCAACACCATCATTGACGGTGGTCGACAGGGTTCTGGTGGTCGCGCCGGGGTTATCGGAGGTCGACACATAGGTGACCGCCTGAAGGGCAGTTTGATATTCCGCCAGCGTGCCGGTACCGGAAATCGTCACCGTCATGGTGCCTGGCGCCGTCAGCGCCGCCGCCGGGCTCACCACGGCAGACAGACCGGCCGGCAGGGACCCAACCTGCAACAAATCGCCGATTTGGCCATTTGTCAGCGCAACCGATGCGCCGGTCAGATTGGTGTGGTCGATATCTGTGATCGACACAGTCGGATCGACCACTGTGACGGGTGCTGCGTTTTCCACATAGGTCGTGGCGAAGCCTGTGCCAGCCGAACCGGTGTCCAGATCGATGACAGGCAGGTCGTTGACCGATGTGATGGTCAGGTTGACCGTTGCCGTATCCTGCAGACCGTTGCCGTCGTCAATCGTGTAGGTGAACGAGGCGGGGCCGAAGTAATCCGCGGTCGGTGTAAAGGTGACGCTGCTGTCACCGTTCAGCACCACCGTGCCGTTCACCGGTGACTGCACCGACAGAATGGTGATCGTATCCAGGTCAGGATCGGTATCATTGCCCAGCAGTTCTGCTGGCAGAATGACCCGCGCTGTGTCTACGTTGAAGA
>JABSRX010000030.1:5035-15884 GCA_013214695.1 Rhizobiaceae bacterium | reverse complement strand
CCGCATATCCAATTGGCTTTGCCGATCCAACGGCCGCTTCACCAAAGTCCAGTTGGCAAGATCTTTGGAATGGTGGATCTGAACCCCGGGATACCATTCAAAAGTCGAGGTGGCGATGTAATAGTCATCGCCAACCCGACAGATGGATGGATCTGGATTGAAGCCGGGAAGGATCGGGTTCTTGATCACCGGTTTCAGGCCCTATTTTTTGGCGCGCGGCTTCGGAGCCAGCATGGACCGGGCTTCCTTTTTGTCGAGGAAAGCAGGTTGTTCACAGGTGGTCGACAGATTGACGGCCCGCCCGGTCTCACCAGCTTTCAAAACCGACACCATGACATCAACAACGTGCAGGGACATTTCCAACGAACAACGATGGGGCCGATCTTCCTGAATGGCCAGAGCCATATCGGCCAGGCCCGCGGTGCGGTAGTTGGCCATCATGCCCTGATTGTGTTTCTGGTTTGGCACACCAAGCGCATGGGCAAAGGACGGCATCTTGGCCTTCAGCTTCTTGCCCTTGCTCATCTGCAACTCACCACCGAAGAAGTTGGGATCCGGCACGTAGAGCGTTCCGTCTTCACCATAGAGCTCCATATTGCCGTGGCCATGGTGCCAGACATCCCAACTGGTGCCCATGGTGATGATCGCACCGCTTTCGAACTCCAGAAGACTGTGAATTGTCGTTGGCGTTTCCACCTTGATCTTTTCACCAGCCCGCGGCTTGGAGGTGATGGTGCGATGGCTCGATGGGGTCGAAGACATCGCCATAACCTTTTTGACCGGCCCGAGCAGCTGAACCAGATTGGTGACATAGTAAGGTCCGATATCGAGAACCGGACCACCTCCAGGCTTGAAGAAGAAATCCGGATTGGGATGCCAGTCCTCCATGCCGTGGCTCATCACGTGACAGGTGCCACCGGTGATTTTGCCGACAGCCCCGGAATCGATCAGATGCCGCGCATGCTGATGTGCGCCGCCCAGGAAGGTATCTGGAGCCGACCCAACCCGCACGCCCTTTTTGGCGGCACGGCGCATCAGATCCTTGCCTTCCTTGACCGACAGAACAAACGGCTTTTCGGAATAAACATGTTTGCCTGCGTCGATGATCTGTTTGGAGACCTCGTAGTGGGCTGCTGGGATCGTCAGGTTGACGATGATGTCGATGTCATCCGCTTTCAGCAACCCATCGACGGTTTCGGCCCGCAAGCCGAACTGTTTGGCACGCGCTTCGGCGGCCGCCATTGACATATCGGCACAGGCGACAACCTTGATGCCTTTGAACAGCGACGACAGTTCCATATAGGCAGCAGAGATGTTGCCGCAGCCGATAATGCCGACATTCATTGATTTAGCCATGATGTAGAATTCCTATAGGGCGCGCACAGCAGCGATGGAGCGGCTGGCAAATCGTTGGTGATCATTGGGATTGTCATGTTCCATGACGAAGAGCGAGCACGGCGTGTCTTTCAGGGCTTCAAGAAGACCTTTCCAGTCCATCGTGCCATGTCCGACATCGTCCCAACCGTCTTCGTCGAGGCACTTGCCTTCCTCGGCAATGTCTTTGACGTGAACGCCTTCAATGCGCGATCCGTGCCGGGCGATCCAGTCAAACGGATCTCCACCGCCGCGAACGATCCAGGCAATATCGGCTTCCCAGGAAAGACCCGGGCCGCCTGCCAGAATTTCTTCCATCGGAATGCTGCCGTCCGCCTGAGCGACAAATTCAAAGTCATGGTTGTGCCAGCCAAACTTCAATCCAGCGTCGCGATAAGGCGCACCTGCTTTTTCCAGCCGGGCACCGAATTCACGCCAGCCAGCAGCGTCCGATGGGCGCAATTCCGGGCCGATATGCGGGCAATAAATGGACGTCATGCCGACAGCCTTCGCGATCTCAAGAACGCGCGCAGGCTCTTCTTCCAGCATATCCAGACCGAAGTGGCCTGATGGCATGGACAAACCGCTGTCCTTCAGTGCAGCAGCAAGCCCCTCCAAGTCTTCATACAGACCGCCATAGCCTTCGACCTGGGCGTAGCCAAGATCAGCCAACATGGACAGCGTGTCCGCCAATGGCGGGAAATTTCGGGACGAATAGAGTTGGTAGGACAGATCAGTCATGATGTCTCCTGTTCAAGAAAAATAGCGATGTCGTAGTCTTGGAGTTAGAGCCGCAGCTCAGTCTCCTGGTCAAAAATTGACACCCGTTTGGGGTCAAAATGCACAACCTGTTTGTCACCCGTGCTCAGTTCTGTTTGGCCATCAACACGGAACCGGAAGTCCTGGTCGCCGAGCTTGGACCACACCAGAGTGTCTGAGCCCATCGGCTCAACCACATCGATGACAAGCTCTGCTTGGAACCAGCCTTTCTTGGTGGTCTTACCCAACAAAATATGCTCGGGACGCACGCCGAGACTGACGGGGGCGTCCTTGCCAGCGTCGACGTAGTCATAGCGCGACAGATCAATCTCCAGGCCTTCTGCAACGAAATTCTTGCCACCGTCCTGCAGACTGCCTTCCAGAAAGTTGATGCTCGGCGAACCAATAAATCCGGCGACATATTTGTTGGCAGGCTTGTTGTAGATCGTATGGGGGTCTGCCAACTGCAGCACCGCGCCGTCCCGCATGATCGCAATGCGATCAGCCAGGGTCATCGCCTCAATCTGATCGTGGGTCACGTAGATCATGGTGTTGTCTTCCAACCGCTGATGCAGTCGTTTGATTTCCACCCGCAGTTCAGCACGCAGTTTGGCGTCGAGGTTGGACAGCGGCTCGTCGAACAAGAACACTTCCACGTCACGCACCAGCGCCCGTCCTATAGCCACACGCTGACGCTGACCACCCGACAATTGGGCCGGCTTGCGCTTCAGCAGCGGTTCAATGTGCAGAATTTCGGACGCCTGCTTGATGCGTTCGGCGATCTCGTTGGGTGGCATTTTCTGGTTTTTCAAACCAAAGCTCAGATTGCCTTCAACGGTCATCTGCGGATAGAGCGCGTAGGACTGGAACACCATGCCGATGTCGCGGTCCTTCGGCTCCAACCAGGTCACGTTCTTGTCGTTGATGAAAATCTGCCCGGCGCTGACATCCAGCAGCCCAGCGATGCAGTTCAACAACGTGGACTTGCCACACCCGGACGAACCGAGAAGCACTAGGAATTCGCCCCTCTCGATTTCGATGTTCAGATTACGCAGAACTTTGACGTCGCCGAAGTTCAGATCCAGATTTCGTACAGATACGCTCGACATAGTTAGCCTTTCACCGCACCGGCGGCGATGCCGCGCACAAAGAGTTTTCCAGAGACAAAGTAGATCACCAGGGGCACCAATCCGGTCAGGATCGTCGCCGCCATGTTGACGTTGTATTCTTTGATGCCCTGAACCGAATTAACGATGTTGTTGAGCTGCACCGTCATGGGGTAATTGTCCGGCTTGGTGTAGATGACGCCGAACAGGAAGTCGTTCCAAATACCGGTGACCTGCAGGATGATCGCCACAACAAAGATCGGCAGCGACATNGGCAGCATGATGCGGAAGTAAATGCCCCAGAAGCCAGCACCATCAACACGCGCCGCCTTGAACAATTCCTCCGGAACCGACGTGAAATAGTTGCGGAACAGCAAGGTCAGGATCGGCATGCCGAAGATCGTATGCACCATCACGAGGCCACCAAGTTTGGTGTAGAGACCGAGTTCGCGCAGGATGATCACGATGGGATAGATCATCACCTGATAGGGAATGAATGCACCGAAAATCAGGATCGTGAAGAAGATCTCAGACCCCTTGAACTTCCAGTTGGCCAGCGCATAGCCGTTGACCGAGGCAACAATGATCGAGATCACAACCGAGGGGATCAGGATCTGCACCGAATTCCAAAAGCCGCGTGACAGACCATCACAGTTCAGACCCGTACAGGCTTCTGCCCAGGCCTTCACCCAGGGCTGGAAGGTGATCTCAACCGGTGGGGCGAACACATTGCCCAACCGCACTTCCGGCATGCCCTTCAACGACGTGACGATCATCACGTAGAGCGGCAGGAGATAATACAGGGCAACGACAATCAGCGTGCCGTACAGCATGATATTGCGCGGTGACAGTCTGCGCCGCGGCTTTGGCCCGCTTGGGCCGGATGGATCAAGCTCAGCCATTTTGCTTCTTGCCTCCAAATTCGAGATAGGCCCAAGGGATCAGGATGATCAGAACGGTCACCAACATCACGGTCGATGCGGCAAAGCCCTGACCCAGATTCTGGTTCTGGAACATGTAGTCGTAGACGTATTTGGCCGGCACTTCCGACGCGATGCCCGGACCGCCATTGGTTTGCGCCACCACCAGATCGTAGACCTTGACGATGCCCGCCGCGATGATCACCAGGGTGGTGATAAATACCGGGCGCATCATCGGTATCACGATGAACAAATAAGTCTTCCACATGGGAATGCCGTCGACGCGGGCCGCTTTCCAGATGTCTTCGTCAATGCCGCGCAGTCCGGCCAGCATCAGGCACATGATCAAGCCGGTCCCCTGCCAGAGCCCGGCAATCAAGACGCCGTAGATGACCAGTTCGGCATTGTAGAGAGGATCGAAGGTAAAGGATTCCCATCCCAGGCCGCGGACAATGCTTTGGATGCCGAATTCAGGGTTCAGCACCCACTGCCAGACCAGCCCGGTCACAATGAACGAGAGGGCAAATGGGTAGAGAAAAATGGTTCTAAACGTGTCCTCGAAGCGGATCTTCTGATCCAGCATGGCTGCCAGAAGAAAGCCGATGACAAGTGAAAAAATGAGCGTGCAGATTCCGTATATGGCAATGTTTTCAATCGAGATCAGCCAGCGGTTTTGGGAGAACAGGCGCTCGTATTGGTCAAAGCCCACCCAGCGGGTGTTCGGCAACAGCTTGGATTTTGTGAATGAGTGGACAATCGTCCAAATGGTACATCCCACGAAGATGACCAACGCGGTCAAAATCATCGGTATGGCGGCGATCTTGGCACTCATGTTCCGGAACAATTGTACCGGACGTTTGGCTTCCGACATTCTGCTTGTCCTCCCCTGACGCAGAATTGCCGGCTCGCCTTGAAAGGCGAACCGGCTTGTTTATGCGTTTAGCTTAGTCAGCGTCTGAAATGATCGCAACGTAGCGCTTTTGAGCGTCTTCCGGTGTGATCGACTTGTTGTTCCAGAACTCAACCATCAGGTCCTGAATCTGACCCTGCGTATCAGCGGAGAACGCGTTCACACCGTCCGGCAGGATGGCGCCGGAAGCCAGGATCTTCAGACCCTTCTTCATGCAGTCGTTGGCTGCGGAGAGATCAACGTCGCCACGAATTGGCAGCGAACCCTTTTTCAGGTTGAAGGCAACCTGAACGGTTTTCGAAATCATCTGCGAAGCCATGCGCTTCTGAGCAGCGGTGATTTCTGGGTCATCGCTTTTCGGGAAGTAGAAGGCATCACCACCAGTGGCGATCACTTCGTTGACACCCAAACCTGGCAGGCAGGTGTAGTCCTTGCCAGCGACCTGCTTGGCCACCTGGAATTCACCCTGTGCCCAGTCACCCATGATCTGACCACCGGCTTTAGCGGTGATGACCATGTTGGTTGCCTGGTTCCAGTCGTTGACGTTTGAGCCATCAGACAGTGCACGGGCGTTTGCATAAGCTTCAAAAACCTTAGCAGCTTCTGCACTTCCGGCAGCGTCAGCGTCTTTACCGTTGAGGATTTTGACGTAGAGGTCCTGACCACCGACGGCGACCATCAGTGTGTCGAACGCCAACTGAGTCTGCCAGGGCTGCTGGCCCATGGCGAGAGGCACGATGCCTGCTTCACGCAGTTTAGGCGCAGAAGCAACGAACTCGTCCCAGTTGGATGGTACAGGAACACCAGCCTTCTCATAGGCGGCATGGCTCAGCCAGATCCACTGTGGTGAGTGAATGTTGACCGGCACGCAGTAAACCTTGCCGTCCAGTGTGCAGCTGTCGAGCAGGCGTACTGGGTTGACCAGGTCGCGCCAGCCTTCTTTTTCAGCAACGTCGGTCAGGTCGAGCATCAGGCCGGCCTCAACCAGCTCTTCAGCCTGACGACCGTGGTTCAACTGAGTGGCACCCATTGGGTCGCCACCAATGATGCGGCTGATGATGATTGGACGGGCAACACCCCCAGAACCAGCGATCGCGCCGTCAACCCAAGTGTCACCACCATCATTGAACGCCTTGGCAAATTCAGCCACCGCAGCAGCCTCACCACCTGAAGTCCACCAGTGGGTCACTTCAAGCTCAGTTGCAACCGCTGCAGTCGACACGACTGCGGCAGCACTGCATGCGAGCAGTTTCTTCAAAACTTTCATTGTTATTCCTCCCGATGCGCCAACCAACAATGCGTGATTGGTCGCAAGTTTCATTTTAGCTGACCTACTGAGAAGCCTACTAAATCGATTAAAACCACTCCGCCTGATTCCGCATTTGGATCACCCGATTGCAATTGTAATCGATTACATATAGCGTGGCGGCAACGGCGCAGCCTGTCAAGACCCTTTATTGGCAGCTGTGCAAAGGCGGATTTTGAGCCAGTCATTTGGATCGATGAAACAGAAAAGTGCACCAAAAATCATCGACGTTGCCCGGGTCGCAGGCGTATCCACTGCAACGGTCAGTCGTGCGCTCAGCAAACCAGAATCTGTTGCAAAATCAACGCGTGAGGCCGTTCTAGCCGCAGCCGCCGCAACCGGATATCGGATCAATGTTGCAGCCCGGAACCTGCGCAGCCGCCGCACCGGAGCCGTGGTCGTGTTGGTGCCAAATCTTGGCAATCCGTTCTTTTCGCAAATACTCGCCGGCATCGAAGCGACCCTGTCGAGCAAAGGGTTGAGCATCCTGATGGTCGACACGATGCAATCGGGAACACGCTTGGACTTCATCCGCGAATATGTGCATCCCTCACGCGCCGACGGCGTCATTGTCCTGGACGGATCGCTGCCCCAAGATCTGCTGCGGCCGGGTGGCGAAAACGGCAAACAGGTGCCCGTCGTCTTCGCCTGCGAATGGCATCCACACGAAGACTTTCCTTCGGTCCGCGCCGACAACGGCCAGGGTGCCAGGCTGGCAATTGAACATCTCGCGGCGCTTGGACACGAAAAGATTGGCTACGTGAACGGCCCCGAAGCCAATGTGCTCTCGCAATTTCGTCTCAACGCGACCAAGAAAGCCCTTGCCGATCTTGGAAAAACCGTCAACGAACATTGGTTCCTGAAAGGCGACTTTACCCTACAGTCCGGTGTGTTGGCCGCACGAAAGTGGCTGGATATGACAGATCGCCCAACGGCGCTTTTATGCGCCAATGACGAAACCGCCATTGGCCTGATTTCAGAACTGCACCAATGCGGGGTCCACGTGCCTGACGAACTGTCGGTTGTGGGATTTGATGATGTCGATATTGCTCAACATTACATTCCCGCACTGACGACGGTCTGGCAGCCCCGATTTGAATTGGGCACCACAGTCGCTCAGATGCTTGTTGACGGCATCAGTCAGGGCGACCTCAATCCCGATGCACCGGTGATGACGCTTCCGGTCAAACTGAAAGTTCGCAAATCGACTGCCGCGCCTAAGCCGGTTGCCTCAAAAACCACAGCGGCAACGACCGCGGCCTAGCTCCGAGGACTAGAAGTGAGACTCTCGATCGCGCACCACGGCCGAGAGCGTCTGATTGTAGGGCGTGGCAATCCCCAGCTGTGCACCCAACACTTCAGCCATGCCGTTGATCGCGTCGATTTCTGACGCCCGTCTGGCCAAATGGTCGAGCAGCATCGACGGGCGCGCGCCGGGCATGCGCGCCCCAAAGGCTGTGGCATAGGTAACCGGATCATCGAACGAGAAGTTGACTTTCTTGGCCAGGCCCAATTGATGGATTTCGCGCGTACAACCGAGCGCGATATCGAACTTGTCCTTCGACGCCATCAGTTCGCCAATGGTCAGATTAAAGACCGTGCAGGGCGCACTGTAGGTGCAGTTGCACAGAAACTTTTCCCAAATCAATTGATGGATATCGCTAAAGGCCTGTGCTTTGAAACCCGCATGCTGCCAGGTGGCCTCCAGCCGCGCCAAACGTTCAGTACTGCCGCCTGCCATTTCGCCGATGCGAATGAGATTCATAGCGTTGTGATGGGCGTGACCGGGTGCCTTCATCGATGCGCCAAAGCCTTCCGCAACACCCAGCAGGACATTGTCCGTCGGCATAAACTGCGCAATGCGTTCCCCAGCGCCCAGACCATTCTGGATCGTCAAAACCAGCGTATCGTCTTTGATAAACGGGGCGATTGAGCGGGCGGCTGCGCCAACTCCGGAAGCCTTGGTGGCGATGATGAACAAATCGCTTTCGCCCGCGTCCGCGATGTCGGTGCTGGCATTGATTCCTTGCACGGTGCGGTCACCGCTGGCGCCTTCCAAACGCAGTCCATTCTTGGCAATCGCATCGACATGGTCCTGCCACACGTCAATCACCCAGACCTCATGGCTTGAATCCTTGGCTTCCGCGAACATGGCCGCATAAACGGAACCCATTGCCCCTGCACCCAAAATCGTGACCTTCATTTTGCCCATCCATGTTTTAGAGACAGATGCGTAGCCCATGCCCGCATTTTTGGTGTATAAGCTTTTTGAATGTTTTAAACACTCACTTCGAGAAAAGCTATGAATGTGAGACAACTGGAAGCGTTTCGAGCGACCATTGAATCCGGTTCGATAACCGGTGCCGCTGAGCTGTTGCATGTCTCGCAACCCAGTGTCAGTCGGTTGATTGCCGATCTGGAGCGCTCGGTGGGCTTTCCCCTTTTCTTGCGCGTCGGTCGCGGATTGTCGGCCACGGTTGAGGCCCGACGCTTTTACAACGCCGTCGATTCCATGTTTGTCGGGGTCACCCGGCTGGAAGAATTGGCTCAAACGATCCGCAATACGGCCGATGGCGTGGTATCGGTCGGTGTTATTCCGAGCCTTTCCCAATCACTGGTACCGGAAGCCGTTGCAGATGTTTTGCAAGACAAGCCGGATATGCAGGTCATGTTGTCGACCCGCAACACACCTGCCATTATCGACGCGGTTCGTATGCAGCAATTTGACTTTGGCATTGTTGGTCGCGAACCGCCTTATGATGGTGTGGAAATTCTTCACCACCAGACCGTGCCCTATGTGTGCCTGCTGCCCAAAGACCATCCTTCGGTTGATGACGGGCAACCCGTCGATCTACATCAGATGTGTCAATCGAACAGTTTCATAACCTTTGGCGGACTGTATCCGGACGAGATGATGGGCATTGATGCGGACCTGTCAAAGGCGCTGCAGCAGGCTTCTCGCATCACCGCGGCCAACATGCCTATGGCCGCGTCGCTGGTGCGGACGACCGGGGCCTTGGCAATCGTTGACCCATTTACCGCAGCGCTTGCGGTCAAATCCGGCGACGTTAAATCCAGGCCCGTGTTGCAGAATTTGACCTACCACATCGCCGTGATCACCCGCGGCCTGGACACGCTCCCCCGTCAGGCCAGGGAGCTGGCACAGCGGTTCATCGCTCTTCTGTCATGAAAAGGGCAAAAGGCTGATTTCGCCCGGCACCTTGTGGCCCGTTTGCAAACCAACGCTCACCTTGGTTCCCGAGGCCCAATGATCTCGCTCGATCATTGACAGGCCGACATTGCGGTTGAGCCGCGGCGACCAGATGCCCGACGTAATTTGTCCAACCTTCTGTTTTCCCGCCATAACGGGCAGCGGAATGGTGACCGTTGGCAACGGCTCTGTGCCATACAAAACGCCACGCATGTCGCGGCGAATGCCGTTTTGCCGGACATTCAAAAGCGCCTGCTTGCCAATAAACTCAAAGTCGCCATCGAGGTGACAGTAGTCGGCCAGCCCACATTCCAGCGGGTTGTCAGCCAAAGTGAATTCATTGCCGTAAGACAGCAGACCACCCTCAATGCGTTCGATCAGATTGGGACATCCCGGCGCGATGTTGAAGGCCTGCCCGGCTGCCCAAACGGCATCCCAAAGTTGATCCGCCAAGCCGGTAGCGGAGCCGCCCCTAAGGTAGATCTCAAAGCCCCCCTGCCGGGAATATCCCGACCGGGCGATCAGCTGTTGCGTACCGGCAAAGTCGACCCATGCAAACTTGAAGAAGCCAATGGCGCGAATATCGTCGCCAAACAGATTGGCCAAGAGATCCTCTGCCTTGGGTCCCTGGATGGCCAAAGGGGCAACATCCGGCTCGCAAATATCAACGTTAAAGCCTTTGCCCTCGGCCAATCCCGTGGCCCACAGCAAGACATCGGAATCTGCGATGGAAAACCAGAAATGATCTTCCGCCAGTTTCAACAGGACGGGGTCGTTGATCATCCCGCCCTGCCCGTCAACCAACGGCACATAAAGACATTGACCGATCTGGGTCCTAGTCAAATCGCGTGGTGTCATCCACTGAACGAGTTTTGCCGCATCCGGGCCTTTGATTTCGACCTGCCGCTGCGTCGCGACGTCCCAGATTTGCACATGTTCGCGCAGGTGCCAGTAATCCTCTTCGACACTGCGCTTGAATGCCTTCGGCAACAGCATGTGATTGACCACACTGAAGCCCCGCACCCCGTGCTGCTCAACCTTGCTTGTAAAGGGACTGCGCCGGATTCGGCGCGACATGTTCAGGCCGGAACTCACCGCGCCATCCAAACGCTATAGGAGTTCGGCGCCAGCATGAACGGCATGTGATAGCGACCCGTCACATCAGGCATCTTGAAGCGCATCACGACTTCGGTGAGATTTCGGCCGGTCGCGCTGTTCAATCCCTGCGGATCAAAGTAAGCACCGACCTGCAACACCATCTCA
>JABSRX010000030.1:0-5025 GCA_013214695.1 Rhizobiaceae bacterium | reverse complement strand
GCCTGCGTCGGTCTCTCCAGTCAGAATGGGCTCACGCTGTCCTGCATCACCAATGCGCAGAATCGCCAGCCGGATGTTGCCAGCGTGACTGCCATCAACAGAATTCAGGGTATGGGTGGATATGATTGCCATGGGATTACTCGATGGATGCCTTGTCGCGTTTGCTGGTGGTGGCCAGCACAATGGGGCTGATCACGCCTTTGGTTTTGACGTTCAAACAGGCAGGCTTGCCGCTGGCAATCGCCCGCTCCAATGCTGGCCCCAGCTGGTCGCGCGTCTCGACCAGTTCGCCAAATCCCCCCATGCCTTCGAACAGCGAATGAAACGGGATGTCCCGGAAATCTGTTGCGAAGTGCGTTCCGTTCTCGAACAAACGTTCCTGCTGCTGAGAAATGCAATCCAATCCACCATTGTTGTCGACGATGACGACAATCGGCGTGTTTTCCTGAAACGCGGTTTCAATGCTCAAGCCTCCAGAAAGGAAGGCACCGTCCCCACTGATCAAAACCACGGTGCTTTCTGGATGTGTATTCTTTGCCGACAAGGCAAAGGAGACGCCCACACCCAGCAGGCTATACGATCCGGGATGCATGACACCGGCCAGTTGAGTGCCCTGCCAGCCAGCAATATTGACGGCGATCTCTGACCAGAAATGGGTATTGCCGCCGTCAAAGACCAGCCAGTCCTTCGCACCCATCGCCGCGTTGACGTCGAGCGCCAGTTCCAACGGGTGAATCTGATCGCCGCCCCAATCTGGGGAGGCCGTTTCCGCTTTCAAGTCAACCAATGATCGCTCAACCCACTCACCCCGCTTGCGGCGATTGTCTTCCATCCAGGCACTGTCGAACGGGTTCAGCGTCGACATGGCGTCAAAGAATGCCCCGGGGTCGCTGAGCAGCACAAAGTCGGCTGCACGGTTGTGATCCAATTCCTCGTGACTGCCGTTGACGCAGACCAGAGTGCAGCTTTCTGGAAACAGCGGTGGATTGCCAAAGTTCATCTGATTGTCCAAACGACCGCCCACCATGATGCAGACATCACAAGTCTGCAGCGCATATTTGGACGGCGGATATTGGTGCACATCGGCCAGGCCCATATAGGCCGGGCTGTCCTCTCCCAGCAGCTTTTGGTGATACGGCACGTTGAATATCGGAATGTTGAGCTTCTGCCCAACCTGCTCCAGAGCTCCCTCATTGCCCGACCACCAAACCCCGTGACCGCCAATCAACATGGGGCGCTTGGCCTGCCTGATCAGGTCCAGCACCGGCTCCAGATCGCGCGGGTCCGGCCAGGCACGCGGCGGCGGTGTTTCACGACGTTGGAACGGGCGCTCGTCGCGGCCAGCATCTTCGTCGAAGGAGGAGAACATAATATCGACGGGAAGGCTTAGATGAACCGGCCCCGGATAGCCGCTGGTAGCGATCTTCCAGGCGCGGTCAACAAACTCGCCGATCCGTTCCCCGTCGGTGATCTGAATCGAATACTTGGTCAAGGGAGCGGCGATGGCGACATCGTCGATCTCTTTGAAACCACCGGCTCCCTGCCGTTTCAGGGTGCTCGAGCCAGTCACGAAAATCACCGGTGACCGCTCCCCCCAAGCCTCCAACATGGCCGGCACGGCATTGGCAAATCCCTCCGGTCCAACCAGACATACCGTTGGTTTGCGGGTGATCCGCGCATGCCCGTCGGCAAGATGACCAGCGACCTGTTCGTGCGGACAATTGATCACCGGCATCTGGCATTCCATGAACCCTTCAAGCGCCGGATTGCAAAAGCCACCAGCCAGGGTGAACACATGCTCAACGCCTTTTTCGTACAGTGCACGAGCCAGCAGGTTGCCACCTCGGATACGTCTGGGCTCAGTCATTTTCATTCCCCGAATGTTCATTCCCCGAATGCGTTTCAATCAGTGCTTTTGCATTGATCTGTGAAATTTTGGTCACCCCAATCTGGGCCATGACGGCCTTAACGTCTTCCTCAAGGTAATCCAAGAAAGATGACAACCCACGGGGACCGCCAGCGCCCAGCGCATAAAGCAACGGACGCCCCAACATGACGAAATCGGCTCCCAGGGCCAATGCCCGAACGATGTCGTCGCCGCTGCGCAAACCGCTGTCAAAGATCAACGGATAGGATCGGCCAACGACCTTTCGGATTTTTGGCAGCGCTGTGATTGCGGCCGGCGCGCTGTCCAATTGCCGTCCGCCATGGTTGGACACATAGATCGCATCAGCGCCCGCACTCTTGATGCGGCGGGCATCTGCACCGGACATGACTCCCTTGACGATCAGGTTGCCGTTCCAACGCTTTCGCAATTGCTCCAGAAAGCGCCAATCAACACCACCTCGGCTGTCTCCGCGCTGGAAGCTCTTTCCCAGTTTGGATGTCTGATAGTTCATCGGCTTGGGTGGTCCGACCATCAGCGTGGAAATCGACCACCTTGGGTGCAGAGCAAAATCGATGATCTGTTTTGGCCCCAAGCGAAAAGGCACCTGAAAGCCGTTTTTCAGATCGCGATTGCGGCGTGACAGGCGTGGCGTATCAACGGTGAAAATGAGATTCTGGTATCCGGCGCGTTCCGCCCGGTCGATCATCTCGTCGGTTTGCGCCGCGTCCGTTCCGGCGTAAAGCTGAAACCAGGCCCGGCCCGCAGTTCGCTCAAAACAGGTCTCCAATGGTGTCGACGACGCGGTCGAAACGCAATGGGGCAAGTCCCGTTGCACCGCTTGTTTGGAAAACGCCGCATCCGCACCTGGCCAGGACAGATCGCACATGCCCATAGGCGCTATGCCGAAGGGACGGCCAAAACTCTGCCCCAGAAAATCCGTCTCCAGGGACAGGTCTTCGACATTGATCAGAACCCGCGATTGCAGCTTCACAGCTTGCAGCGCTGCACAGTTTTCCCGCGCGGCGATTTCCTGACCCGTCGCACCGTCCACAAAGTCAAAAATCAATCGCGGTTGGCGCCGCCGGGCGCGACGGCGGGCATCTTCTGCATCCTGAAGCGGCGGGTGCCAGAGCAGATCGATTGAGGTCATGGGCCCACTTGATCAAAAGCAAAGTGTCGCAATGGCGGCGTTGGCCCATAAGCTATCGTCAATGCCGCACTGCCGACAAATAAAATTCCATGGGTTATTCATGCGATAATACTATATGCAGTGCAGGGCTCGGCGCCGTTTGATTGTCCATAAGGCAATCAGTGACTTTTCATTCGACGCCGAATTGTCCAATGTGACGACAAGATTACCGCCAGGGGACGAGGAAATGGACCGAATTTGGCTTAAAAACTACCCGGAAGGGGTTCCAGCAGAAATCGATGTGAACCAGTACAGTTCACTGGTCGACCTGCTGGAGGACAGCTTCAAAAAATACGCAAATGACGACGCTTATGTCTTTATGGACAAGCGCATGACTTATGCGGAACTTGATCGCCAATCCATGGCGATGGCCTGTTATCTGCAAAGTCTGGGGCTCAAGAAAGGCGACCGCGTCGCCGTGATGATGCCCAATGTGTTGCAATATCCGATCGCCATTGGCGGCATATTGCGGGCCGACCTGATCGCCGTGAACGTCAACCCGCTCTACACGCCCCGCGAGTTGGAACATCAGCTCAACGATTCAGGTTCCAAAGCGATCATCATTCTTGAGAATTTTGGTGCCACTTTGCAGGAGGTCATCGACCGCACCCCAATCGAACACACCATCTTGGCCAATATCGGCGAAATGCTGGGTGGTTTGAAAGGCATGCTGGTCAACTTCGTAATGCGCAAAGTCAAGAAAGGGGTCCCGGCCTATTCGCTGAAAGACACCATACCTTTCAAGAGCACCTTGGCAGCCGGCGCTTCCATGACGTTGGACCGTCCTGAAATCGGCCCCGACGATGTGGCAGTTCTGCAATATACAGGCGGCACGACAGGTGTGTCGAAAGGCGCAACACTGCTGCACAAGACGATCATCGGCAACCTGTTGGCTTCCGAAGCCTGGATGCAGCCTGCGATCAACAAGAACCCGATTTCGGGCCAGATGATCGCCGTTTGTGCGCTGCCGCTTTACCACGTCTTTGCCTTCGTCACCTGCAGCATGTTGTCGATGCGCGCCGGCGGCCTGGTCGTGCTTATCCCGAACCCAAGAGATCTGGACGCGACCATCAAAGAGATACGCAAATACAAGTTCCATCTCTTCCCGGCGGTCAATACGCTGTTCAACGCCTTGGCCAACCGGGAAGACTTTGCCGCACTGGACTTCAGCCAATTGCGCATTTCGATGGGCGGCGGCATGGCGGTCCAGGAAGCGACTGCCAAGCTTTGGCTTGAAGTGACCGGATGTCCGATCTGCGAAGGCTACGGCCTTTCGGAGACCTCCTCGGGCGTGACCTGTAACCCGACGGATTCAGACAGCTACACCGGCACAATCGGTCTGCCCCTGCCAAGCGTCGACGTTGTTATTCTTGACGACGACGGCAAAGAGGTGCCCCAGGGCGAACGCGGTGAGATCGCCATTCGCGGACCACAGGTGATGGCCAATTACTGGCAACGTCCTGAAGCCACCGAAGAAGTGATGACCGAAGACGGGTTCTTCAAGTCGGGCGATGTCGGCATCATGGATGAAAATGGTTATGTCAAAATCGTCGACCGCAAGAAGGACATGATCCTGGTTTCCGGCTTCAATGTTTATCCAAACGAAGTTGAAAACGTTGCGGCCAATCATCCAGGCGTCTTGGAAACCGCCGCCGTCGGCGTGCCGGACGAAAGTACCGGTGAAGCCGTCATGCTGTTTGCCATCAAAAAGGATGATTCGCTGACGGAGGACGAACTGAAGGCGTTCTGCGCAGAAAATCTGACCGGTTATAAAAAGCCGAAATATATCGAGTTCCGTGAGGATCTGCCGCGCACCAATGTCGGCAAGATCTTGCGTCGCGAGCTCAGAGAAGAGGCACTGGCGTCCTTTGACGCCTAGGACCTGACACCAAAACGCGCCGGGACAGCGGCAACGGCTAGTCTGCCCCGGCGCATTTTTTTGTTGCGT
>JABSRX010000003.1 GCA_013214695.1 Rhizobiaceae bacterium | reverse complement strand
TATGTGCGGCACGTAGTCAAAATAGCTAAAGCCAAAGCTGACATAGGCGGTGACCTTGAGGCCATCCAAAACCAGCAGGCACACCGCCAGAGTCCCGGTAATTTGAAGCTTGGTCAGCGATGTGCGCAGAATCGATGGCTGCAGAACACCGCCAACCCCAAGCAGCGCACCGAGATAGCTGTGCAGAACGCCCACGAAGAAGAAAGGATGGCGGATAGGAAATCCGCGCTTCCATTTAGGCATCCAAAGCAAGGTTAGTAGAACCAACCCGAGCAAAATCGACAAAGTGGATTCCGGCAGCGCCACAAAGGTCCTGGCACCAAAATACACTCCGATGAAGCATCCCAATACAAAGACAATCGCAATCGACCAACGGATGTGTTCCCAAAAGAAATGAATGCGAGCAGCGAGCGACGCTGCGGCAAAGGCCGATTGCAGAGGAATGGCCGCCGATACCGGCAGGACCCAAACGCTCGCCAGCAGCATGATGTAAACGCCACCGGTTGCAAAAGCGGCGTTGACGAATGAAGCCGTCAAGCTTGCCAGTGTGATGACAATCACCGCGAAATCGAACAACGCATCAATCCTATGTCTGTCCAAGTCGACACGCTAACCAGAGAAAGTCAGCAACCGCAACAACGGGTTTGCTTTGTGCCTTGTTGAAACCGACGGATCAAAGCCTGAGGCCTGGCGTCGCATTGATGTCGATCGCCTTGCTCTTGCCCCAAGATTGCTGTTTCCTCGTGGANCAATACAACGCTGCCTAAATGAATCCCCATGTCCCGTGTTCTCCTGACCATCCTTGCTTTCGTATTCGCTTTTCCCGCTTTTGCCGAAAAGCTACCGATTTTCGATGCCCACATTCACTACAGCCACGATGCTGTTCAGCTGACACCTCCGGAAGAGGTGGCTCGGATCTTGCGCGAAGCCGGGGTGAAGAAAGCCCTGGTTTCCAGCTCGGATGATGACGGCACGCAAAAACTGCTTGCCGCTGCCCCGGAAATTGTTGTGCCAGCGTTACGCCCCTATCGGCGACGTGGATCGATCGGCACTTGGATGCATGATCCTGCGGTCGTTGACTATCTGAAAGAGCGGCTGGCCAAATACGAGTACTTTGCGATTGGCGAGTTCCATGCCTATGGCGACGATATTCTCACGCCAGTGGTCCAGCAGATGATCGCCATGGCGCGCGAGCGCAACCTCATCCTGCACCACCATGGCGACCGCGAGGCTCTCGACCTGATTTACAAGACATGGCCAGAGGCCCGGGTGCTGTGGGCCCATTCAGGCTTTGCCCCACCCGGAGAGGTGGCCGACGCCTTGAAAACCTATCCGCGCATGTGGTCTGACCTTGCCTTCCGCTCGGATATGGCGAGCCGCGAAGTCCTCGACCCCCGTTGGGAGAGGGTTTTCAAAGCCTATCCCGACCGCTTCATGGTCGGTACCGACACGTTTGCACCGGAGCGCTGGTACTATGTCGGATCCCATGCAGAATATTCCCGTGCCTGGCTTTCCCAATTGCCCGATGATGTTGCTCGCATGATTGCCTATCAAAACGCCGAAAAGATGTTGGCAACCAAATGAGACTACCGGCTGTCCTGATCTTGGTTGCCGGCCTGTCCGGCACGGCCTTTGCTTGCGGCACAGGAGGTTCGCAGATGGTCGCCAAAGAGCCAACCGATCTGCAGATCTTTGCAACCTTGGAACCGATCACCGTTTCCAAACCCTTCGGGGTCGAACTGATCCTTTGCGGCGACGCGTCAGATCTGACTGTCAAAGCCGATGCCTGGATGCCACGGCACAAACACGGGATGAATTACGCCCCGGTCGTAAGTGCCGAGGGTAACGGTAAGTTCAACGTGTCCAATTTGGTCTTTCACATGCCTGGTCTCTGGCAGGTTCGTATCGAAGTGCGCAATGCCGATGATGCCAAGCCAAACACCTATTTGTTGGATGTTGAGGTGAAGTGACCGGGATGCGGCAACTGCTGAAGAGCACTTTAGCGGTTTGTGCTTTGTTGCTGCTTGCCGGCTTGGCCCGCGCCGAAGTCATTTTGACACCGGACGAGATTGAGCAAACCCTGGCTCATGGACCGTGGCCCGCCGTGCAAGCCCCCGACCCGAGCAACCGGGTTTCCGGAAATCAACGAGCAATCAATTTGGGTCGTCGCCTGTTCGAAGATCCCATCCTGTCACGCGATGGTTTCATGTCCTGTGCAACCTGCCATCAGCCTGATCAAAACTTCACTGAAGGCCTGCCGCGTTCCATGGGGCGAAAGCTGCTGGACCGCAACACGCCTGCTCTGCTCAATCTGCGGGCTCACAGGTGGTTTGGATGGGGTGGTGACAGCGATAATCTTTGGGCGCAAACCATGTTGCCCATCCTGCATCCGGACGAGATGGACAACACGGCGGACAACATCAAAGCGACCATGGAAAGAGGCCCGTATGCTTCTGACTACAGGCTTCTCTTTGGTCATGCAGCGACCCAATCCTCCGAGACGGTTTTGGTCAATGTCGCCAAGACGCTGGCGGCCTATCAGGAAACACTAATGACCGGAAACACATCGTTTGACCGCTTTCGCGACGCACTGGAACGAGGTGACGCGTTGGCGGCGTCTTCCTATCCGAGATCAGCCCAGCGCGGGCTGAAGCTGTTTTTGGGCAAGGGACGTTGCGCCTTTTGCCATAGCGGTCCCAACTTCACCAATGGCGAATTTCACGATGCCGGCGTGCCGTATTTTCTGGGTCCAGGTCGGGTTGACGCCGGACGTCATGCCGGTCTGAAAACGCTATTGAGCAGTCCGTATGCATTGGATGGCGCATTCAGTGACGATCCGCATAAGTCCGGTGCTTGGGCAGTCCGCAGCGTTATCCCCACCCATGCCAACTTCGGCACGTTCCGGGTGCCTTCCTTGCGGCGCATCGCACAAACAGCTCCCTACATGCACGATGGCAGCTTGGCTGATCTTGATGCCGTTGTCGCACACTACAATGAAATTAATACCGAACGATTGCATGCAGACGGCGAACAACTTCTGCGCCCGCTCAATCTAAGCAGTCAGGACAAAGAAGACCTGGTGACGTTTCTCAAAAGCCTGAGCGACGACTGACCGACGATGCGCCGTTTTGCCTAGCGCAATCCTTCATTGATGCTGTTAAGCACCCTGCTGCCTGGACAAAGCTCATTCTTACCGAGCTCGTTGAGCGGTTTGGAGGCAATATTCAGGTTCTGATTTAGGTTCTGCGAATTGGGATCAAGAAACAGAAGACCCGTCAAAATACGCCCTTCCTGTGTTGCCATTTGAACGGCATTCAGCGCCGCCGTGCGGTCATTGGTGCGGTATTCATGGCTTGCCTTGTGGAGATGGATTACGGAGCCGTCATGCAGCGTCACCCCCTGGGTCGTGCCAGGATCATACTGGGTTGTGATCTCCTCGCGCATCGGCACAAAATCCAGCGGCATGGCGTCAAGGTTTTCCCGCGTCTCGGCGTAGCTCTTGGTAGAACCCTGGTGGTTGTTGAAGGTCACACAGGGGGATACGACGTCGATAAAAGCAAAGCCCTGGTGGCTCATGGCAGCCCGGATCAACGGCTCCAATTGTTCCTTGTCACCAGAAAAACTGCGGCCAACAAAACCCGCTCCTTGCAACATCGCAAGGCTCGCAAGATCGATACCGTCGAAGGGATTGACGGCACCATATTTGCTGACGGAACCCAAGTCTGCCGTCGCGCTATCCTGTCCTTTGGTCAGGCCATAGCAGCCATTATTGGCGACGATATATGTCATGTTGACATTACGACGGATCAGATGAACGAACTGCCCCATGCCGATGGACGCCGTGTCGCCATCACCAGAAATCCCGATATAAGTCAAACCCCGATTGGCCAGGCTCGCGCCGGTGGCCACCGAAGGCATGCGTCCATGGACAGAATTGAAGCCATGGCTTTTGCCAAGGAAATAGGTCGGCATTTTCGATGAGCAACCGATGCCGGAAAGCTTGGCGATCTTGTGCGGTTCAAGCGACGACTGGAAACAGGCATTGATGATGGCGGATGAAATAGAATCATGGCCGCAGCCCGCACACAGGGTGGAAATCGATCCCTCATAATCCGCAACCGTATAGCCCAACGCGTTGGTCGGCAGATTGGGGTGACGGAACTTGGGCTTCAGGTAAGACATCAGGCGGTCTCCGGGTGAAGTGACACGACGTCGGCGCTTTTAGCTTCCAGCGCTTCAAGAATCTGGCGAACGATGGAACGTGCCGTAATCGGCGTTCCCGAATAGTTCAGAACCGAGGTCAGTTGAGACGGCGCAATCTGACATTCATTCATGATCAGTTGGCGCATCTGCCCGTCGCGGTTCTGTTCGATCACGAACACCCTGTCGTGATCGGCGATGAACTGGTCCAGGCTCTCATGAAACGGAAACGCCCTGATGCGCATCGTGTCGATGCCGTAACCCATTTCCGCCAGTGTCTCGACAGCTTCATAGGCCGGCGAAGCAGAGGTGCCAAAAAACACGGCGCCTAAATTCAGTTTGGTCTTCGGCTTTTTGACCTTGATAGGTGGATGCGTCTTGGGCGCTGGCACATAGGACTTGGCGGTTTCAAACTTACGCACCAAGCGATCGACATTTTGCACATAATCATCGCCGCTTTCGGAGTAGATCGCCCGTTCGTTTTTCGAGGATCCGCGAGTGAAGTAGGAGCCTCTGTCCGGATGGGCGCCTGGCAAAGTGCGGTAGCAAATGCCGTCTCCATCAACATCAACATAGCGGCCCCAGTCCTTGGCCTCTTCCAGGCCATCAGCATCGAGCACCTTGCCGCGCTGCATCTGATAATCGTCGTCCCATTCCAGCGGCGGAGACATCCAATCATTCATGCCAAGATCCAGATCCGACATCATGATGATCGGGGTCTGCAACTGCTCGGCCAAGTCAAAGGCCTGCACCGTCATGTCAAAGCACTCGCGAGGAGTCGCCGGAAACAGTAGCACATGTTTGGTATCGCCGTGGCTGGCATAGGCGGCGGCGAGAATGTCCGACTGTTGGGAGCGGGTCGGCATGCCGGTCGAGGGACCGGATCTTTGTACGTCGATCAATACGGCGGGCAATTCGGCAAAGTAGGCCAGCCCGAGAAATTCGCTCATCAGCGAAAGGCCGGGCCCCGACGTTGCCGTAAATGCGCGGGCGCCGTTCCAGCCAGCACCGATGACCATGCCGATGGCAGCCAGCTCATCTTCAGCCTGGACGATGGCAAAGTTCTTTTTGCCGGTGCCCGGATCAATGCGCATTCGTTCGGCATATTTGGCAAAGGCGTCGACCACCGAAGTCGATGGCGTGATCGGGTACCAAGCCGCCACTGTGGCTCCACCATAGATCGCGCCAAGTGCAACGGCCGTATTGCCGTTCATCAAGATATGCTCACTTTCGAGGATGTGCGGCGCGACGTTGCCACCACTTTCCAACCGGATCGGCAATGGACACTGAAAGTTCTCGGTCGCGTATTGATAGCCCATTTCCAGCGCATGGACGTTCGACGAAATCAGCTTTTCCTTGCCTTTGAACTGGTCATTCAACAGGTTCTTCAGGATCGGAAATTCGATATCCAGCAAGGCAGCAAGAACGCCCACATAGACGACATTCTTGAGCAGCTGCTGAAGACGTGGCGTATCGTATTCACGCATGCACATCTGGGTCAGGGGCACACCGAAATAAGTGATGTCATCGCGCTTGAGATGCGGTGCCAATGGCTTGGTGTTGTCGAACAGGAAGTAGCCGCCCGGCTCGACGCTGGCGACATCCTTCTCCATACTCTGCGGATTGACGCAGACCATCAGATCCACCCCACCGCGCCGACCCAAATAGCCTTTCGAACTGACCCGCACTTCATACCAGGTTGGCAAACCTTGAATATTCGACGGAAAAATGTTGCGCGGGCTGACGGGGATACCCATCCGAAAGATCGACTTGGCAAACAGATGGTTGGCACTGGCAGAACCGGTGCCATTCACATTTGCAAATTTGACGACGAAGTCGTTGATGCCCGCGATCTGCTTCATGTGGCCCTCACAAGATTTGGGCTGGCCTTGGCCACATTGTAGAAGAACATCTGCATGTCCCATGCTGCGGTGGGACACCGCTCGGCACAGAGGCCGCAATGCAGACACATGTCCTCGTCCTTCACAAGCACCCGGCCGGTTTGCAGCGTCTGCGATACATAGATGTCCTGGTCCAAGTTTTCTGCCGGCACCGCCAGGCGGGAGCGCAATTCATCCTCGGGTCCATTTTGCGTGAAGTTGATACAACTGGTGGGGCAAATATCCGCACACGCATCACATTCGATACAGTTGCCAGCTTCGAACACCGTTTGGGCGTCACAGTTCAGACATCGCTCGGCCTCGACAAAGGCGGTTTGAGGATCGAACCCTAATTCGACTTCCAGCACCCGGTCATTCAACGCCTCCTTCAGGTCCACCAATGGCACGATTTTGCGGGCATCATCGGTGGTCTCGCTGTCATAGCTCCACTCATGAATACCCATCTTCTGGCTCATCAGATTGACAAACGGAGCCGGGCGCTGGCTCAAATCCTCGCCGCGACAGAACAGATCGATCGACACCGCAGCACGGTGCCCATGGGCGACTGCCGTGATGATGTTCTCAGGTCCAAACGCCGCATCACCGCCAAAAAACACACGCGGCAAAGTTGACTGCAGAGATTCCGGGTCGAGGATCGGCAGCCCCCACCGCGAGAAATCGATGCCAATATCGGTTTCAATCCAGGGGAAGGCGTTCTCCTGACCAATGGCGATCAATACGTCGTCACAGTCGACACGAATCGGCTCCTCACCGGTCGACTTGAGTTCGCGGCGGCCATCTTCGTGGTAAACCGCTTCGACTTGATCGAACAGCATGGCAACCAACTTGCCGTCCTCAACCACGAATTCCATTGGCACATGATTGTCGATGATCGGAATGCCTTCGTGAATGGCGTCTTCCTTTTCCCACGGAGAAGCCTTCATATCGGCATAGGGACTTCGCACGATCACCTTGACTTCATCGCCACCAAGGCGTCGTGAGGTGCGGCAGCAATCCATCGCCGTATTGCCACCTCCCAAAACAATGACCTTCTTGCCGATCTTGTCGACATGGTTGAAGGCCACACTTGAGAGCCAATCGATACCAATATGAATGTTGGCATCAGCCTCCTGGCGTCCTGGAAGCGAGGGCAAATCACGCCCGCGGGGCGCGCCGCTGCCGACAAAAATTGCGTCATAGTCCTTAGCCAAAATGTCTGCCAGGCTGTCGACATAGGTGTTGAAATGGGCGGTGACACCCATGTCCATCACGTATCCAACCTCTTCATCGAGCACGGTTTCCGGCAACCGAAAGGCCGGTATCTGCGACCGCATGAAGCCACCCGCCTTGGCCTCCGCGTCATAGAGGTGCAGCGCATAACCCAAGGGCGCCAGATCGCGGGCAACTGTCAGCGATGCCGGGCCGCCCCCGATTAGGGCAATTTTTTTGCCATTCGCTTTGCCGGCCTTTGGCAATTGCTCGGCAACATCATCCTTGAAGTCGGCTGCTACCCTTTTGAGACGGCAAATGGCCACTGGCTCTTCTTCGACGCGTCCACGTCGGCAGGCCGGTTCGCAGGGTCGATCGCAGGTGCGGCCCAGCACGCCGGGGAAAACATTGCTCTCCCAATTGACCAGGTAGGCGTCAGTATATTTTTGCTGGGCTATCAGCCGAATGTAGTGGGGTACGGGCGTATGGGCGGGGCAAGCGAATTGGCAATCAACGACTTTGTGAAAATACTCCGGATCGGCGGTATCAGTCGGGTCCAAACCTGTTCCTCCCATGCACGCGGCAACACGTACCGCGCCACATTATGAAAACACGGGGTCGCTGGATGTGTAAAGACCCCGGTTAGGAAGGCACAATTTTGCTCCGCAGTTCATTCGTACACATCAAAAAATAGAAGGTTTTATTTTTTGATTTCATGGTGTTACCTAGTCGCGATGAGAACCGGAGACGCGTAGCAGATCAAAAACCGGGCCGCTCGCAGCGTTCCCAGACCGGATCATGCCCAATTTTTTCAAGCAGAAAATCCATGAAAACGCGCACCTTGGCGGAGAGCACGTTGGACTTCGGATAGACCAGCCAAAGCACTGATTGGTCGTCCACGGTATAATCTGGCAATACCCTGACAAGACTGCCATCGGCGATTTCGGAGTAGACGATCCACTGGGAGTTTATTGATATTCCTGCACCCGCAATTGTCGCCAGTTTCTGACTCAAGCCGTCATCCACCATCAGCTGCCCACCGGTCTGACTGGGGTCAAACACACCCTCCCCGCCTGAACTATTTGATAGTTTGCGAGCTGCCTGATCCTTGAAGGCAATCAACCGATGCGCAGCCAGATCTTCTGGCGTCCGCGGCGTACCAAATCTTTCCAGATAAGCCGGTGAAGCACAAAGCACTCGGTGGTCGTCAGCCAGTTTGCGCCCCTTCAGGCTGGTGTCCTGCAATGCCATGTTGCGCAATGCGAGATCGAAACTGCCTTCAATCAAATCGAAGCTGGCATCTGACAAGCGCAAGTCCAGCGACAGGCCCGGATGCAGATCGAGGAATTCCGGGAGAATAGGTGCAATATGCAGTTGCGCAAACGAACTGGGCGCGGTGAACCTCAAAGTGCCAGAAACCGCGCCCCGCGTCGCCTGTGGCCCAAACCCCAAAGCAGCCTGGGCCGCCGCTTCCTGTGCCAATATTTCCCTGGCAAAGGGCAAAAACTCTGCCCCTTCAAGCGACAGGCTCACCTTTCTGGTTGAACGATGCAGCAGATCGGCACCGACCGTGTTTTCCAACTTTGCCAAACGCGCGCTGGCAACCGCTGGCGCCATGCCAAGCTGACGCCCCGCCGCGCTGATGTTCAGCTTTTCGGCAGCCAAAACAAAAAGTCGAAGGCTCTGGGTGTCCATTCTATTATATACAAAAACCGAATTATATATCCATATTTTCGACCTTTCTATCCATTTTTCAAGGTCTATTTTCCCTCCAATAGAGCGGCACACTGCACACCAGAATTTGGAGAAACCCCATGACCGCGACAGGCACCGTCAACTACCACGTGCACAAGGATCACCGCCAAGCCTTTGAGATTGATGCTGGCGGTGTGGTTGGAAAACTGATTTCCCCTCAATTGGAAGAGACTGAAGTTGCGCTGCTGGACACACGCAGAGAGCAAACTTCTGCGAACTTCGAACAAGACAGCGTCGGGTTTGCAATTGCCCCGACCCAAGTTACCTCCTTTGCAGATGGTATCGACTGGCAGGCCAAATATGACCAGGAAGTCGTCGCACTCCTGACCAATGAACTGGACGCAAAAGAGGTGCAGATCTTCGACCATACGGTGCGCGAAGATGATCCAAATTCGGATCGCAAACCGGCGCGCAATGTGCACAGCGACTACAGCCAGGAAGGGGCGGAAAAGCGCCTGATCGATATATTGGGCGCCCAAGAGGCGGCACAATGGGGAGAAGGTCATTACGCCTTCATCAATGTCTGGCGGCCAATCGGCAATCCCATCAACAGCGCACCCCTTGGATTTATCCGCCCTTCAAGCGTCGCGAAAGAAGACTGGATCCTGATCGACCTGATTTATCCAGACCGCCGCGGCCACATCATGGGTCTGGCCGCCAACTCACGGCATGAGTGGATCTACCAGTCCAAAATGACGCCGGACGAAGTTGCCTTTTTCAATATCTATGACAATCGCGGTCGTCCATCGATCGGCCACAGCGCCATCGACCTGGTTGAAGACGCCAACGTCAAAACGATCCGAAAGAGCATCGAAAGCCGCACCCTCGTCCGCTATTGAATGCGCGCCAAGACAGAACAAGAAGATCCAAAACATGCTCGACAAAACCCAGCAGACATCTTTTCCAAAACTCAACCGTGGGTACAACTCGGTTTTCAAACCAAACCAATTGAGTCTCGGCCTCGTGGTGCCGATTGAAAACTATTCACACAGCACCATTCCAACCATGAAACGCCATATCGAACGGGCTCAATTGGCGGAAGAATTGGGATTCAAAGCCGTCTGGTTGCGCGATGTGCCTTTCAACGTGCCAACTTTCGGCGACGCCGGTCAGACATTTGATCCGTTCGTTTATCTCGGTGCACTGGCTGTAGCGACCAGCGAAATCGCTCTTGGTGTGGCCAGCATAATCCTGCCCTTGCGCCACCCGGCCCATGTGGCCAAGGCAGCAGCAACAGCCGATGTGCTTTCACAGGGACGCCTGCTCCTGGGAGTCGCCTCCGGCGACCGGCCCGAGGAATATCCGGCGTTGAATATGAGCTTCCCCGACCGGGGCGAGCGATTCCGTGAGTCCATGGCTTATATCCGCGCCATGGCAGAACCAAGTCCGCAATTTGCCAATGCGCATGGCGCGACCCAACGCCAAATGGACATGCTGCCCAAACCAACAAGCGGGCGACTGCCCTTGCTGATCACCGGCGGCAGTCAGCAGGACTCCAACTGGGTGGCCCAGCATGGCGACGGCTGGATGACCTATCCCCGCGACACAACCTCACAAGGTCGCGTCGTGGCCGACTATCGCCGCCGCAGCCGCAGCGGTGCCGGCGAGAGTGACGATATCCGTATCGAAAAACCGGTGATGCAATCGCTCTATATCGACTTGCTCGATGACCCCAACGCAGCACCGCGCCCCATTCATCTGGGTTTCCAGTCAGGCACAAACTTCCTGCGCAGCTATCTGCTGGAATTGCGCACCCTGGGCATCAATCACGTTGCCCTCAACCTCCGGTTCAACCAGGCCGATACCGAAATAACCCTCAAGCGGCTGGCAGATGATCTGCTGGACGAATTCAACATTTAGGAATTTCACAGTGACCAAAACAATTCTCATCACCGGTGCCACAGACGGCATCGGCCTGCTCACCACCAAGGCGCTTGCCGACAAGGGTCACACTGTCCTGCTGCATGGTCGAAGCGAAGCAAAGCTGGCCAATGCAGTTGCCGAGCTGGGCGGCAATTGTGAGAGCTATCTTGCTGACCTTTCGCGCATGGAAGACGTCGAAGCACTGGCGCAGCAGATCCTGGCCAAACACGACCGTCTGGATGTTCTGATCAACAATGCTGGCATTTTGAAGTCACCAACAACCCGCACTGAATCGGGCCTCGACATCCGATTTGTTGTCAACACATTGGCCCCCTATGTGCTGACCCGCCGCTTGCTGCCGATCCTGCCCAAAGACGGAAGGGTGGTGAACCTGTCCTCAGCCGCGCAGGCGCCAGTTGATGTCAACGCCATGGCCGGCCAAGGCAGTCTGTCGGACATGGACGCCTATTCCCAAAGCAAGCTGGCGATTACAATTTGGTCGCAGGAAATGGCTCGGGAACTGCCCGACGGGCCCTTGGTCGTGGCGGTCAACCCCGGCTCTCTGCTTGCCTCAAAAATGGTCATGGAAGGGTTCGGCATCGCCGGCAACGACATGCAAATCGGCGTCGATATTCTGTGCCGTGCTGCTCTCTCCGACGAGTTCGTCGATGCTTCTGGACGGTATTTCGACAACGATGCCGGACGCTTCAGCCAGCCCCATCCGGCCGCTTTGGACGCCGATCACGCTCAAGCCGTCATGGAGGCTATTGAACAAATTTTGAAGGACTAGCTGTCATTCCAGAAACGAGCGGGGAGGTGTGCCTCCAAACGCCCCTCCCTAATGGCCGCTCCGCCTACAGAAACGGCAACTGATCGGCGGTGTAAAAATAGGCCCGGAACAGCATATTGATGTCCATATCAAAAGGGTTGGGGCCAAAATATGGATTGATGTATTCCCAAACCACCTCGCCGTCAGGCGTCACCTGAAAGACGCGTCCCCGCACGCCTTCGCAAATCAATGTGTTGCCACCCGGCAGGCGCTGCGCTCCTGAAACCTGCGGGCTGTAAAAGGCAAAGGGTGGGCGGTCTTCGTAGACCCATTCAATTTGATTTGACTTGGGATTGATCTCGATCACCCGGCTTGACGGCAAAACACCGTTGAAGCGTCGCTGGGTGCCATTATCGAAAACCAACACATTGCCGTTGGACAGAATTTGAGGGTCGTGCTGACCGCCCATCTTGTCGTCGCGATATTTCCACAGCCACTTGCCAGAGGCTTTATCGATGATGCCGATTGTGTGGATGGCACGAAACGATACCAGAACACGGTCATCGCCAAGCGGCACGACAGTGTTGCCGTGGCACCATTCCCAACGCGGCTCGCTGATTTCCTGAAAGTCTTCTTTCGGGTCGAGATGCTCAATGGCATGCCATTCCCAAAGCCGATTACCCTCACGGTCCACCTCAACAATCACATCGGCATACATGTCGAACCCAGGGGTTGGATGGCCACCCACCACTTGGTCGGCCAGTTCGTCCGGCACTTTCTCCAGAGACAGGTAGATGGCCCCGCCATGCGGCATCTTGCGTTGGTCATGATGGTGAAACGAATTCGCATGCCGCCAGATGATTTCGCCGGAAGGTGTCACTTCGCGTAGTTCGCCCCCTTTGAACGCCGGCCAAAAGGGAAAGATGTCCCAGGTCGCGTCACGGATTTTGCCCCCCATGAAAAGATTACCCTCATCGGTGAGTTGGCCATACATGCCGATTGGAACGTCGTGGTTCCATTCGTGGACCACCTGGCCGTCCATGTCGACAAGCAGGGTCTTGTTGATCAGGGCGAGCGGCGAAATCAGAACATAGCCCTGCTCCGCCTTGGCCTGGTAGTGGCCGGTAACGCCGGTTTTCAAATACCGACGCAGAGCGCTTTGGGGCAAGGATTGATCAGACATTGTTACACACTCCGACGTCGGTTAAGCGTCAACAATAACGTCGAACCCACCAAAAATCATGCGACTGCCATCATAGGGAAACGGCTTGCCGAGGAATTCCGATTCTTCCATCATCTTTGCCCAAGCAGCATCGCGGGTACCTTTCGACGGCCAGGTGATCCACGAGAACACCACCGTTTCGTCTTCCTTACATTGCACAGCCATCGGCATCGACGTCACTTTGCCATCCGGCACTTCGTTGCCCCAGCATTCGACCACGGATAGCGCGCCGTATTTCTTGAATTCATCGGCCGCTTCCTCAGCATGCGCCTTATAGGTCTCTTTGTTAGCTGTCGGCACCGCACAAACTACGCCATCAATATAAGCCATTTCCGCCTCCCAAAGTGTTTTACATCGTCGGACGCAGCATCAGTCTGCAACACGATGCAAAGATGTCAAACGGTGCAGCGAAACAAATTGCCGACAAGCCTGATCTCCTGTTAGGGCAGTGACCGATGGATCGTTCAAGGACCGACAATGACATCTCCAACCGATTTGTTTGAACCTCTGACACTTCCCTGTGGCGTGGTGCTGAAAAACCGGATCGCCAAGTCAGCCATGTCGGACTCGCTTGGGGATGGTGCGGGCCACCCGACACCTGAGCAAATCCGTCTTTACCAGCGCTGGGCGGAAGGCGGTCTCGCCGTGTCGATCATCGGCGAGGTACAGGGCGATCCCGGTTTTGCCGAAAAACCTGGCAATCTCGTTTTGAACCGGAGTTCAAACCTTGATCGCTTCTCCGAGCTCGCAGCGTCGGCAGGCGAGAATAGTCAATTGTGGCTTCAGCTTGGCCATGCCGGTGCGCTTGCCTACGCGCCGACCAGCAATGCCAAGGGACCAAGTGCTCTGGACCTGCCAGGCCTGCAATGCAGCGCACTGACCCTGAAAGACATAGAACAATTGCCAGCTGATTTCGCGCAAACGGCAATTCTTGCCAAGCAAGCTGGTTTTGGCGGCATCCAGATTCATGCAGCCCATGGCTTCTTGCTGAGCCAGTTTCTGTCACCGCTGTTCAACCACCGAACCGATACCTATGGCGGATCCATCGAAAATCGCATGCGCCTTCTGCTTGAGGTCATTGCGACATGTCGAACCGCCGTAGGTCCCAACTTCCCGATCGCCATCAAGCTCAACTCCTCCGACATGCTGGAGGGTGGGTTTGAAAGAGACGATGCGCTGACGGTCGTCTCGGCATTGGATCAAACATCCATTGATCTCATCGACATTTCCGGCGGCACTTATTTCCCAGGCGCCAAGTCGGCCTCGGATGGATCTGGCAGCGGCCCCTATTTCCTCGAATTTGCCAAAGCCGCACGCACCCACACGACAAAGCCTTTGATGCTGACCGGCGGGATCAAAACCCATCAGCAAGCCGAAGCCGTCCTGGCGAGCGGTGCCGCTGACATGGTGGGTTTGGCGCGGGCGTTTGCTCTGGAGCCACAATTGCCGAACCTGTGGCAAAAGCGGCAGGGATTGAACCCTTCCTTTCCAAAGTTTGACCATGCGCCGGAAGGAGGGATCACGGCCTGGTATACGTTGCAACTGACGGCCATCGGTTCCGATCAGGACAGCCGGGAAATAGGCGATTTGGAAGCTGCGTTGGCCGAGTATGACGGTCGCGACGCGGCGCGCAGCGAAATTTGGCTGCAGCACTTTGCCAGCAAAACCTAAGCGGCCAGTGGCGTCTCAATGATACGTGGAGCACTGACCTGGACGTAACTGTGGAAGTCCACCAACAAGGCTTCAAAACGGCCCGGTTCATCGAGGAAGGGCGCGTGGCCACTGTTTTTGAAGATCAAGGTTCCACCGCGATACAGGCTTGGCGCTTGGATCGACCGCATATAGCTGGTGCGGATAAACGGATCATTGGCGCCGTGGATCAAGCAAATGTCAAAATCAGCTCTTTTGACGTCCCCCAACTGACCTGAACCAAAGTCATGCAGGGTGGACTTCGCCAGCGCCGGACGCAGCAAAGGGTCGGTGCGCATCAAAGTATGGACAAAACGACCATCAGATTTTTCAGCCAGGCAATAGCGTTCAAACAGCTCAGCATCCGAGCGCGTCATTTGGGCCTTGCTGGCCAGCAACAGGGCTTTGCTAAAATGCATCGACCGCACGAGACCAAGCGGGCCACCCGAGACAGGTGGCGTGCCCATGGTCATCACACCGCGCACATATGCGCCCATCTTGCCCAGCTCCAGCGCCACGTGACCGCCAAGCGACCAACCAAAGACCACGCATTTGTCGACATTCAGTTCGGAAAGCGCCTGATCGATTTCGAGCGCCAGACCGGAGAAGCAATAGGTCGCAGCTGGATCATGCGCAAAGCGTGATGCACCGTGGCCGGGCAGGTCAATGGCAATCAAACGATGGTTACGCAGGCCATCGCTGCTGAACTGAGCGTCAAAGACTTCCTTGCTGAAGCCTGAACCATGCAACAGAACCACGGTCCCCACTGGAGACGCGGGGTCGCTCATACGCACACTCAGTCCATTTGTTGTCGTAAATTGCCTGTCGCAGATCACGTTCACGCTCCAAAATAGCCCGCACTCGGGTGGGATTCAGTGGTAACCCTAACAACGAGTCTTTTAGCCGAAGTGAATCAACAGGCTTAACAAGGTCTGGAAATGGGCCGTCGATTGGTGCAGAAATGGTCTAAACAACGCCACTACAGACAGTCATAAAACTGCAATGCTCGACATAATTGCCAGCTTTCTTGGATGGTTGCTGATCGCGTGCCAGGCATGGTCCGTGAAGTATCATTTCAATGTCGAAAAGATGCCTCCAGGTGCGAAAGTCATCTCGAGCCTGGTCATCGGCTTCGGCATCTTGCTGGTCTATCTGGCGTTTACATTCGAGCAACCACAAACCGCCCAAATAGTCGGATCTGTTCTGTTACTGGCGAGCCTGGTGCTGTTTTGGCGCACGATTGCCGAGTCACGCAAAGCAAAACTTCTGGCTGCCTTTGACGAAAATCTGCCTCACGGTTTGCTAACAACCGGCCCCTATCGCTTTGTGCGCCATCCGTTCTACACATCCTACATTCTGCATTGGGTTGGTTGGGCCATAGCTGCGTGGAACCCATGGGCTATTGTCGCGCCGATAGCCATGGTGACGACCTACTGGGTGGCGGCGCGCGACGAGGAAGCCAAATTCGACCGCACCGAATTGTCCGAGGCCTATCGGGACTACCGCGCCAGGACTGGGCGCTTCTTTCCCAAGCTGATGAAGTGATCCTGGATCACGCCACTCTCAAACGACGCCATTTACCAAGTCGCGGCAATAACGCCGCTTGAGCGCCGCTTCAAGGTTGGATCAATCGCCGCCTTCAATTGCCCGCAGAAACGGTTTGCCTGGCTCCTCATTTGGGGCGGCTTCGGCTTCATTCGGCCCGCCTGCAGCGGCACCTGATCCGAACTCCAGCGCCTCAATCTTTGCCCCCCGCCGGGTGAGCTTGTCGGTGGATATCAGGATTTGGTCAATGTCCTTGGCCGTCGTGGTAAAATGCGATTGCAGCTTGCGTACCCGATCATCCAACCGTGACAGGTCCTCGGCAAACTTGATAACTTCGCCCTGAATGAGATGCGCCTGTTCGCGCATCCGCGCATCCTTGAGCACGGCCTGGATCACCTGGATCGATAGCAACAGCAGGGATGGCGACACGATGACAATGCGAGACTTGTGAGCCTTCTGGACAATATTCTCAAAATTCTCATGGATTTCGGCAAAGATCGATTCCGACGGCACGAACAGGAAAGCCGTATCCTGGGTTTCACCGGCAATCAGGTATTTGCTGGAAATGTCCTTGATATGGACTTCCAGGTCCCGGCGGAACTGTTGCGCTCCAGACTTGGCTTCGTCTGCCGTTTCGGCGGCCTTCATCAGATTCCAGGCTTCAAGCGGAAATTTTGCGTCAATGACCAGCACCGGCGCCCGGTTTGGCATTTTGACGGTACAGTCTGGACGGGTGCCATTGGAAAGTGTCGTCTGAAATTCAAACGCCCCCATCGGCAAGCCATCCTGCACAATGGCTTCCATGCGGCTTTGCCCAAATGCACCGCGGGTCTGCTTGTTCTGCAATATGCTTTGCAGTCCGACCACGTCCTGCGCCAGGTTTTGAATATTGCTTTGAGCGCTGTCGATCACCGCCAGTCGCTCCTGGAGCTTGGTCAAGCTTTCCTGGGTTGTCTTGGTTGTGTCGGTAAGTGATTGCGATACACGCCCTGTCACTGCCGCGAGGCGCTCATCAAGCTGTTTGGAAAAAGCCGACTGAGAATTCGTGACATTCTGCTGCATGGCGGCAAGGCGACCGGAAAGCTCATTTTGAGTGGCAATGAGTTCAGCCATGCGTGCCTCAGCATCTCTGCTTCGCTGCTCCGCCTCATGGCGCAGCCTTGCCTCGTCCATCTGCCGACGTCCCATCGATCGCCAGATGACCACCAACAGCAGCAATACGCAAGCGCCCACGACACCGGCAAGTATCAGCAAAGCATCGCCGCGGCTGATGATGGTGTCGCCAACGCGCATGAATTCCAAATGAAGCTGTTCCATGAACCCTTCATACCTGATTCGGCGATGAGAATAAAACGAGAACGAAAAGGACGAGGTTAACGCGGGTTTCGTGCGCAAGAATCGTCGCCAGTGGACGAATCTGACACAGCGCCGATCGCCGAATTCGGTTGACCCGCCGCGGCCCAACAACTATTTCACCGCCATGTCTATTCTGCCTATTGTTCACATTCCTGATCCGGTGTTGCGCCGTAAATCCCAGCCAATTGAACGGGTGGATGACGACCTGCGCAAATTTCTCGATGATATGCTGGAGACCATGTACGACGCGCCCGGCATCGGACTGGCGGCGGTTCAGGTGGGGGAACCTCTGCGCATCTTCACTGTCGACTGCGCCCAGCGTTCCGAAGACGAGGAAGAAGCGGGTGACGGTCAGCCCATCCGTGAAAGCGATCAAGACTCCGATCGTGAACCGGAGCGGAACCCGATCTTTTTGATCAATCCAGAAATCGTGTCCTTTTCCGACGAACGTAGTGTGTACGAAGAAGGCTGCCTGTCGATCCCGGATTATTATGCCGATGTCGAGCGGCCAGCGGCCTGCACGGTCAAATATATCGATCGCGATGGTGAGCAACAGATACTCGAGGCCGACGGTTTGTTGGCCACCGTGATCCAGCACGAATACGATCATCTGAACGGTGTGCTGTTTGTCGATCACATTTCAAAGCTGAAGCGGGACATGGTCATCCGCAAGTTCACCAAGATTGCCAAACAGTCCGGCAAGAGCTTCATCGGCTAAACGATGGCGCTGCGCATCATCTTCATGGGCACACCGGAGTTTTCGGTGCCAACATTGGAGGCCTTGCATGCTGCCGGCCATCAGATTGTTGCCTGCTACACCCAACCCCCACGCCCCGCCGGACGCCGCGGGCTTGAACTGGTAAAGTCCGCCGTCCATCAGGCCGCTGAGAAGCTGGAGATTCCGGTTTTCACCCCGCTGACGTTGAAGGGGGAAGACGCCGACGAACAACTCGCACAATTTGCAGCCCTGAACGCCGATGTCGCTGTCGTCGTCGCCTATGGCATGCTGTTGCCACAGTCCATTCTCGATACGCCCAAGCACGGCTGTTTCAATGGACACGCATCGCTGTTGCCCAGATGGCGTGGTGCGGCTCCCATTCAACGGGCCATCATGGCGGGGGACGCTGAGACGGGCATTATGGTGATGAAGATGGAAGCTGGTCTGGATACCGGCCCGGTTGCACTCACAACCCGCATTGCGATCGGACCAGAGACAACCGCTGGTTCTTTGCACGACCAACTCGCCAGCGCCGGTGGTCCGCTCATGGTCGAAGCCATGGCAAAGCTGGAAGCCGGCGATTTGCCGCTGACCCCGCAAGCTGAGGCTGGCGTCACTTACGCCGCCAAGATCAAGAAGGAAGAAACCCGGATCAACTGGCATTTACCCGCAGAGCAGGTTGCGCGGCACATCAATGGTCTCTCTCCGTTTCCCGGCGCCTGGTGCGAAATGCCCTTCGGCGACAAGTTGGTGCGGGTCAAGATCTTGCAGGCGCGCACAAGCGGCGAAAACAGCGACGGTTCGGCTGCTGGAGAATTGATCGATGATCAAATGACGGTGGCCTGTGGCGAAAGCGCGGTGCAATTGCTGCGTTTGCAACGCGCTGGATCCAAGGCTCTCGACCGCGAAGAATTTCAGCGGGGCAATCCATTGGCGATTTCAACGGTTCTGCCCTGATATGCGCCGTTACAGTTTTCTCATCGAATATGACGGTGGCCCTTATAAGGGCTGGCAACGTCAGGATGACATGCCCAGCGTCCAGGGTGCGTTGGAAGCCGCGTTGGAAAAGCTTGGTGAACCGGGACGGCTTGTCCAGGGCGCCGGACGAACGGACGCCGGGGTTCACGCGCTCGGTCAGGTCGCCCATGTCGACCTTGAGAGACCCTGGAAACCGTTTCGACTGATGGAGGCGTTGAATGCCCATCTGCGGCAATCCGGTGAAACCGTGGCTATTCTCGATTGCGACACCTGCGGCGATGAATTTCACGCCCGATTCTCAGCAACTGGACGCCGCTATGTTTACCGCATCATCTCACGTCGCGCGCCATTGACGGTGGAACGGCAACGGGCGTGGAACGTCAAAGTTCCGCTCGATGTCGGCGCCATTGATCAAGCGGCCAAAATCCTGCTCGGCGAACACGACTTCACGACATTTCGTTCCACCGAGTGTCAGGCCAAAAGCCCCATCAAGACACTCGATACGCTGGATGTCATCACCCACAGCCGACATGGGGTGGACGTGATCGAGATCAACACAACTGCACGCTCCTATTTGCATAACCAAGTGCGCTCACTTGCGGGCTGCCTTAAAGCGGTTGGCGAAGGGAAATGGAGCCAAGATGATCTGGCTAGCGCCTTGGCCGCACGGGACCGCACCGCCTGTGCGCCAGTTGCCCCTGCCCATGGCCTCTATCTCGTTTCAGTCAGCTATTGAGCTTGATCAACGTCTCAGGCACATTTGAACCATCGGAGGGGGCCAATTCATGGCACGTGCAATATTGATTGTTTTGGATTCCGTTGGCATCGGCGGGGCACCGGACGCTGAGGTCTTTGGCGATACAGGTTCCAACACGCTTGGCCATATCGCCGAACAATGCGCCAATGGCGGTGGAGATAAATCAGGACTGCGTTCGGGGCCTTTGCGGCTGCCGAACATGGAAAAAATGGGGCTTGGATTTGCTGCCGAGGCGGCCTGCGGCGAGCGCCCAGCGGGCATGGAATTCGAGGGCGAAGCAAGTGCCGGCTGGGCCTGCGCGGCAGAAGTCTCCAGCGGCAAGGACACCCCCTCGGGCCACTGGGAGATTGCCGGTGTCCCCGTACGGTTTGACTGGGGCGTCTTCCCGCAGACCATTCCAACGTTCCCACAGTCTCTGACTGACGCGATGATCGAGCAGGCGGACCTGCCTGGCGTTCTCGCCAACAAGCATGCGTCGGGCACCGAAGTCATCGCCGAGTTTGGGCATGAACACATCCAGACCGGCAAACCAATTGTCTACACGTCGGCGGATTCCGTTGTGCAGATCGCAGCCCATGAAGAGTTTTTCGGTCTTGATCGGCTGTACAAGCTGTGCGCCATCACCCGCAAACTGGTGGACCCGCTCAATATTGGTCGGGTAATCGCGCGACCATTTGTCGGCATGTCGCCGGACACATTTGAGCGCACCGGCAATCGCCGCGACTATTCGGTGCCACCACCGGAACCGACCCTGCTGGATCGGGTGGAGGACGATGACAGCGGGGTTTTCGCCGTTGGCAAGATCGCTGACATTTTCGCCCACCGAGGGGTTACCGACATTCGCAAGGCCAACGGCAATGAGGCGATGTTTGACGCGACCCTGCAAGCCATTAAGGACGCGGCCAACGGTGATCTGGTTTTTGCCAACTTTGTCGATTTTGATCAGCTCTACGGTCATCGCCGCGACGTGCCTGGCTATGCCGCCTGCCTCGAGCACTTTGACCGACGCCTGCCGGAATTGATGGCATTGCTGCGCGAAGGCGACATGATGATTTTAACTGCGGATCATGGCAACGATCCGACCTGGCATGGCACAGACCACACGCGCGAGCAGGTGCCCGTGCTGCTGACTGGGTCCGGCTTGAAGACTGGGTTTCTTGGCAAGCGGACCACCTTTGCCGATATCGGCGAAACCTTGGCGGCACATCTGGGACTTGCTGCAGGACCACATGGTCAATCGATGTTGTGAAGGGCGGCGGCCTTGCAACACAGGAGGAGAGGATAGACATGATCAAGGCTGAAATTCATTGCCACATCGAAGGGGCGGCTGATCCGGCACTGGTCATGCGGTTGGCAGGAAAATACGGCATCGACGTCAACGACGTGATCCACGACGGCCGCTATGTCTGGCACGACTTCACAACTTTCTTGGGCGCCTATGACCGCGCCGCCTCTGTGTTCAGGCAGCCTGAGGACTACCGCCTTCTGACCTACGACTATTTTTCACGGCTCGCCAATCATGGCGCCATTTATGGCGAGGTATTCGGTTCGTCAGATCACGCCGCGCTGATGGGAATCGGATACACGGATCTGGTCAACGCGATTGCCGCCGGCATGGATGATGCCAACAGGGAATTTGGCATCGAAGGACGTATCATCATGACCTGCGTGCGTCATCTCGGCCCGGAAGCCGCAGAGGCTGTTGCCGACACCGTGGCGTCCAACCCGCATCCGATGGTCACCGGATTTGGCATGGGCGGCGATGAACGCGCATTTCAGACCAAGGATTTCGCCGCAGCCTTCGAGATTGCTGACGATGCCGGTTTGGGTTTGACCTCCCACGCGGGTGAATTTGCCGGTCCGCAAAATGTCATTGAAACTCTGGACCACTTGGGCGTTTCCCGTATCGGCCATGGTGTGCGCAGCATTGAAGACCCGAGACTGGTCGAAAGACTGGCGCGTGAAGGCATCGTTCTTGAAGTTTGCCCCGCCTCGAACATCGCTCTTGGCGTGTTTGCAGATTATGGGCGCCATCCGTTGCGCCAGTTTCACGACGCCGGCGTCAAGGTCACGCTCAATTCTGATGACCCGCCCTTCTTCCATTCCAATTTGGCGAATGAATATGACATTGCCGAAAGGCACTTTGGTTTTGACCGTCAGATGATCGATCAATGTACGCGCAATGCGCTCCATGCCGCCTTTGTGGATGAGCCTACACGCACGCGTTTGCTGAATCGGTTGGATAATTCGCTCTGATCGACGATTCCCCTGCCAGGCCTACTTGCCTGAACGTCACGGCGTATTAAGCTGATTTCAAAGTTACATTCAGGAGTTCCTCCCATGGCCGAAGTCACCGTGGTCACCCATCCGCTTGTCCAGCACAAATTGTCCATTATGCGGGACAAAGAAACGTCTACCGCCAGTTTCCGCCGCCTGCTGCGGGAGATTTCTCTTCTGCTGTGCTACGAGGTCACGCGCGATCTCGAACTGACTCACAAAACCATCGAAACGCCGATGGAACAAATGGAAGCCCCGACGCTGAAGGGCAAGAAGTTGGTTTTTGCCTCTATATTGCGCGCCGGCAACGGTCTGCTGGAAGGCATGCTGGATCTCGTGCCGTCGGCGCGTGTGGCCCATGTGGGTCTCTACCGCGACCACGAAACACTGGAAGCCGTCGAATACTACTACAAGGCGCCAGCCGATTTGGGTGACCGTGTTGTCGTAGCGGTGGATCCGATGCTGGCGACAGCAAATTCCGCATCGCTGGCTGTCGATAAATTGAAGCGCAGTGGCGCCAAGAACCTGCGCTTCCTATGCCTGCTAGCAGCGCCGGAGGGCATCAAGGCGTTTCAGGAAGCCCATCCTGATGTGCCAATTTTCACCGCGGCACTCGACAGCCATCTGAACGAAAACGGCTACATCGTTCCAGGGTTGGGTGATGCTGGCGACCGCATGTACGGGACCAAGTAAATGACGCAATCAACCGTCGCAACCTATCCAAGCCTGGCGGGCAAAACGGTCATCGTCACCGGTGGCGGCAGCGGTATCGGTGAATCGATCACCCGTCATTTTGCCGAACAGGGTTCCAGGGTCGGCTTTCTCGACATTTCGGACGAAGCTTCCAACGCCCTTGGCGCGGAGCTGACCGAACAGGGTCATACGGTCAAGTACGTACATTGCGATGTTACGGACACCGATGCGCTGCGCGCAGCAATCGGATCGATTCGAAACGCGCTTGGGCCAATTGGCGTGTTGGTCAACAACGCCGCCCACGACCAGCGCCACAAATTGGAAGACGTCACGCCGGAATATTGGGACGAGCGCATCGCCATCAACATTAAGCACCAGTTCTTCGCTTCCCAGGCCGTCGTCGACGACATGAAGCAGTTGGGCGGCGGTTCGATTATCAATATGGGATCCACCTCTTGGATGATCGGCAATGGTGGCATGGCCTGTTACACCGCATCTAAATCAGCGGTGCTCGGTCTCAGCCGTTCTTTGGCCAGAGATTTGGGTGAGTTCAACATTCGCGTTAATTCCATCGCGCCGGGCTGGATCATGACCCAGCGCCAGAAAGATCTGTGGCTGACGCCAGAGGGCGAAAAAGACATTTTCAAGAATCAATGTCTGAAGCGGTTTCTGGTGCCGGAGGACATCGCGCGGCCAGTGCTTTTCTTTGCCTCCGATGAATCAGCGGCTTGCACCAATCAGGCCTATGTGGTCGATGGCGGCTGGACCTGACGAGACGCTGGGGCGATGTTCGATTTCCGCATTTCAAGGTCGATCTTCGGCATCGTCGTGGCGGCACTGGCATCGGCCTATCTATTGTTCTGGCCGGTGCCGATTGAACCTGTCGCCTGGGAGGCACCCGAAAATACCGGCTATGTCGGCGATTTTGCACCCAACACCGATCTTCAGAATCTGACGCGGGTCAGCCTGAATGGTCATTCGGGGCCGGAGGACATAGCCATTGCCTCCGATGGCAAGCTCTATGTCCCAACCCATGACGGGCTGATCTTCACCTATGACCCGTCGGCACCGGAGAGTGACAGGCTCAAGGAGTTCGCCAAAACCGGCGGCCGGCCACTCGGCATCGAATTTGGCCCAAACGGAAGACTATTTGTTGCCGACGCCTATCGCGGCCTGTTGGAAATTGGCGAAGACGGTTCGGTCACAGTGCTCGCCAATGAGACTGATGATGGAAGTTCCATTCTCTACGCCGACGATCTCGACATCGCATCTGACGGCACGATTTACTTCACCGACGCGTCGACCAAATTTGGCGCCGAAGCTTCGGGCGGAACCTTGCCCGCATCTCTGCTGGACTTGATGGAGCACGGCCCAAATGGGCGCGTTTTGAAGTATGACCCCCAAACCAAGTCGACCACGGTCGTGCTGGACGGCCTGAGTTTTGCCAACGGCCTGGCACTAACCGCCGACGGTCGTTACTACCTCGTCGTTGAAACCGGCACCTATTCGGTGGTGAAAGTGCCAGTCGGTGTGAACGCCGAAGCCATGCCGATAATTCAAAACCTTCCGGGCTTTCCCGATAACATCAACCGCAATGCCGATGGCACCTTCTGGGTGGGGCTGGTCAGTCCGCGCTCGCCGGCTGTTGAATTTCTATCTGGCCGCCCGTTCCTGCGCAAAGTCGTGCAACGCTTGCCAGCCTTCATGCGCCCTAAACCCCTGCGCTATGGACTGGTGGTGAGAATTGACGAAGAGGGCAATGTTCTGGAGACATTGCAAGATCCGTCGGGCGCCTATGCCCTGACCACCGGACTGATCGAAAGCAAAGATGGCACGCGTTACATTAGCAGCCTGACAGAGCCGGACATCGGTGTCCTGGCGGCCAAGTAACTGGTATCATTCATCGGCAAAAGCCTCTGGCCTTGCTCGGTCGGGTTTGCCGGCAAGAGCGCCAACCCGGCGCAGGTGGGTTACTTGAATGGCGTTCAATCGCATTGCTGCAACCTGGGGAACACAATCGCCCGTTATGCGCGGCATTGTGTTGATGTGCATTTCCACAATCGCCTTCTCGATCATGCATGGATTGGTGCGTTATGTCTCCGCCGATATGCATCCGTTCCAAGTGGCCTTCTTTCGCAACGTCTTTGGCCTGGTCTTTCTGTTGCCTCTGATTGTTCGGTCCAACTTCGTGATCTTTCAAAGCAAGAAAATCGGTTTGCATGCTGTACGAGGCGTCATCAATGTCATCGCCATGCTGATGTTTTTCACGGCACTTTCCATCAGCCCGCTCGCCAAAGTAACTGCATTGAGTTTCACCGCGCCCATCTTCATGGCCGTATTGAGCTTCTTCATTCTAGCCGAACGCTTTCGCCTGCATCGTTGGTTGGCCGTCGTTACCGGCTTTGTCGGAATGCTGATCATTTTGCGTCCAGGCATAGTTGTCATCGATACGGGTGCCTTGCTGGTCATCGGTTCTGCTTCGCTCTGGGCCGTGACGATGATCTTGATCAAGATTTTGTCCCGCACCGAATCGAGCGTCAGCATCGCCGGATGGATGGGCATATTTCTTGGCCTGTTTTCCATCGGTCCAGCGCTCTGGGTCTGGCAAACCCCGACCTTGGTCGACATCGGATGGCTGCTGTTGATCGGCCTCTTCGGGTCGATGGCACAGGTCAGTCTGGCTCAGTCACTGAAAGAGACCGACCCAACGGCCATTATGCCTTTCGACTTTTTGAAACTGATCTGGACGGCGCTGATCGGCATCTGGTTCTTCGCTGAAGTCCCCGACATTTTTACCTGGATCGGGGCCGCCGTCATCTTCTCATCCGGACTCTATATCGCCCATCGCGAACGCCGAGCGGCTGCTGCCCAAGCGGCAGTCGCGGACTAGCCGATCGAGCAAACTTTAACTGGGATCAGGCCGCCAGGTGGGGACAGCAGTTCGCTGCGCAAGCAACTGGATATCGGCAATCAAGGGGACAAAGCTGGCGCTCGATGCAATCTCGATAATGTCGCTCTCGCTGTCCTGAATAATTTGTCGAACATCAGTTCCAGGGCGCCAACTGGGCAGTGTGACAGGACCGGCAATTGCCATCTTTGGTGCCGTCTTCGGCGCGACATTTAGAACGGGTGTTCCAGCCTCCAAATTGGCGAATTTCGTTCCAGGGCGCCACTTCGGCAAGGCTGGATCGCCTTTCACCAACATGACCGGTGCAGGTTTGGGTTCAGCTTCCACTGTCGGCTCGATTGTTTCAGGCACAGCATCCGCCAACTGCGTGCCGGGGCGCCAGATCGGCAATCCAACCCGGCCCTTGAGAGCCATCACTGGTTTGGGACCCTGCAGGACAGGTTCAAGTCTCTCAGGTTCAACTTCGGCCAGTTCACTTTCGATAAGCGTGCCTGGACGCCAGGTCGGGACAACAGGAGCCCCTTTCACCGCCATAACAGGCGAAGGCATGGCTGGTGCCTGAACAGGTGTCTCCCAGGACGTACGACCGTTGCGGCTGGCGTTCAAATACCATTTGGCGGTTTCCAGCAACAGCGCATTCACCTTTTGCGTATTGCGAGGGCTGATCTGCGCAACCAATTGTTTGGCTGTAACCTTGGGGTCGACCTCCAGCCTAGGCTCAACCGCCTCAGCCAATTTGGCAGGAACCTGTTCCTGTTTGTCAGCAACCACCTTGCGCTTCGGTTCCGGGTCGACAACTTCGGCGGGTGCCGGCTTCGGCACTTCGACAATCGTCGGTTTGCTCTGTTCGACAGCCGCCACCTCGACGTTCTTTGGTGCCGTTTGCTTGGCGACGAATACCGCACCAGGACGCCAGGTCGGCAAAGGTGGCTTGCCCCGCAATGCCATGCGCGGCTTGCTCAAAAGGGCTTCAAACATTCTTGCCGCCGACAATACCTTTGGCTGCTCGGCATATCCGGTCAACCCGTCGACGGATCTTGCTTGTCCAGCATCAACCATAATCTGTGGCGGCAAACGATCCCTGGTTGGACCTGGCCGTCTCGCAGTCAACTCATTGAAAGGCCATTTCTGGCGCAGTTCAGCGACCGGCATGTTGACCACATTAACGTCAATCCAATGATCGGTTCCGTTGATGCGCCACAAACAGGCTTGCGGGCTGCAATTCGTGTGAGCTGAAAACTGCCAGATTGTATAGCTGTCCCAATATCCCATTGGAAAAGCGCCCCGCATGCTGGCGCGGTATCGGGCATACCAAAGGTTCAACCGCGACAGAAGCGGTAACTCCGCACGATTTGCTGCGATGTATCGGGCCGTAGAGTGGTTGGTGTACAGCACCGGATAGCGGCCCAGCCTCTCGTAGATGTACTGCGAGAACACCTCAGCTTCCTTCAGCGACATCCATCGCTTTGGATCGTTCTCTTCGATATCAATGGCAATCAGATCATCCGGCCCCGGTCTAGCAAACTCGAGAAAATGCTTGGCCTGTTTGATCGGATTACCTGGCCGTCCAAGATGATAGGCACCCCATTTCAGCCCAAGTGTTTTGGCCAGGGTCTTGCGCGTGTGATACAGTTCCTTGGCAGCGGCATAGCGACGCCAACGCAATCGACACAAGGAGTTGCGGCGGCAATTGGATCTTGGACGAAGGCCTTCTGTGGCCTTGTTGATGAAGCCTGCCAGGCGATCGTTGTTCTTGATCTTCGACCAATCAATGACGGTGTATTCATAAGCGTCCAACACGATGGACGTATTGGGACTTTGCCAGGCGCGCGAGAACTCGCTGACTGCCCCAGCCGCTGTCGAGCTCAGGGCGATCAACGCACTCAGCATCAGCACAAAGCAGCGATGGAAAAACGAATTGCTCATCACCCAGTTCGTCTCGCTTGTTCAGCGGATTCTCCCAATCAGTTTGACCAATGAATTGGTCGTTAATTTGAGCAGGAGACTGGGCAGCTGACAGGAATCAACTGCCGCGTTGGGGTGGGAAATTGCGCACATTCCCTCCCAACCGGCGTCTTGCCCCCTGCATCGGTGCATATTTTTGCTTAGTTTTGCCCAAAAATATAGTCCCGAAAGGAATCGGTGCGATGCTGTTGGATTTGTAGTTAAAATCGAGGCGTTGCGACGACGTTATTTCTAATTTGAAAGTTGCGGGCTGGAAGGATGAACCCATCAATCCAGTTGGCCAAGAAAGGTTGCTGCGCTCTCACGATACTCTTGCTGCTTTTCGGGGCTCATCCGACGCCAGGTCGCGTATATCTGTCCCAATCTCGGGTTCGATGCGAGCTTTGCTTCATTTCGCGCCAGAAAGTCCCAGTAGAGCGCGTTAAAGGGACACGCCTTCTCGCCGGTCTTCTTTTTGACGTCATATTGGCAGTTCGAACAATGGTTCGACATCTTGTTGATGTAATTGCCGCTTGATGCATACGGCTTCGACCCCAACAGGCCGCCATCGCCAAACTGACTCATGCCCAGCGTGTTGGGCAGTTCGACCCACTCAAACGCGTCGGTGTAAACGGCCAGGTACCATTCATGAACTTGCCGGGGTTCAACGCCAATCAGCATCGCAAAATTTCCGGTAACCATCAGTCTTTGGATGTGGTGGGCATAGGCCTGACGACGTGTCTGACCGACAGCTGCCCGCAAACAGGCCATCGGCGTTTCGCCCGTCCAGTACAGCGATGGCAGGTCACGCTCGGCCTCAAAGAAATTCCGCTCAACATATTCCGGCATGTGCAGCCAGTAGATGCCACGCACATATTCACGCCAGCCAATGATCTGACGGATATAGCCTTCAGCCGCATTGATCGGCACCCGCCCTCGTTCGTACTCCTCCGCAACCCGGCGGCAGACTGCCAACGGATCGAGCAAACCGACATTGATGTAGTGCGACAGGACGGAGTGATAGAGGAACTCTTCCCCCTCAAGCATCGCATCCTGATAATCTCCAAAATGAGCAAGGGCATTGCTGACAAAGTGTTCCAACGCCTGATCGGCCTGCTCGGCTGTCACACCAAACCAGAAGGGCTCTAGATCACCGAAGTGATCTGCAAAGCGACGCTCCACCAGTTCCAACACCTGGCGAGTTATGGCATCTGGCTCGAACTTGAGCGGTTGCGGCATGAACAGATCCGGTTCGGCGGCATTGCGGTTGTCGGCATCAAAATTCCAACGTCCCTGAACGGGTTGATCGCCATCCATCAGCAAGCCCGTCTTGCGCCGCATGTCGCGATAGAAATACTCCATCCGCAACTGTTTGCGGCCCGACGCCCAACTGGCGAATTCTTCGTGACTGGCGACGAAGCGGGTGTCCGGCACGATGTTGACATTGACCGCCAACTCGTTCGCCAGATTCCGCATCGCATCGAGCACCCGCCATTCCGACGGTTCTGTGAGGCGCACTTGCTGACACCCCAGTTCGTCAACGGCCCGCTTTATTTCAGCAGTGAAACTTCCCGTGTTTTCCGCATCCTCCAATTCCACATAGCGCACCTGCCAGCCGTCGTCTCGAAGACGTGTTGCCATATGCCGCATGGCTGAGAAGATGAAGGCGATCTTCTTCTTGTGATGTTTGACATAAACCGTTTCTTCCGCGACTTCGGCCATCAAGATGACAGAATTAGCCTTGTCGCTCTGCTGCAAGGAACTCAGGTTCAGCGACAGTTGATCGCCAAACACGACAACCAAAGTGTCTGAGGGATTGTTCATTGGATTGTTCGATTCCTGAGCTTGATGTGTGCAAGACGTCGCGCGGAGCCGATCTGGCATAGCCCAGAATAGACGATGTTGGATTGTGTCAAAGCGTCGCCAATGCGAGACGCCCTTTAATCGGCCAACCAGGCTGAGTCTTCGGACACAACAATGACAGTGGGCCTATCAGCCGCCAACGCCAGCTTGATCGCCTCCGCCAGTTCGATGGCCGAGGCAGGCGCGGCCGCATGGCAATGCATCGCCTTGGCCAGCGCTTCAAAATCTGGCGCCAACCCATCGACGGCTACCCTGGGGAAATTCCCAGCCCGCATATCATCGCGGATCTGCTTGTAACCGTTGTTGTGCCAAAGGATCAGCGGCAGCGGCAATTTCAGTTCGGCGGCTGTCACCAACTCCTGAATGGTGAACATTGAACCGCCATCACCGGCAATAGCCAACACAGGGAGATCTGGCTGGGCGAGCTTGGCACCAATGGCGTTGGGAAAAGCAAAGCCCAGCGCACAGTAACCGGCAGCATAGTGGAAGCGGCGTGGCCTTTGGATCGGCAAGGCAAATGAAGCGGAGTAGGTCACCTGGCACGCGTCGCCCATAATGATGCTGTCCTGCGGCAGCACATCACGAATAACCTCAAGCAGCTTCATATGCTTTTGCTCGGACTCGTTCAGGTTTGCGGGAATGCGTGACTTTGCTCCAGCGACCAGCGTTGCACCGTCTTGCGCGGGCGCATCGCGCTTCAGCGCCGCTAAGATCGCTGCACAGGTGGCCGACGCGTCTGCCACAATACCGACAGCGGACGGGTAGCGATCATTGATCTTGGCGGGGTCAATATCGACCCGAATGATTGGCGCGTCGATGCTCAGCTTCTCAACATAGGAATCTGTTTCTGACAGTTCTGTTCCGATGGCCAGCACGCAATCAGCAGCTTCGATGAATTCAAGGCATTCCGGACGGCAGATGGCACCGCCAAGCGAAAGCGGATGATCATCCGGCACGATGCCTTTGCCGGCATTGGACGCCATGACAATTGCGCCGAGCTTTTCAGCCAGTGGCACGATGCATGCTTCCGCGGCACCGCCGCCGACCAAAATCACCGGTCGCCTGGCTTCATCCAGCAGAGCAGCTCCTTCAGCGACGGCTGTTGGATCGGGATGAGGTCGGTGGGGTGGAATGACCGCCTGCCAATCATCGTCGACCAAGGACGCCAACACGTCGACAGGAATGGAAATGTGAACAGGGCGCGGCCGTTTCGACGCAAAAATAGTGAAAGCCTGGGCCAACAGGTCGGGAATATCTTCCACCTGACGAGCACACGCGCTCAGCGCTGTCAGCGGGCGTGTGACGCCGTTCAAGTCGGTCACCTCATGCAATACGCCCCAGCCCTTGCCGAGTGAGGGCGTTGCTGCCTCTGCAGAAATCAACAACAGCGGCACGGAATCGGCAAATGCCTGGCCCAACGCGGTCGCCGCATTGGTTACGCCCGGTCCCGAAATGGTCAGCATGACGCCCGGTCGTCCGGTAGAACGGGCGTAGCCGTCAGCCATGAAACCAGCACCCAGTTCATTGCGCGCCTGCACGTGACGCACCGCCGACCCCGTGGCCAATCCACGATAGAATTCCAGCGTATGGACGCCCGGAATGCCAAATATTGTGTCGACACCATAGCGCGCCAGCAGGCGCATTGTTGCTTCACCGGTACTGATCATCGAAGTTTCCATGAGGTCTGAAAGTCAAAAAGCCGCCGGACCTCGGTCCAGCGGCTTCTCGTTTTGGCGAACGATTTTTGTCAGCGCTTAGCCAGCTGGGCAGTTGCTGTCGCTCATATAGTCGTGGACTTTGACGGAACCACCTTTGATGGCGTCAGCAGCAGCTTCAACAGCTGCCTGCATGTCGGCATCAACCAGGCTCTTGTTGTTGTCGTCCATAGCGTAACCAACACCGCCAGCTTTCAGGTCGAGAACGTTGAAGCCGGTGCTCCAGTTGTCGTTTTTGACATCCATGAAGGCATTGTAGACAGCGTTATCGACACGCTTCAGCATGGAAGTCAGAACCTTACCCGGGTGCATACCGTTCTGGTTGGAGTCCACACCGATACCCAGTTTGCCAGCATCAGCGGCGGCCTGCAGAACGCCGATGCCGGTACCACCAGCAGCGTGGTAGACAACGTCAGCGCCGCGGTCGAACTGAGACTTAGCCAGTTCCGCGCCTTTCACCGGGTCGTTCCAGGCAGCACCAGTTGTGCCGGTCATGTTTTGGAAGACTTCAGCGTTCGGGTTAACCGACTTAACGCCCTGGACATAACCGCAAGCGAATTTACGGATGAGTGGGATATCCATACCACCCACAAAGCCGACTTTGCCGGTCTGCGAGGCTTTGGCAGCCATCACGCCGACCAGGTAGGAACCTTCATGCTCGGTGAACAGGATGGAACGCACATTTGGCTTATCGACGACCATGTCGACGATGCCGAACTGTGTATCTGGGAATTCAGCGGCAACCTTTTCCAAAGCTGCAGCCCAGGAAAAGCCGATCACAACGATTGGGTTGTGCCCATCGCGTGCAAAGCGGCGGGCCGACTGCTCGCGCTGTGCATCATTCTGGATTTCAAAGTCCTTATATTCGATACCAGTTTCGGCCTTAAAGCGCTCGGCGCCAGTGTAGGCTGATTCATTGAATGACTTATCGTTTTTACCGCCAAGATCGTAGATCACAGCTGGCTTAACGTCAGCCGCGTAAGCGGCAGCTGCAGAAAATGCTGCAGCGGTCATGGCAAGGATAAATTTTTTCATAGACGAGGTCCTTCCCAGGGGTTCCCTGTTACAATTGTTTACTCTTCGTGGCGCGTTTCGGCGCATGTTGAACGGAAATAGGCCTACCACCCACCCCCGAATTATCGCACGCACCTACAACGGCAACAATGCGCATGGCCAAAGTCTTGCACGTTTGCTGGGGCTTTGCATACCTTTTGTCCGGGTTTTTGATGCATTTTCACAGGCATGGAAGAAAGCGAAATTTCCCACTGGAACTGAGCATCGTTTCCTCTTAGACCACCGGCAAGCACGAGACCCAAACAAGCTGCGAGGCCGCATTTCCATGACAGGCACCATCGATCTGCATTTCCCGGTGTTGATTGGAGATATTGGCGGCACAAATGCGCGTTTTCAGATCATCGAGACCCCAAATGCAGCGCCCATCATCTTTCAACCGGTTCGGACCGCCGATTTCGACACGATGGAACAGGCGATTGAACAAACTGTTCTGGCCAAATCCGAAGTTCAGCCCCATTGCGCTTTGATCGCGGCAGCCGGGCCAATCACTGAAAACGGCCTCGATCTGACCAATTGTCATTGGAACATCGTTCCTGATGCCCTGTTGGCGCTCGCGCCGATTGAGCAGTTGGTGCTGATGAATGACTTTGAGGCTCAGGCGCTGGCCCTGCCCTGCCTGTCCTTGGAAGATGGTTTCAGTTTGGGCGGTGGCGCGCCCGATGTCGACGGCGAACATACGAAGGCGGTGCTAGGTCCTGGCACCGGATTGGGGGTTGGCATCCTTGTGAGGGCCGGCAGAAAGTGGATTCCTGTTCCGGGTGAGGGCGGGCATGTTGATCTCGGCCCCCGCAGTGCACGCGAAGCCGAGGTCTGGGCACACCTGGAAACCATCGAAGGCCGCGTATCGGCTGAACAGGCGGTTTGCGGCGACGGCCTCGTCAATCTCTACCAGGCATGTTGCAAGGCCGATGGGGTTGGGTCGGTCCTGGACACCGCGGCTGCGATTTCAATCGCTGCAATGGGCGCAAAGAATACCCAGGCCGAGGAAGCCCTGAACCTGTTCTGCACCACATTGGGTCGCGTAGCAGGCGACCTTGCCCTCACCTCGATGGCGCGGGGCGGAGTCTATGTTGGTGGCGGGATCGCGCAGAAGATCCTGCCTTTTCTGGCAAAAAGCGCGTTTCGGGCCAGTTTTGAGGACAAGGCACCTCACAGCGCGCTGATGGCCAATATCGCGACCATCGTTGTCACCCATGAATTGCCCGCATTGGTAGGACTGGCAGCCTTTGCCAACAATCCCGACCTGTATTTGCTCGATCTTGAACATCGTCATTGGCAAAGCAGCGCATAAATTGTCCTAAATGCACGATTGCCTATGATTATTCGGCTGCAGAAAATTTGATTGCCCCGCATGTTTGTTTATAACTGCATCACAGATGACACCGTTCGGGACGCCGTCCCGCCTTTAGCAAGGCCAGGGTATTGATAAAAAGTCTGCTTGGCGTCCTTCTGAAATCGCCAAATGATATGGGGGTTTTTCAACGCATGGCCGTTGAGAATTTTGCGCTTCATCGGCGCAATTATCTCATCGCCTGTGCCTGCCTCCTGGTGATCGCCGGCACCACCGCCTACAGCGCCTGGTTGATGGGACCGGTGGTCAAGGACGTGTTCTATGGCAACGACTTCAATCGCGCCCTGGTGCTGTCAGCCACCATCGTAGCGATCTTTCTGATCAAAGGCTTGATGACCTACATGCAGTCGGTGATCCTGAACAAGATCGGCAATGCCATCGTCGCCCGCTATCAGCGGCGCATTTTTGATCATCTGATGGACCTCGATGTTCATTTCTTCACCCGTCAGCACTCAGCGACCCTCGTCAGCCGGATCAACCAGAACATTTTGGGGGTTCGCGATCTGCTCAACAATGTGGTGTTGGGATATGTGCGCGATCTGATCACGCTGCTCGCCCTAATCGGCGTGATGTTTTACCGCGACCCGTATATGTCGGCAGCCGTGTTCATCATCGGCCCACTGGCGCTCTGGGTCTTGGCCAAATATGCCAATCGCGTCAAAGTCATCGCCCGCCAGGAGGTACAGATCAACGCCCAGGTGGCAACAGCCATGCAAGAGGCCTCGCACGGCATTGCGGTGATCAAAGCCTTTACGATGGAAAATCAGTTGCGCGAAAAACTTAACGCGCTGACTGTTTTGGCTGAGGAACGCTCAAACAAGATCGCCCGTATTACGGCGCGGACCAGCCCGTTGATGGAAACCATCGCGGGCTTCGCCATCGCCGCGACCGTTGCCTATGGCGGGTGGCGGGTTATTTTTCATGGCTTTGAACCCAGTAATCTGACCTCCTTCATCACCGCATTGCTGCTGGCCTATGAACCGGCGAAGAAACTGGCCCGTTTGCGCGTTGTTCTCGAACGTTCGCTTGTTAATGCCCGCATGATCTACGAGATCCTCGACACGCCGGCAAACAGCAAGCGCGACAACGAAAACGCTTCGGAAGAGGCCACGCCGGGCGACATCGTATTCAAAAACGTCACCTTCCGCTATGACGAGGGGGACGCAGATTCCTCAAACGGCGTCGAAGAGCCTCTGCTCAGCGCACCGCCTGTTATTCAAGAGCTGTCATTTGTTGCCAAGGCTGGCGAAACGACTGCGCTTGTGGGCCCGTCCGGGGGTGGAAAGTCGACGATTATCGCTCTGTTGCAGCGCTTTTATGCACCCGAGTCTGGAACCGTCTCCATTGACGGCAAGGACATCGCCACTCTCAACACAGACGATCTGCGCGCCAATTTCGCCTATGTGTCGCAGAATCCGATCCTGTTCCAGGGTACCGTCAGGGAAAACCTGCGCTATGCGCGCCCCGACGCCACGGACGCGGAAATCGAAGCTGCGGCGCGTAATGCCCAGGCCCACGAATTTATTGAGGCCTTGCCGCAGGGCTATGACACGCCACTGGGTGAAAATGCCACCAATCTGTCCGGTGGTCAGCGCCAGCGTTTGTCGATTGCACGGGCAATCGTTCGCAATGCCCCAATCCTTTTGCTCGACGAAGCCACTTCCGCTCTGGACAATCAGTCAGAAGCATTGGTGCAGGCGGCACTCGAAGAACTCATGAAGGATCGCACGACTTTGGTGATCGCCCACCGGCTGTCCACCATATCCAGCGCCGACAAGATTGTGGTAATCGAAAGCGGCAGGCTGGTGGACCAGGGCAAGCACGACGAACTGGTCAACAAGGCCGGCGGTGTATATGCGACGCTGCACCGAGGTGGTCTCGCTTAGGGGCTGCCTGATCAAAAAGGGATATTGAAATGAAGCTTGTGGTTGTTGGCGCCGCCGGGCGCATGGGTCAGACTCTGATCCGGGCAATTGATGCCACCGAGGGTGTTGAACTGTCGGCGGCCATCGAAGTGTCAAGCTCACCGCATATCGGCCGCGATTCAGGCGAAATGGCCGGCATTGGCAGCAATGGCATCGCTATCTCAGAGGACGCGCTTGCAGCCTTCGCCGCCGCCGAGGGCGTTGTCGACTTTACCATTCCCAAGGCGTCGGTTGAGTTTGCCGGCCTGGCCGCCCAGGCCCGGATCGTTCATGTCATCGGCACCACGGGCTGCACCGCGGAGGACGAAGCCAAGTTTGATGCCGCAGCGCGACATGCCCGGGTGGTCAAGTCGGGCAATATGAGCCTGGGTGTCAATCTGCTCGCCGTTCTGGTCCGTCAGGCTGCGCAGGCATTGGATGCAGCAGATTTCGACATTGAAGTCCTGGAAATGCACCACAAGCACAAAATCGATGCGCCTTCGGGCACCGCCTTTTTGCTTGGCGAAGCTGCAGCCACGGGCCGCAATGTCAACCTGGCGGAACACTCGGTGCGCGTCCGCGACGGCATAACTGGTGCCCGAGGTCAGGGCGAAATCGGCTTTGCCACCTTGCGTGGCGGTTCTGTTATCGGCGAACACAGTGTGCTGTTTGCTGGTGAAGGAGAGACCATCGAAATCACCCATCGCGCCACAGATCGTCTGCTGTTTGCACGCGGCGCAATCAAAGCGGCACTCTGGGCCCATGACAAGAAGGCCGGACGTTACGACATGCTCGACGTCCTCGGCCTGGAAAAATAACAAAGGAATCCTCGATGTCAGGAACACTCGTCCTCGTTCGCCACGGTCAAAGCGAATGGAACAAAAAGAACTTGTTTACCGGCTGGAAAGACCCGGATCTGACTGAACTAGGCACAAGTGAAGCCATTCAGGCAGGCAAAACCCTGGGTGACCTGGGGATGAAATTCGACATTGCCTTCACCAGTGTTCTGCAGCGGGCCGAAAAAACCTGTCAGCATATTCTCGATGGCGTCGGCCAGTCTGATCTGGAAACCATTCACAATCAGGCGCTCAACGAACGTAATTACGGTGATCTCGCCGGTCTGAACAAAGACGATGCCCGCGAAAAATGGGGCGACGAACAGGTCCACATCTGGCGCCGTTCCTACGATACACCACCACCAGGCGACGAAGGTGAAAGTCTGAAAGACACAGGTGCCCGCGTCTGGCTCTATTACATGACCGAAATTCTGCCCCGCGTTCTGCGTGGTGAGACCGTTCTGGTTGCCGCCCATGGCAATTCGCTGCGGTCGCTTGTCATGGTGCTGGACAAAATGGATACGGTATCCATCACCCAGCTCAATCTCGGCACTGGCATTCCGATGATCTACAAATTAAACGCGGATTCCACCGTTGCCAGCAAAGAAGTACTTGGGGACATGAGCAACGCCCATTAAAGCGGGCACGAACGTTGGAGGCAAAATGGCCTGGATAGACACGATCANTTACGCGGATGCCAAGGGACGTCTGCGNNAACTCTATGATCGCATCAAAGGGCCGGANGATAATGTCGACAACATCATGATGGCACATTCCCTGCGCCCCCATTCCATGGAAGGCCACATGGCGCTGTACAAATATGTGCTGCACCATTCTGGAAATGAACTGCCAAAATGGTTTCTGGAAACCCTCGGGGTTTGGGTCAGTTCGCTGAACAAATGTGCCTATTGCGTTGACCATCACTTCGCCGGGCTGAAACGGTTGCTGGCAGATGACGCGCGGACTGATCAGATCCGTTCGGCGATTGATCAACGCGAAGTCGATGCGGCACCGCTAACCGAAGCTCAAAAGGCTGCCATGCGCTATGCCCGCATACTGACTCTCGATCCGGCGAGCCTCACCAAGGCATCGATCCAGCATTTGCGAGACACGGGTTTCTCAGACGGGGAGATCCTCGAGATCAATCAGGTCTGCGCGTATTTCTCCTACGCCAACCGCACTGTACTGGGTCTTGGTTGCAATACCGACGGCGATATCATTGGCTTGTCGCCAGGCAACAGCGACGATCCCAACGATTGGCAGCACGCCTAGACTTCGATGNTCTCGAAGCGTTCGATGATCCGGTCAACCAGACGTTCCGCGACTTCCTGTTTTGACACTTTTGGCCAAGCCTCCTGAGACGCCTTGCTGATCAGGACGACAGAGTTCTGATCGCNACCAAAGACATTGTTTTCCTCTGATACATCGTTGGCNACAATCCAATCGGCGCCCTTCTTCTCCAACTTAGCAGTTGCGTGGGCAACCAAATCTTCGGTCTCGGCAGCAAAGCCAATGACCAGACCGGGCCGACCATCGATCATCGTGCCGATGCCCTTCAGAATGTCGGGGTTTTCTGCAAATTTCAGTTCCGGAATGCTGCCGCTGTCATCCTTCTTGATCTTTTCGTCGGCCTGCTGATCAACCCGCCAATCGGCAACCGCAGCCACGAAGATGGCAATATCCGCCGGCAATGCCCGTTCCACGGCATTTTGCATTTCCTGTGCCGAAATCACGTCGACAACTGTGACGTCGCGCGGGTCATCCAATTGAACCGGCCCGGAAATCAAGACGACATCGGCACCGGCGCGCGCCAGCGCCGCGGCAATAGCGTGCCCCTGTTTGCCAGAGGAGTGATTGGAAATGTAACGCACCGGGTCGATGTCTTCGCGGGTCGGACCGGACGTCATCACAACGCGTTTTCCGGCCAAAGGCTTGGGAGCGTCATCCAACAGCCGCTCGACGGTCGCCAAAATCTCCATCGGCTCGGCCATGCGACCGAGCCCTGACTCACCGGATTCGGCCATCTCCCCGGCATTGGGCCCAATGAACTCGATGCCATCTGCCTGGAGTGTGTCGATATTGCGTTGAGTCGCCGGATTGTCCCACATGACCGGGTTCATCGCCGGTGCCACCAAGATTCTGCTGGACGCGGCCAGCAATACGGTTGAGGCCAGATCATTGGCCAGTCCATTGGCCATTTTGGCCATCAGGTCTGCAGTCGCCGGAGCAACCACGATCAGGTCCGCCTCGCGGGCCAGCCGAATGTGGCCGATGTCCTGTTCTGCATCACGGTCCCAGATATTTGTAAAAACAGGCTCGCCGGTCAGCGCGCCAACACTCATCGGCGTCACAAACTGGGTCGCTGCTTCGCTCATCACGCAGCGCACGCGGGCGCCGCGCTCACGCATGCGCCGGATCAAGTCGAGGCATTTATAAGCGGCTATTCCGCCACCAATAACCAGCAGGACTGACTTGTTCTCAAGAGTTTGCAGGATCGTCATGGCGCCATTCAACTACACAAATTGCTTCCAGACCAGCGCCAGCAGGCACACAGCGATGATCCAAAGCGCCACCCGACCCGATCTGGAATGCCGCGCTTCTGCTTTGCCAATGGCTTCGATGCTTGGTTTGTCAAGCCGCATGCCATCGCGGGCCATGGCGTCGATCTCATGACTCAGACGTTCCGCCCGCTGCGCCATGTCAGGCGCCAATTGGATCATCCGGCCCATGGCGTGCAGGCCATCGCGGGCTTCTTCCAATTTGGCGATTGGACCGATCAGCCGGTTGACATAATGCGCCACGACCGGTTCGGCCGACTTCCACATGTTGAACTTGGGGTCCAGACGGCGGGCTACACCCTCTACCACCACCATCGTTTTCTGAAGCAGCAGAAGCTGAGCCTGGGTCTTCATGTCGAAGAGTTCGGTCACTTCGAACAACAGGGTCAACAAGCGAGCCATCGATACTTTGTCGGCTTCCTGGCCATGGATCGGCTCACCGATTGCCCGAATGGCCTGAGCAAAACTGTCAACATCGTGGTGGTCAGGCACATAACCGGCTTCGAAATGCACTTCCGCCACACGGCGGTAATCACGCACGATGAAACCAAACAGAATCTCCGCCAGGTAGCGACGTTCGAGTTTCCCTAACCGTCCAGAGATGCCCAGATCGACAGCAACGATGTTCGACTGTTGGTCGACAAATAGGTTGCCTGGGTGCATGTCCGCATGGAAGAAACCGTCGCGCAATACATGACGCAGAAAGCTCTGGTTCAAACAGTTGGCCAGCGCCGGCAGATCGTGGCCAGCTGCCGCTAGGGCTTCCACATTCGACAACTTAGTGCCATCGATCCAATCCATCGTTATGCAGTCACGCCCCGTGCGTTCCCAGTCGACAGCAGGGACCCGGAAACCTTCGTCTTCAGCGGTATTTTCACCCATTTCCGAGAAGCCGGCGGCTTCCAGACGCAGATCCATTTCCAGCTTTGCTGACTTAGCCAACATCTCGACAACAGCCACAGGCTGCAGGCGCTCGGCGGCCGCTATGTAGCGCTCCATTGCACGCGCAGCGGAGAAGAACGTCGCCAAATCCCGGCTAAAGCGATCCCGGACGCCGGGGCGGATGACTTTCACGGCAACTTCATGGATGCCATTCGCATCTTCAATTGTCGCTTTGTGAACCTGCGCCACCGACGCAGCAGCGACTGCTGGCCCAAAAGAGGTAAACAGCTTGTCGACCTCTTCGCCCAGAGTCGCCGCAACCATCTGCTTAGCTGCATCCGTATCAAACGGCTCCATGCTGTCCTGCAGGAGTTCGAGATCGAGCGCGATGGAGGAACCGACGATGTCAGGTCGCGTGGCCAGGAATTGGCCCAGTTTGACCCAGCTTGGGCCGAGCCGGTTGAGCGCCTTTGACAGGTTTTCCGATTGCGCCTGATCCTTGGCGCGGCGGCGTTCGATGAGCTTGGCAACACTCTTGGCCAGGCGCACCGGTGGGGGTGCACCCTCTTCGGGCAGGGCTGTAATCACCCCTTCCCGCATCATAACGTAAATCGCTCTCAACAGCGAGAAACTGGCGCGCAAATTGACCATATTCCGGCTCTAGATCTTCCAACCGGTATGCAATGCGACAATACCCCCTGACATATTGCGGTAATCAACCCGTTCAAAACCGGCGTCGCGAATATAGTCGGCAAAGCGGTTTTGATTGGGGAACTTGCGGATGCTTTCCACCAGGTATTTGTAGCTCTCCGCGTCTCCCGTCACCGCCCGTCCGATGGGTGGAATGGCGTTGAAAGACCACATGTCATAAAACTTGTCGAGCATAGGCATATCGACTTCGGAAAACTCCAGAACCAGAATCTGTCCACCCGGCTTCAAAACGCGGCGCGCTTCAGCCAGTGCGTGATCCATGCGCGGCACATTTCGGATGCCGAATGCGACGGTGTAAGCGTCGAATATATTGTTGTCGAAGGGCAGTTCTTCGGCATTGGCCTCAACAAACTCGAGATTATTGAGCAGCCCAGCCTTTTCGGCGCGGTGGCGGCCCACATCGAGCATCGAGGAATTTATGTCGAGCACAGCGACGTGCGCCTGGCGGTCGGACGCCTCGACCAATCGAAACGCGATATCGCCGGTGCCGCCGGCAACATCAAGCGACTTCCAGCCGGGCCGTTTGGAGGGGGCGGCCTTCGCCACCATCGCATCTTTCCAAAGCCGATGTACGCCCAGCGACATGATGTCATTCATCATATCATAGCGGCGGGCGACTGAGTGAAAAACCTCGTCTACCTTGCCCTGTTTTTCCCCTTCTCCGACCTGCTCAAACCCGTAGGCAGTGCTCATTTGTTCGGGGGAATGGGTGCGACTTGTATCTGCTGGTGTGCTCATAGGGGCCATCCAAAGCTTTTCGTGGCCTCGATATAGGCCAAGCTGGGCAGAAATACTATGCGACAAAGGGAATTCCGCGTCCAAATGGTTGATGCCAATTGAACCACCGCAAAAGCAAAAAGCCCGACACTTCGGCCGGGCTTCTCACGCATTTTCAAGTGTGTTGTCAGTAATTATCCGATTTGGGCGCCGTCATCGCGACGAACGGCAATAACGCCAGAGCGTGGCACGGACTTACCGCCATCAGGGAAGTGGCTGTTGCCCCGTTCACCAGGATGCTGAATGCCAACGAATATGGTCTTGCGGTCCGCCGACCAGCACATGCCGGTGACCTCACATTCCTTCGGCCCCACCAGGAACCGGCGAATTTCACCGGTTGCGGGATCACCAACCAACATCTGGTTGTTGCCCTGACCGGCAAAGTCCTTCTCGTTCGAATAGTTGCCGTCTGTCTGGATCCAAAGAAGACCCTTGGAATCAAAGATGATGCCATCTGGGGAATTGAACATGTTGCCTTCGTTGACATTGGTCGAACCGGAACGGTCATCGCTGTGGACTGTTGGATTACCAGCCAGCACAAACAGATCCCATTCGAAGTCGGCAGCCGCATGATCACCACCAACCGGGCGCCAGCGCACGATCTGACCATAACGGTTGTTTTCGCGTGGGTTTGGTCCACCAACGGGTGTTGGATCACCACCGGCGTTTGGTTTGAGACCGCGGTTCTTGTTGTTGGTCAGCGCGCAGTAAACTTCAGCCTTGACGGGATTGGAGGCCACCCATTCAGGGCGGTCCATCGTCGTTGCGCCGACGGCAGATCCTGCCAGACGTGTGTGGATAGCAATTTCTGCTTCGTCCTTCATGCCGGTTGTCGCTGGTGTCAGAGCCAGCCAGCGACCTCGGCCACTGTCATCAAACTTGGCCACGTAGAGCGTGCCGTTTGTCAGCAGGTCATCGGTTGATGCACCTTCTGCGTAAAAGCCTGTTGAAACGAACTTGTAGAGGAATTCACCGCGTTCGTCGTCGCCCATATAGACGACAATCCGGCCATCGACATTGACCAAGACCTCAGCATTCTCATGCTTGAAACGGCCCAGCGCGGTGCGCTTCTTAGGCGTGGATGTCGGATCAAGGGGATCAATCTCGACAACATAGCCGGCACGGTTGGGTTCATTTGGATGCTTGGAAACATCAAAGCGTTCGTCGACCTTTGCCCAGCCATAGCCCCAGTCTTTCGAAGAGACACCGTAGCGGCGAAGTTCAGCAGATGGCTCGTGTCCTCCATCGGCAGCGGAGAAATAGCCGTTGAAGTTTTCCTCACAAGCCAGATAGGTTCCCCATGGTGTGCGCCCATTGCCGCAATTGTTCCAGGTACCCAGGGACTTGGTGCCTGTTGGGTCAGCCGCCGTCTTCATCAGATCGTGCCCGGCTGCCGGGCCTGTCAGTTCCATTGGCGTGTCCGCCGTGATGCGGCGGTTGTAGGCAGAGTCCTTGACGATTTCCCACTTGCCGTCATTTTCCATCACTTCAACAACGCTGACGCCATGGGCTGCTTTGCCCTTCATCGCGTCATCAGCGGTTTCCGGCAGACCAGAATCGCGGTTGCCATACATCAGGCTGCGGTTGGTATATTCATTGTTGACCACCAGGATTTGCTTATCGCCATCGACGAACAGGTCCATGCCGTCATTGTTGTCACCAAATGTCTTGGCCTGGATGTCGGCGGTCAGCGTATCACGGTCAAACTCCGGCACGCCTGACCAAAGCGGGTCGCCCCAGCGGATTGGCATATGCCAGTTGTAACCGGCCGGCACGGTGATTGTATCATTGGTGTTGGCAGCGACCGGCGCAAATCCAAACCGATTGGGTGCAGCAGATGCTTCGCCCGGTGCGACCAGAGACGAGGTGCTTGCCAGCAGCGAGGCGCCGCCAAAGGCCAACACGCCACCTAAAAATCCACGACGCGAAATGGCGCTTTCAACCACGCGGTCGAAGTCGCACTCGTCAGCGCGCGGATTGATCAATTCGTCATGTTCGTCAAACGAAATCTCTTCGACAGGTTCATTCTTGCTTACTCGTTCGTTCATACCCGTAAGGCTCCTCTATTCGGGAAAGTGTCGACCGTGCCTGCCAGGCATGCCGCATAAGACAAAACATCGGGTATCAGCGTGACGCTTCGATGACATTACAACGGTCCATTCACGGGGTAAATTACGGCGCTGGAAGGATCCATCACCCCGGATCAAGATTAACAGCCCCTCCATCTCATCAACAGCGCAAGAATAAAATCAGCTCGACTCCGGCACAAATATTGCTGCAAGGTAAACAAAGTGGCGTAATATTGTGGCTGGGGATGTAATTGTGTACCATTTTGGCACAAAAAGCGATGATTCGTTCCGAATTGATGGATCAAATTTGGTTAACGACCATGTAATTGGGCGGCGCGGATACGATATTTTGCAAATCGAAGCCGCTGGAGATTATCACTTCTCCAGGGACTCCTATCAGCGGCTCAAGCGGGTTGAGGAAATCGACTTTTCGCTGGTTGAAGGCGGCGTTTCCATCGACCTCACCTATTCGATGCTCAATCAGGCAAAGAGCGACAAACTCACCTTCACCTTCGACAATCAAAATCCCATCAGCCTCAAGGCTGCTGACTTCGGGAGCGGAGAGCTGTGGTTGAAGGGGGCCGGAACGGTTCAACTCTCCGATGTGGTCGACAATCTTGTGCGCCTTGTCGACGATGCATTGCTCATCGTCCGAGGTGGCGCGCAATCCGACACGATCATTGCTGGCAATGGCGGCATGGTGCTGGACGGTGGTGCAGGTGATGACCTGCTGGTAGCCGGCGCGCAGGGGACCGGTGCCGACACGGTTCACTTCGGCGCGGGATATGACGTAGACACGGTTCAGAACTTCGATGGATCCGAGGACGTAATCGCCCTTGAGGGTTTGGACATTCTCGATTTCACCGGCCTGCTGCAGCAGGCAACCCAAACTGGCGACAACATCGTTTTTGATTTTGGTGCAGGCGACAGTCTGACCGTGGAAGATGTGCAACTGAGTACATTGACCTCAGCCAATTTCACAATTGACGGGGAAGTACTCCCGGAGGGGCCTACAACCGTCGAAATTGCCGTCGGCACCAGCGCTGCCGAGTTCAACCAGTTGATTGCCGGGGCCGAAGACGGCACCACCTTCGTGCTCGGTGCGGGCACCCACGTGTTTGCTACCAGCATCGTCATTGATCGCAACAATATTACAATTGAAGGAAGTGGGTCGGGCGATGTCACCGTCCTCTTCGATTTCCCGGATGGCACCGGTGGCGACGGCTTTATCGTACGCGGCAATGGCGACACATATGCCAGCACCCTGCCCAATGAAACACCAGCCGGCTCGACAGTCCTGACGTTGCGGGACGGACATGGATTTGTCGAGGGTGACGCGATCTACATCCAACAACCCAACGACCAAGCGTATCTCGATGCCAATGGCTGGACCAATGTGTCTATGGACGAAGCCCAGTTTCGGCCGTTCCGCGAGAGCATTCACCGGATCGAAAGCGTGGAGGGCAACACCATATTGCTGGCAACTCCGGTCGCTTACGACCTGGAAGCGGATCAGGGGCGCTACTACCAGATGGACCTCACCTCGGGGATCCATCTGTCAGGTTTCACCATCACCTTTGATCTCGGCAGCACCGATACTTACGACTTCACCAACACGAAGGCTGAGTTTGAGGGCACAAGCGCCTTGTTGTTGGAAAATACATCGGATGTGAAGGTCACAGATGTACACTTTTCAGACGTTGCGAGCACAGCCCTCAACCTGACCAGCACCATCGATTCCCGGGTCGACAATGTGTCGATTGGCGGCAGTCACAACAAAGGCGGTGGTGGCAACGGATATGGCGTTGAATTGCACGAAGCATTCAACAACGAACTCACCAATCTGGACATATTTGACATGCGCCATTCTGTGGTGCTGTCGGCATGGCATGCGGAAGTTGACAACGTCATTGAAATCAACGCGACCAACCGCGACATCAACCTCCATGGAAGTCCCGATCACGGCAATACGATTTCTGTTGTCTCGTCGATCCTGGACTATCAGGTCGACGAACAGGCCAGCGGTGGTGACAGCTGGATGATTTTGTCAGCTGGTGGCACCAACCACGCCTTGACTGACATTTCGGCCAATGACGTCACCTTCCAGACCGCGATTGCCTCTAATCGAAATGACGTTCTGTTGGGCAGCGACACAGGCAGCGTTCTGGACGCCGGATTTGGCTACGATACTCTGATTGGTGGTTCTTCCAACGACGTGCTGATTGGTGGCACGCGCAAAGACCTAATGACCGGCGGTGGTGGCAGCGACACCTTTTTGCTGGTGATGGGCGATGATCTCGATACGATCACCGACTTCAGCTTTTCCAACGATGGAATCAGTGGCGACACGATCATCTTCTCGAATAATCCAAACGTCACCACCGCAGACGACTTGACCATCACAGCAGACGGCAACGACGTGCGCATTCGCTATGGCAGCAATTCAACCGTTATTCTCAAAGACACCAGTCTGGATGACATTGATGCCAGCCATTTTCAGTTCGATCCAGCAGGACTGATCTCCAGCGACGACTTTTTGGTGTGAACTTTGAATTGATCGGCATCCCTAATTGCGGTTAAAGCAGACCAAATTTGCCAAAGCTCGGGGTGTCAATTGTCGGATATCTTTATCATTGCCATTGACGGCCCGGCTGCGTCGGGCAAAGGCACGTTGGGGCGCCGCTTGTCGCAAGAACTTGCTCTGCCTCATCTCGATACCGGTCTGACCTACCGCGCTGTCGCGCACGAACTGTTACGAGGCGACCTGCCACTTGACGATGAGAGCGTGGCAGTGGAAGCCGCTCTTCGCGTTGATCTGGCAAAACTGGATCGCGCCACCCTGTCGGACCACGCCGTGGGCAATGCGGCCTCAAAGGTCGCCGCCATGCCAGCCGTGCGCCGCACTCTGGTTGAACTCCAGCGTGACTTCGCCGCTTCGCCACCCGGGGCGGTACTGGACGGTAGGGACATTGGCACCGTTGTTTGCCCGGATGCTGATGTCAAACTCTATGTCACGGCCTCCCCCGAAGAGCGTGCCAAACGCCGATGGAAGGAAATGCAGGACAAGGGACAGGACGCCGACTATCAGGAAATCCTTGACGACATCGCTGCGCGCGACGCACGCGACATGGGTCGGGAAGACAGCCCGTTAAGGCCAGCAGACGATGCCCACTTGCTCGATACGTCACAAATGGATATAGAAACCGCGTTCCAGCGCGCCATGACCTTTGTTGAAATGGTCAAGTCACGCTGAAGCAAGTTGAGTTATCGGCGACCAATACTTGGAAGTCGCTGAAAAATATATATTTTTCTTGAAAACTCGGCGAAACAGCAAACCGGCCTTTCGCTCTTTTGCACCAGATCCCGTCGCGCAACTCGTTGCGGGAGAGCTTTCACCAATCGAAAGCGGAGCGAAATCAGCCGATAAAACGAAACACAAACCCCGGTGCACATCCTGCTGAAAAACAGATTTGCAGGATTTTGGAGCAATATATTGTCAGATATGAACCCCTCAATGGAGGACTTTGCAGCCCTCCTCGACGAATCCCTTGCAAGCCACTCCATCCAGGAAGGCAGCGTTGTTAAGGGCACCGTCACCGCCATCGAAAAAGACATGGCGATTATCGATGCCGGCCTGAAAGTAGAAGGCCGTGTCGCCCTGAAAGAATTCGGCTTTGCCGCCAAAGATGGCGGTCTGAAAGTCGGCGACACTGTAGAAGTTTATCTCGAGCGCGTTGAAAACGCGATGGGCGAAGCGGTCCTGTCTCGCGACAAGGCCCGCCGTGAAGAAAGCTGGGTCAAGCTTGAGAAGAAGTTCGAAGCAGAAGAAAAAGTCGAAGGTCAGATCTTCAACCAAGTCAAAGGCGGCTTCACCGTCGATCTGGATGGTGCAACTGCCTTCCTGCCGCGTTCGCAGGTGGACATCCGCCCAATTCGCGACGTGACACCGCTGATGAACACACCGCAGCCATTCCAGATTTTGAAAATGGATCGCCGCCGCGGCAACATCGTGGTTTCCCGCCGTACCGTTCTGGAAGAAAGCCGTGCGGAACAGCGTTCGGAAATCGTCCAGAACCTCGAAGAGGGTCAGACAGTCGAGGGTGTCGTTAAGAACATCACCGATTACGGTGCATTTGTTGATCTTGGCGGCATTGACGGCCTGCTGCACGTCACTGATATGGCCTGGCGCCGCGTCAATCATCCAACCGAGATCCTGACCATCGGTCAGACCGTCAAGGTTCAGATCATCCGCGTCAACCAGGATACACACCGTATCTCGCTTGGCATGAAGCAGCTGGAAAGCGATCCATGGGATTCGATTGGCGCAAAATACCCAATCGACACCAAGGTCACTGGTCGCATCACCAACATCACTGACTACGGTGCATTTGTAGAGCTGGAGCCGGGCATTGAAGGTCTGATCCACGTTTCCGAAATGTCTTGGACCAAGAAAAACGTTCATCCAGGCAAAATCGTTTCCACTTCCCAGGAAGTCGAAGTCATCGTTCTGGAAGTCGATCCATCCAAGCGCCGTATCTCTCTGGGTCTGAAGCAGAACCTGTCCAACCCATGGGATACATTTGCCGATCAGTTCCCACAGGGCACTGTTGTTGAAGGCGAAGTCAAAAACAAAACCGAATTCGGTCTGTTCATTGGCCTCGACGGCGATGTTGACGGCATGGTCCACCTGTCCGATCTGGATTGGAACATGTCCGGTGAAGAAGCCATCGAGAACTTCAACAAGGGCGACATGGTGAAAGCCGTTGTTCTGGACGTCGATGTTGACAAAGAGCGCATTTCGCTCGGCATCAAGCAACTGGCTGGTGCTGACCCAATGGACGGTGGCGAAGGCGGCGAAATCCGCAAGAACTCCATCGTCACAGCCGAAGTCCTGAAGGTTACCGATGGTGGCCTGGAAGTGAAGATCGTCGACACCGACATCGAAGCTTTCGTCAAGCGCTTCGACCTGTCTCGCGACCGCGACGAGCAGCGCCCAGAGCGTTTCTCCGTCGGTCAGACAATCGATGCCCGCGTTACCCTGTTCGACAAGAAGAACCGCAAGGTCAACCTGTCGATCAAGGCGCTGGAAATCGCCGAAGAGAAAGAAGCTGTCAAGCAGTACGGTTCGTCCGATTCCGGCGCATCGCTGGGCGACATCCTGGGCGCAGCCCTGAAGGATCGCGAAGGCGGCGACAGCTAAGAAATCTCCCAAAAAGGGAAAACAAGTTCTGGCCTCGCAGAGAAATCTGCGGGGCCTTTTTTGTTTGGATCTATCTGCTTACCGATTGCTTGACGGCGACGGTTATCTCGAGGATCGTCGAAAACCAAGGCCCACTTTGGAGAGACCATGTCTTTTTCAATCCGACTTGCAGAGAAGTCTGATGCAGAAGCATGGGCGCGCATGCGCGTGAGCTTGTGGGAAGACCTGGCAGACGAACTGAACCAAAAGGAAATCGACAAGATGTTGGACGACGTACGGTCGACTAACCATCTCGTTGTCGACAGCACAAACAAACCGATTGGCTTTGCCGAAATCTATATCCGCGACTACGCCAATGGCTGCACCCAACAGCCGGTTCCGTTCCTAGAAGGCATTTGGATCGATGCGCAACATCGGCGAAGCGGTGTCGGACGGGAGTTGATCTCCCGCATTACAGAGGACCTCAAAGCCCAAGGATATGTCGAACTTTGTTCCGACATTCTGGAGACCAATCACCAGTCCCATCGCGCCCATGAAAACTGGGGCTTTGAGGAAACCGAGCGGGTGATCTATTTTCGCAAAGGCCTGGACTAGCAATCCGTCCAGTGTCGTTTGGTCACAACGAGCAACCACGCCCTCACAAACGCTTGCAATTGAACAGACAGCGCTTCAAACAAACCCCATGACGGTCACCCTCCACGACACAGAATTCGACGGCGACGGCCTGCTGTTTTCCAAGCAGTTTGACGATCACTATTTCTCGCGCAACGGCGGGGCGGCAGAGTGCCATCATGTCTTCATCGATGGCAATCAACTGCCCAATAGGTGGGAAAGCCGCACTAACTTCAACATTGGTGAACTTGGTTTTGGCACAGGTCTCAATTTCTTGACGACGTGGCGTTTATGGCAGCAAAAGCGCAGGGATGGACAAAGCTTGGTTTTCACCACGGTTGAAGCCTTTCCGGTCAACAGGGAGGTCGCAGAACAGGCGCTGGCTCCCTACGACACATTCGGCGAATTGCGTGATCAACTGCTCCACCAATGGGACAACCTGATGTTGGAACAATACTGGCAGGCTGATGCCCAAACGAAGCTGCGTATTATCGTCAAACCGGTGGAACAGGCGCTCGATGAATTTCCGACGGTCGATGCCTGGTATCTTGATGGGTTCGCGCCCGCAAAAAATCCTGACATGTGGTCCTTGCCAGTCATGAAGACGATCGCCAAACGGTCGGCGGTTGGAAGCACCTTCGCGAGTTACACAGCAGCAGGCTGGGTACGGCGTCATCTGCAGCAGGCGGGCTTCGATGTGGAAAAACGACCGGGCTTTGGAACAAAGCGCGACATGATCGCAGGGCGGCTGACATGATTGTGGTGATTGGTGGAGGCATTGCCGGCCTGTCGGTGGCGTATGAACTGTTGCAACGCGGCACCCAGGTTACCGTTGTCGAAGCGAAAACCATTGCCAGCGGTGCGAGTGGGGTTGCCACATCCTATCTCGAACCGCGCTTGGGCAACACAGCGATGCGGGCCATCGAACGCGAAGCAATGCGGCGCTGGGAGGATTATGCCGCCACTCTCAGCAGCATCGGCTCGACAGATGTAGGGTTTCGACGCGAGGGCCAGATCAAAGTCACCCTAGCAGAAAACCTCAAGCGCCTCGAAAAGGACCTGGATGCACGAGAGGCTCAAGAGGCCCAGTTCAAGCGTCTGTCGATGACCGAATTGAATGCGCTCGAACCGGCGCTGTCTTCCGACATCGTCGCGGCTGCCCACCTGCCGGACGTGCGCTGGGTTACCGGCAGACATGTTTGTCAGGCATTGGCCACCGCAATCGGCAACCATGATAACGGCACGGTGCTCGAGGAATTTCCCGTGGCAGCACTTGAGCACAATGGGACTGGTGTGAACGTGGTTGGCAGCGATGGCACCCAACTGCGCGCCAGCAAAACCATCATCAGCACAGGAATCGGTGAGCCCGGGATCGAAGGCATGCCCGATGACGTGCCGCAAAGCCGTCCAGTGCGCGGCGTCAATCTGGTACTGGATCAATCATCGCTGGAAAAACCGATCACCCATCTGATCAAGCATCATCGCGGCAATATGTGCCCACGCGCTGGTGGTGAACTGATCGTTGGCACCACCTATGAGGCGGGTGAGAGTTCGCTGGATCCGGGGCCGGATGTTGTGGAATTTCTCTATCAGAACGCCGAGCCCATTCTCCCCACTGTCCGCCAACTCCCCTTGCTCAGAGTGACCGCAGGCCTCAGGTCTAAAGTCGGCGATGGCAACCTACGCCTGGGCCGTTCTGCGCAAATGCCGTCTCTCTATTACAGTCTGAGCCACGGGGGCGCCGGCTATCTGCGGGCACCGGTGATTGCCGCCGAACTGGCCGATTTTGTGCTGACCGGCGAACCAGGAAAGCTGACCCACGAACACACGCATTTATAGGGCTTGCCGTGACTAGTCGTCTTGGGCGGCCCAGTCGGTGATCAACCGATTGGCGATGGCCATGGTCGGAGGCATGAAAAACTGCGGGCTGCCGTCTTCGTTTGTTGGCCCGGTTTCGTCCAAAATCGCACGCACTTCCGCCCGGCTGAACCAACGGCAATCATCCAATTCGGATTCATCCTTCAGAATCTCGCTGTCCAGCG
>JABSRX010000297.1 GCA_013214695.1 Rhizobiaceae bacterium | reverse complement strand
TCCTGCTTCTTTCTAACCTTCTTCGGCATTTTCACGACCGAGCTGTCCTCGGCGTGACGAACCGTTTTCTTGGTTGTCTTCTTGGCCGGAGCTTTGGCCGCCGCAGGTTTCTTGGTGGCTTTGCCAGCCTTGGCCGTCGTCGCTTTCTTCGCCGCCGCCGCTTTAGTCGGAGCTTTCTTGGCGGTTGCCGGTTTCTCCGACTTGGCCTCGGCAGCCACGGCCGCAGCTGCGGTCTTTGATGGCTTGCTCTGCTTCGTCGCCACCTTCGCCGATTTTGCGGCTTGGGCGGTGCGCATCATCTCGTTGAGATCGTCCAGCGGCACTTCAGTTGGCACTTCGGTGATGACAGCCTGCTTGGCAGCCCGGCGCCCACGGACCTTGCTGGACACCCATTTGAACGGCGCCACAATATTGGCCGGCATGGCGAGCAGGCTCGGGATCATCACCAGCGTCAGCACGGTGGAGAAGGCGAGGCCGGAAATGATCGCCGTCGACAGCTGCACCCACCAGACCGAGGTGATGCCGCCTGAGGAGATCACACGCTCAAAGAAGTTCATGTTGATCTGCAGCGCCATCGGAATCAGGCCCAGAATGGTCGTGATCGTGGTCAGCATGATCGGCCGCAGACGCTGGGCTGAGGTTTTCAGCACCGCTTCACGGGTCTCCACGCCTTCTTCACGCAGACGGTTGAACGTATCGATCAGAACAATCGCGTTGTTCACCACAATACCCGCCAGCGCGACAACGCCGGTACCGGTCATGATGATCGAGAACTTCTGGCCGGTGACCATCAATCCGATCAACACGCCGACAATCGCCAGAACCACCGTCGAGAGGGTCAGGATGGTCTGGTAGAAGGAGTTGAACTGGGTCACCAGGATGATGAACATCAGGAACAGGGCGATACCGGCCGCCTTGGCCAGGAACTCGCCGGATTCCTTCTGCTCTTCATCACCACCACGGAACTTGAACTGGATCGTTTCCGGGAAAGTCTGGGTGTCGAGCCAGGCCTGGATCTCCGCCACCTTGTCGTCCGGCGTCAGGTTGCGGGTCACCCCGTCCTTGGTCACGAACTCGAAGTTCTGGATGATATTGGCCTTCACCTCCATCGAGTAGAGGCCGTCCTTTCGGGTGATCGAGCTGACCTTCGGTTTGGCCGAACGCTCAACGAAGTTGGCAAGCGGCACCTGACCCTGAGGGGTCGGCAGCTTCAGTTTGTCGAGGGAGTCAAAGCTGCGCTCTTCCTTCGGCAGGCGGACGCGAATGTCCAACTCGTCCTCGGAATCGTCGGGACGATAGGTGCCGATCGGAACCCCGGTGGTGACCAGCTGAACCATCGAACCAATGGCGACGATGCCAGCATTGTAGCGACCAGCTTCTTCGCGGTTGACCTTCAACTGCCACTCGATGCCGGGCAGGGGACGCCCGTCTTCCAGATCCTGAATGCCGGTCAGCGTGTCGAAGAAGGTGCGCGCCCGTGCCACCGTGGCGACCATGTCGTCATAATTGGTGGATTTGACTTGCAGGCGGATGTCCTTTCCGGTCGGCGGACCACCTTCGATCTTGCGGACCTCAACGATCATGCCCGGGATATTGGCGGTCTTCTCGCGAATCTCGCGGAAGATCTCCACCGCCTTGCGGCGACAGCAATAGTTGGTCATTTCGATCTGCAGCTCACCGATCACGTCGGCAGGCTTGTCCTGAACACCACCGATCGGGTTGCCCGATCCGGAGCTGCCGCCGGGAGCGGTGGCGATCATCACGGAATTGCGGATGCCGGGAACGGTCAGGATGACGTCCTCGACTTCGCCCACCAGATCACGCACCTGGGTGGCCGACAGATTGCCGCGCGCCGACACCAGAACAATGGCCTGATCCGGCTCTTCGTCGACGAAGAACTCAACACCGGCGCTCTTTTCGCCAAACTGGCCGAACACATAAACCGCCGTGAAGATGATCGCGATGATCACCAGCACGTTGCCGATGATGTTGCCGGAAGCGAGTTTGAGGAAGCGCAGATAGCCGCCCAGAACACCTGGAACCTTCTTGATGTCGAGCTTCTGCCGGCTGGTGAACATCAGCGTCACCACGTCTTCCTGCATGTCCTGACGCGAACGCCAGGCGAGGAAGGCATAGATCATCGGGAAAGCACCGAAGCCGACAATGGCGCCAACGATCAGCGCCGCGATGTTGACGCCGGGCGCTGCTGCTTCAGCGGTTGGGGCCACAGCTTCGCTGGTCGACGCGACGATCGCATCAAGGCCAAACAGGATGCCTCCCTCGGCCAGCGCGAAGGCAGCAAAGCCGAGCACGAAGGATGTGGTGATCGCGGTCAGCAGCACGCCGCCAAGACGGCCCAGTTTCGCTGCCATCCAGCCGGTGAGGGCACCAGCGGTGGGCAGGAAGATAAGCGCCGTCATCAGCGAGGCGGTCAAGACGATGATCACCATGATCGGCAAGTACGACATGAACTCGCCCGGCACGCCAGGCCACAACAGAAGCGGCAGGAAGGCGGCAAGCGTCGTCGCGGTGGACGATACCACCGGCCAGAACATCAGCTGCGC
>JABSRX010000296.1 GCA_013214695.1 Rhizobiaceae bacterium | reverse complement strand
AATATGCGCCCACCGGTTCCTGAAACCATATTAGAGAAAACGCAAATCACTGGTACTGAAATTGGGGGCTAGACACGAGATTGAGATGATCGCAAAGAGTGAGGACAACTGTCAGAACTTGATGACCAATCCTGGCGTTGGCCCCCTGATCTCCACCGGCACGGTGGCGGCTGTTGGTTCCGGCGAGGCATTTGAACGGGGAAGAGACTTCGCCGCCTGGTTGGGATTGGTGCCCAGACAATATTCGACTGGAGGCAAACCGATCCTTGGTCGTATATCAAAACGCGGCAGCAAGTATCTGCGGACATTGTTCGTCCAAGCTGCACAGATCATTCTGATGCATCCCCAAAACTGGCATAAATTGAGTTTTGGAAATTGGCAGGAAACAGAAGCGCCAAGAATGCACAAGAACAAGCTGGCCATTGCGCTTGCCAACAAGTTGGCACGCATCGCCTGGAGCATATTGAGGAGTGGAAAGGCCTTTGACACCCATCGAATTGAAGTGACGGCAGTCTGACACGCCAACACTTCCAACTAAGTTCGCGACTGAGATGACTGCATGGAACGGATTAACAAACGCATCCGAAATCTGTGGGCTCTGATGGCATCAAATTGCCTGTCCGCTAATGAGATCAATGGCGTGTGCGTATTCCCATCAAGGCCACGGCCCGCGTGTCGATAAACAGGCCGGATACATATCAGCGACTTCCGCAATCCATCAAAACTTCTCTATTGCAAACCGCAGTCGGTCCATACATCAGAGCCCACTTTGACTGATGCTGCAGTAAGAACGTATGTCGGCTTTGGCTAATTGGCGCTGTTTGTTTTATGCTCATGACGTCGAGCGACAAGGACCGGAAAGCCAAAGCATAATATCCCGAGGATACCACCAATAAGTTGGAAACTGGAAAGGTAGAGCCCACCGACAATTGAAATGCCTAACAACATAAAGCATGTTGTAATGCAAATTGACCAATGCGGAACCTGTCCTTTGGGTGACTGAAACAAAGTAGCTAATAGGATGAAACCCAGAGCCAGTGAAAAGAAACCCATCAAAAGTGACGTGCCCTGAAACAGATCCCAAGCCGAAATATCGCTTCCCTGTAATGCAACCGGACCAATCCCCACAAAACGTGCTCTTAGATCAACCCCAGCCAATTCAACAAGGTGAACATAAGTGTGCAAAACGCCAATGAAAATGAACGCGATACTCCCAGCGGCGAAGGTCGTCCTAGCAAATTTGACCATTAGACCCCTCCAAACAAGACACTAGTGTTTGGTGGTAGCAGAACCGCTGGCTCAAAACAAGACACTAGTGTATATTTTGAGGGTGACTCGATTGACAAAAGATGACTGGGTCCAGTATGGGCTGACCATTCTGAAGACCGAAGGCTATTCACAGCTAAAGGCCGGAACTTTAGCTAAGAAGCTCAAAGTATCGCGCGGTTCCTTTTACTGGCACTTTAAGGATTTGAATGCGTTTCATGAAGCGCTGATTGCCCAATGGCAGAGTGCAAGCGAAAGTTTGGCGTCAGTGTTGCAACCGCCCCTCAGCCCGCACCAAAAGCTGCAATTCTTGATAAGTGCGACATTGGAGGTAGATTTTGAACTGGAACGCGCATTTAGAGCTTGGGGTCGCGAACACTGCGACGTCGGTTTGCAAATTGAACGCTTGGATAGAATGAGGTTGTCTGTTGTTCAGTCCATCGTTGAAGAGGCCATCAACGAACCGGCAAAGTCCGAAAGCCTTGCAAAATTTGCCTATGCTGCAGCGATTGGACTGATGACCGTGGGGAAGGAGAAAGTGGGTCTGACCGAAGCAGAATTAGCAGACGTGGTAACGGCGCTGTTGGGAAAGGAAAACGCCTAGTAGTATTTGACACGTGCGCAGATTGTTGAAATCTTGCGTACCGGGTTGGAAACACGAAAATCTATATAGCGGCCATTGGCGCAGCCGCAGCTAAATGTCGCAATGTCCGCATGTCGGTCATTGCCCGACTTTTTCTTCAACGTATGCTATTAGAACAAGCGATTGTCGGCATTTCTGCCGATTTATAGGCCCAGAGCCTAGGCTCAGGACTCATTACAGCCACCATATGACAATTGCAGCGATTGTGATTGCTGCCATAAAGGTGTCCGCGCGTCGGTCATATTGGGTCGCGATGCGACGCCAGTCGTTGAGCTTGCCAAACATGTTCTCAATTCTGTGGCGCTGTTTATATTGCGCTTTGCAGAAGGCAGCCGGTGACTTTCGTCCCTTTCGGGGCGGAATGCATGAGCCAATCCCTTTGGCTTTCAGTGCCGCACGATACTCGTCTGAATCATATCCCTTGTCGGCGATCATGATAGCATTGTGGCCTTGCGGCAGGGCCGTATACAGGGCCTTTGCGCCTATATGATCCGATACCTGGCCAGCCGTCAGGCACAGGACCAAAGGCCGCCCATTGCAATCACACACAGCATGAAGTTTGCTGTTCAGACCGCCTTTTGTGTAGCCGATATGGCGGGGAAGGATCCCCCTTTTAACAGGCTCGACGCGGTACGGTGGGCCTTAAGGTGTGTTGCATCGATCATCAGCGTATCGGGCGGCCCATC
>JABSRX010000295.1 GCA_013214695.1 Rhizobiaceae bacterium | reverse complement strand
AACAGACCGATGCGGTCACCAGCGACGACTGTATCTTTGCTTCAAACACATCAACCATTCCAATCACCGAATTGGCCCAAGCGTCGAAAAATCCTGAAAAGTTCGTCGGGATCCACTTCTTCTCGCCGGTCGACAAGATGATGCTGGTCGAGATCATCAAAGGCGAACAGACAGGCGATGAGGCGCTGGCCATGGCGATCGACTACGTTATGGCAATCAAGAAAACGCCGATCGTCGTCAACGATACCCGCGGCTTCTACGTCAACCGCTGTGTCATGCGCTACATGAACGAAGCCTGGAACATGTTGATCGAAGGCGTACCTGTGCCGATGATCGATAATGTTGCCAAGATGGCTGGCATGCCCGTTGGCCCCCTGACGCTGAACGATGCCGTCGCCATCGATCTGTCGCAGAAGGTGATCAAACAGACCATTGCTGACCTGGGCGAAGCAGCGGTCGACCCGCGCCATGCTGATCTCGTTAACAAGCTGGTGGACGACCATGGCCGCGTCGGCAAAAAAGCTGGCAAGGGGTTCTACGACTACCCACCAAAGCCGGCCAAGGCGACTTTGTGGCCAGAGTTGAAAGAAATGTACCCACAGCAGTCCGCCGACGATGTATCTGTCCAGGACATCAAGGACCGCTACCTGTTTACGATTGCCATGGAAGCGGCACGCACGGTTGAAGAAGGCGTTGTCAGCGACATCCGCGAGGCGGATGTTGGCGCCATCCTGGGCTTTGGCTTCGCCCCATACACGGGTGGCCCTCTGTCCTATATCGACGAAATGGGACTGGAAAACTTCCGCGCCAGAGCCGAAGAACTGGCCGCCAAATACGGCGGTCACTTCAAGCCCACCAAGCTGATCGAAGAAATGGCCGCCAGCGGCGACACTTTCTACAACCGGTTCGCACTGGACAAAGCCGCTTAGGGAAGCGCCTTTGAAAATAGCGGGTCGGTGGCCACTCGATCACCGACCCACAACATGCCAGGGGACCCATGGCAAGATCCATCGATTACTACTTCGCAGGCAGTTCGCCGTTCACCTATCTTGGACACGCAGCGATGCGCGACGTGGCTCAACGTCATGGGGTCACCCTGAACTACAAACCCGTCGACCCACCTTTGGTTTGGAAAGAGTCGGGCTCCGTTCCGCTTCCCCAGCGCACCCCGACAAGACAGCGCTACCGTTTTCTGGAACTGCAACGCATTGCCGACATGCGCAATCTGCCGATCAATCTGCAACCGGCATATTTTCCTGTCGATCCAACCCTGGCAGATTGTTGCGCCATCGCATTGCAAAACCAGGGGCACGATCCAGCCGACTATATGGCACAGATATTCCAGGGGGTTTGGACCCGGGAGAAGAACATCGCTGATGAGGATGTGATCGCTGAAATTCTGAGCAATCTCAACATCAAAGCCGCCGACATCATTGAAGCGGCAAAGTCGGTGGAAATCCGTGATCTGCGCACCCAATATTCGAACGAAGCCGCAAAAGCCGATGCGGTCGGTGTGCCCGCTTTCGTCCTCAATGGGGAAGTGTTCTGGGGCCAGGATCGCATCGAATTCATCGATCACGCACTGAGCACAAATCGCGCTCCCTTTGCGCAACCCTAGTTTCTAAGGCGTTTTCCCCAAGCCCGTCGCCGCGGCTGGACAGTTCACTAGCTTGGTCCTAGTATAGGACAATATTCCTGAATCGGTTTGATTTGGTGGCGCGTTCCGGAGGCCATGCGAGCTATGTTTTCACACGCACAAGTGTGGTCGGCCATTGATGCCCTGGCGCAGCAAAATGACATGTCCGTGTCGCGACTGGCGCGCAGTGCTGGGCTGGATCCGACAACTTTCAATCCGTCCAAACGGACCGCCCGTGATGGTCGCCTGCGCTGGCCATCGACGGAGTCTCTGTCCAAGATCATGACGGCAACCGGGATCGACTTTGATCAGTTCGCGCTTTTGATGGGGCAAGCCAACCGGGACTATGCCATTCAACTGACCAAACTTGGCCAATCTGGATTTGCCGAGGCGGTGGCGCCATCGGCGATGGTGCCCCTGATTGGACTTGCCCAGGCGGGCAGTGGTGGCTTTTTTGACGAAGCCGGTTTGCCCTCCGGTGACGGATGGGATGCCGTCGACTTTCCAAGCAACAACCACGACCAGATCTACGCTCTGGAAATTCAGGGCGACAGCATGGAGCCGCTCTACCGCGACGGTGACCGGATCATCGTGTCACCAACAAGCTCCATCCGCCGGGGTGATCGTATCGTCGTACGCACGGTGGAGGGTGAAGTCCTTGCCAAGGTCCTGGCGCGTCAGACGGCAAAACTGCTGGAATTGGAATCGATAAATCCGGAGCACGAAAACCGCACCATCAAGATGGAAGAACTCGATTGGGTGGCCCGCATCATTTGGGCCAGCCAATGATCCGGTCGGCGATTAGGCAAGAGCCGTTTTCGTTCTGATTTAAGCCTACTGCCGGAGCATTTTTGCGTCAGCATCGCGCTGGATTGCGCCGCTCGTCCTGGGGGGACTTGCAAGCGATCCGGCGATGATGATGGCGCAAAAAGGCCCGGCCCGCAGGGTTTGGGCCGCGAAGGACCGTCG
>JABSRX010000294.1 GCA_013214695.1 Rhizobiaceae bacterium | reverse complement strand
CCTGCCTGCAACTCCTTGAAGAAGATGAACGAGCGGTTTTGAGCCGTGAACGAATCCAACTTGTCGGGATTGTCGCGCATCCATTCTGCCAACCGGTCAGCGGTCATATCTTGGGGGGCGATGTCGAGCCTCTCGCTCAAGATCTTTCCGAGCGAGCTGTAGGCATGGCCTGTCTTCGCCGCAAAAGTGACACGCATGGTTTCGCCATCTTCCAAAAGAAGTCGCGCCGATCCCTGAACATGAACAAAGTAGGCGTCCGTCTTGTTGGCCAACCAAACAAGTTCAAGCCCCTGGCCGGCCAGCGCCCCGGCCTGAATAGCGGCGCGATCAAACCGATATGGGTTAGCGGAGCCGGTTTCGGGCTTCAGATCTGTCGGTGGTCGATAAAGGGGTATTGGGAACGCCTCACTTTGGTTTCGTGAAGCCAAGAGTTCGGGCTCGAAATAGCCGGTCACAAAGCCCGCAAACGATTCCAGCGAACCTGAAGCATGGGGCTGAAAATTGTCTTCGAAGAAGCGCTTGGCTTCCATTGGTAAGAGCCGTCCAGCCGCCAGCGCCGTTTGTGCTGATTTCATCAGGCTGTCCGGCTCAATCAGGGAACCGTGGATTGGGTAAGAAGCATCAATAATCTTGGGCGCACTGCGACAAAATGCGTCAAAGGCAGCGGCATGATCATCCGCGTCCCATCCGGTTAATTCATCAAAATCAACGGACCTGAAGTGCTGTAATCCCGTCGGCTTGCCCGTTGGCTGGTCGTTCAGCATCTGCATGTGCAGCCAACCTGCTCCACCTTATTGATCGGTGGCGACGAGCTTCCAGTTCGGATCACGGGATTTCACTGGACGGGCAAACGTCCACACATCGATGATCTCGACGACTTCCTGCAGATCACCTTCGACGATTTCGTCCTGGCTGTCCAAAGTGGCAGAAATCATTTGGCTGACGAATTTCACCGTTACCTGGGCTTCGTCACGATTCAGTTCGGCTGCCTGGATGTCGGCCTTTTCGATACCAACGAAACTCGCCTGAACTTTTTCGCCCCGTGTTGTGCGATCATCGATTGCGACCGCAAAATTGTCATAAACCTCACGGGACAAAAGTCCCTTGAGCGCCCGTTTGTCGCCGTCCGCAAAGCCAGTAACGATCATTTCATAGGCCATGCGGGCACCGGACAGGAACTGTTCCGGGTCAAAACCTGGATCGCGCGCCAAAATCGCCGTCAGGCCCTGCTTCAGGTCTTTATCCTTGCCAGCAAGTTTTGCAATCGCTTCTTCGGCTGGATTGGCTTCATCTTCAAAACCACGACGGCGGGTTGCGCCAGGCAAAGTGACGACATTGTCCTCGTCATCATTGGCCGCATCATGGCCAACATAGGGTTCATATGGAGGTTTCTCATTGCCATTGCGGGTGCCAAGCACGCTGCGCAGTTTCCAGAAGACAAACAGGGCCACTGCGAGGGGCAATATTGTGAAGAGATCGAATTGCATAATTGGGTCACAACCTTGATGCGGAGAACGGTTCGGGTCCTAGCAGACCTAAAGGTGCCTTTGATATAGGACGATAGGTGATTTCATTCAAATGTCTTGATCTGCCCTGAAATCAAAGGCAACTGTTCCTATATGATATAGGACCGAAACGCCTTACGAAATACAAATATATGCCCTTCGCCCTCGTCCCCTTCCTGTTATTGGTGATTCCGATCGTGGAAATTGCCACTTTCATCGCCATTGGCGGTCAAATCGGCATTGGGTTGACGCTCCTGATGATCCTGGTGACGGCGATCATCGGATCGATCCTGTTGCGGGTGCAGGGTTTGGGGCTGATCCGGGAGATTCAAACCAAATTCGCCGATGGTCAGGTGCCAGGTAGAGCCCTGGGCAATGGTGCCATGATCGTTGTGGCAGGGATTTTGCTGCTGACGCCAGGGTTTGTGACGGATGCAATCGGGTTCCTGCTGTTTGTCCCGCCAATTCGCAGCGCCATTTTTGCGTTCATTTCATCGCGGGTGAAGGTGGTCGGTCCCGGTGGTGCCAATTTTGGCGCGGATCCGTTCGCTCATCAGCGGACCGATCGACCTGGGCAGGGAACCGACACAGGTGGGCCAACAATTGATCTGGACGAAGACCAGTTCAGTTCGGAGCCATCGCGCCCCAATCCGGATTCACCCTGGAACCCGGGATCCTCCAAGAAATAGAGCTTAGGGCAAGCATTCCTTGCCACTTGCGACCAGCCGTGGTAACGCCCATGCCGAATTGTGGACCGCCTCTCTGGTCCGCACTTAGGCACATTTTTGAAAGCGACATGATACATGGCTAAGAAAACCACTAAGAAGGCTGAAGAGGCGAACGAAGCCAAGGCCGGAGCAACCAATGGCAGCGGCGAAGCTCCTTCCCTGAACGTGCTGGCGCAGTACATCAAAGATCTGTCGTTTGAAAATCCGCACGCCCCTCATTCCCTGCGTCCGCGGGAAAATCAGCCAGAAATTAACATCAACATCAATGTGAACGCGAATCCGCTGTCCGAGACTGATTTTGAAGTCGAGTTGAAGCTGGAAGCTGGTGCTGGTGAAGGTGCTGACACCATGTTCAATGTGGAGCTGATCTATGCTGGCGT
>JABSRX010000293.1 GCA_013214695.1 Rhizobiaceae bacterium | reverse complement strand
GAGCCATGTCTCGCGTTTGCACGCTGATCATCTTTGCCCTGTCGGAACCGGTCTGGAATGCCCAGACCAAGAGCCTGCAGGGCAACGGACCTGTGCTGATTGTCATGGACAATGGCTGGGCTTCCGGCCCCGGCTGGTCGGAACGCATGATCACGGCGGAAGAATTGCTGGAACAGGCCGCCGATGCCGGGCGACCGACCGCCCTTGTATTCTCAACCGAGGGTTCCAAAGCCGATCTCAATACGACGCTTGCCGAGCAATTGCTGCCGAAACTGAAGGCGGCAGAACCGCTGCCCCTGCCGGTTGATATGACGGCCCTGGCCGAGCGTATGGCAAGCGCCCCTGTGCCGTTTACCTCGCTGGTCTGGTTGACCAGCGGTTTGGGGCACCCAGGCGCTGAACAGTTTGCCGAAGCCGTCAACGCCCTCAACATTTCGCAGACACTGGTCTACCAGCCAGATACCGATGGCCTGCAGGTTTTGACCGGCATCAACAACACGCCGGAAGCCTTGGTCGCCAATGTGGAGCGCCCCAATCTCAGTGTCCCGCAACAGGGCCGCGCCACCGCCTTTGACCAGCAGGGACGCTCAATCGCCAGCGCCGACTTTGCCTTTGAAGGCGATCAAACGGCCAGCGAAGTGCGTTTCGTCTTGCCGGTGGAACTGCGCAACGAGATCACCCGCATCACCATCGACGAGCATCAACAGGCTGGTGGCGTGCAATTGCTGGATGAGCGGTTCCGCCGCCGCCGCATCGGCCTGATTTCCGGCAGCAAGGCGGATCAGGCACAACCGCTGCTGTCGCCTCTCTATTATATCTCCCGCGCCCTCAACCCATTCAGTGAAGTGCGCGAAGCCCGCGACGCCAATGTTGCCCTGGCAGTGCCGCAGCTGATTGAGGAAAATGTCTCGACCATGGTGCTGGCTGATATCGGCACGCTGCCGCAGGCGGTTGGTGAGCAGATGGAAAACTGGGTGCAGCAAGGCGGCATGTTGGTGCGTTTTGCCGGTCCGCGTCTGGCCAGCGCAGAGGACGATACACTGGTGCCGGTAAGGTTGCGCCGCGGCGGCCGCAGCCTGGGCGGCACCCTGACCTGGGGCACGCCGCAGCCGCTGACGTCGTTTGAGCCAAACAGTCCTTTTGACGGCATTACGGTGCCGGATGATGTGGAAGTGAACCGCCAGGTTCTCGCCCAACCGGATGCCGATCTGATTGACAAAACCTGGGCCAGCCTCGCCGACGGCACGCCCCTGGTCACCGCCAGCCAGCGCGGCCAGGGCTGGATTGTGCTGTTCCACGTCACCGCCGACGCAAGCTGGTCGAACCTGCCGCTGTCCGGTGTCTTCGTCGACATGTTGCGGCGCATCGTGGCGGTTTCCAATGGCGCGATTGCGGCCGACCGAACACGCTCCTCCGCCAATGCCGTCGGGCCGGCAGATGACGGTGCCGAATCCGCCACAACAAGCCTGGCACCTTTGTCGATGATCAACGGATTTGGCTCGCTAACCACACCGTCGGCCGCTGTGCGTCCGCTGCAGGTCGGCCCGCAGATCACGCCGGTGGTCAGCCTGGAAAACCCTCCGGGCACTTACGGTACCAGCGATGCCTATGTGGCGGTAAACCTGTTCTCAGAGGCAGCCAATCTGAAAATGCTTGAGGGCGCGCTGTTGCCCGCCAATGCCCAGTCCGGCGCCTATGCCGAGCAAAACGATTTTGAGCTCAAACCCTGGCTGTTTGCTGCAGCGCTGCTCCTGCTGGCGCTCGACTGCCTTGCCGTGTTGTGGATGGCCGGTGCCTTGCGCCGCGCACCGCAACTGGCGACCGCGCTTGTGTTGGGGCTGATGGTGACTTCGTCGCTGACGACGGTTGCGGAAGCCCAGGAGGCCGAGGTCGACTTTGAAGACGCCCTGCGCACCCGTCTTGCCTATGTCATCACAGGCGACGCCCAGACCGACCTGTTGAGCAAAAAGGGGCTCACCGGCCTGACAAATTTCATCGCCTCACGCACCTCGCTGGAACCCGGCGAGCCGGTCGGTGTCGATATCAGCCAAGACGAACTGGCCTTCTACCCCCTGCTCTACTGGCCGATTTCAACCAGCGCCCCTCTGCCGAGCCCGGAAGCCATGGTGCGTGTCGATGCGTTCATGAAGAGCGGTGGCAGCGTGTTGTTCGATACCCGTGACCAGTTGACCGGTGGTTTTGGCAACCGCCGCGTTTCGCCCGAGACGCTGCGCCTGCGCGAAATCCTCGCCTCGCTCGATATCCCGCCGCTGGAGCCGGTGCCGGACGACCACGTGCTGACCCGCACCTTCTATCTGCTGAACGTTTTCCCCGGCCGCTATGTCGAGGGACAATTGTGGGTCGAAACCTCCGAAACCGATGAAGACGCCACGGCCGAACGGCCCACCCGTCAGGGCGATGGCGTGTCATCCATCCTGATCACCTCCAACGATATGGCCGGCGCCTGGGCGATTGAAGCGGACGGTTCCTCGACCCTGCCGGTCGTGCCGCCGAACCCAACCCAGCGGGTCTATTCCTACCGCACCGGCGTCAACATCGTCATGTACACGCTGACCGGCAATTATAAATCAGATCAGGTGCACATCCCGGCACTGCTGGAAAGGTTGGGACAATGAGCGATTGGTCCGTCACCTTTGCA
>JABSRX010000292.1 GCA_013214695.1 Rhizobiaceae bacterium | reverse complement strand
TCGGCATGGCGTTTCCCCGGCGGCTTTTACGATTGATGGCGATCAGGGATGCATCTTCGCACCCTTGGTGATCTTGTCGACCACTTTCTTGTCGGCGCGCAGGGCCAGACCCACTAGATTGAGCGAGTCGGTGCCATATTGCTTGACCGTTGCCCGGTTGGCGGCATCGTGGCCAGTGGCAAACATGTCTTCGATATAGATCGCCGTATCGACACCACGCGACAGAGCCCGTTGATGGATTTTCGAAAGCCCTGGGGCGTCCGTCACGAGGACAATCATCGGCTGGATGATCAACGGCTTGTAGGTTTGACCGTCCGCGTCTTCATAGCGGTCGCCCAGCAGGTCCGCGTCGGCCCCCAGCACGCCGCTGGTCAAAAAGGCCGTCACATTGAGTTTCTGCCAGTCCTGCAAATCATCGCGCACGATGATCGAAATTTTGGTGTCAAACATGATTCCCTGATATTATTCGTTAAGTTGGCTAATTTTCGGGATATGATGTTACAATATCACCGCTTCGGCAGTATGCGTGCGGCAGATTATTATTTCAAACAAAGCTTTTTCGACAGAGGTTGGCAAAAATGGAAATTGACCGAACGGATCGTGCGATTCTGGCGCAGCTTTCGAAGAATGTTCGGATGACCAACAAAGAGCTCGCTGCAGAAGTTGGCCTTTCAGCGTCCAGCGTGCATGAGCGTACAAAGCGCCTGTTCGAGTGTGGGTTGATTTCTGGAACCCGTCTCCAGGTGGACCTGGCGCAACTGGGGCTTTCGCTGCGGGCGATGCTGTTCGTTCAGATGTCGGAGCATGAGAAGACCAATCTGGATGCCTTTCTGCAAGAGGTTCTCAAATTCGCCGAGGTGCGGGCCGCCTGGATGATCAGCGGTCGGTTCGACGCCATGGTTGAAGTGGTGGCGCGCGATACCACCCATCTGCACCGGATTGTCGTTGAGAAGTTCTCTTCGCGCGATGAGGTTCACCGAATTGAGACTTCCATCGTCTTCGAGGCGGTCGAGCAGAATGATCTTTCCGCCTTGCTGGAGGTGGATGCCTGATTGATTTTTGGATTGAGCCACTAAATCGCGGGGAGGGCCTGTTCCCGAGCAAACATCACTGCGACTGGTGCAACCACAATTGGGTTTTGGGATGGAATTGGGACCAGGCAAACCAGTAGGCTTGGTGGCTGACCAGTTCGGCGCCCGCGCCTGTTACCGCTTTCAATCCACCGGCGGTGAGTTTTAAGCGAACACCCTCCAGGCTCGGGCTTTGTCCACTCTTCAAGGCAGCAAGCGCGGCGCCGGTGTGAAAGGCATAGGCCTGGCCGTTCGGCGCAACCACGCCCAGAACATCTTCGTGTGTGGCGAGCCGGTCATCTGTCTTACCGATGGGAAAGATCGCCCCATGGGCGTCCCGCGTGTTGCGCAGATCGTAGTCGCGACCCAAGGCGAGGTCTTCGCTCAACACGGTGGTGTGCGGATGGGCCGCGACCCAGGAGGCCCAATTTGTGGTGACGACAGTGACGGGCTGCAGTTGAACTGCCTTTTGCGCCAATGGGCCGGTAACCGCGCGCCCAAAAAATGTATCGAACAGGGAATAGGTGTTGATGTCGAACATGATCTTGTTGGATCGCAGCAGCAGTCCTGAAGTGCGCATGATCGGGCGCCTGATGCCCTCGGGCATTCGGTCGGTGAAATAGGCCTGCGCCGCGCCACATAGGGAGCAATAGGGCAGGGTCAGGTCGCGGCCGCCCAGCGTGTCATTGACCAATTCGCGCACTTCCATGATGCGCAATGGATAGGCCCGGGCCTCACCATCGATCTCTATTCCGAAGATGATCGCATCGTCGGACAACCACGTCGCCTGATCGGCCGTCTGGACCGTTGGATTGTCGACTGCGGGAATGCAATGACAAATGGTGTCGGTTTGGTTGTAGGCCCGGTCGTCGGCATTGACGCCGCCCCAATCCACCAGCCGCCAGTCCAGATCGCCGGGCACAAACATGCGCTCCCAGCCCTTAATATAGTTGGTGTAGATGGATCGTTTGTGGCCGAGATAGCCGGGATAGGCTGGCACATCTTGGGCGATTAGGTGATCGGCAATTTCCTGGCGCTGCTTCAACCCTTGCAGGGAGACATCGGTCAGCTTGAGGGCGGTTTGCTTGAGCTTTTCGAAGAATTCTGGTCGCCAGGTGAATTTCATCATATCGACGATGGCCCAGGTCAAACGCGGATCGGCGCTCCGTGCGACCGTCTCAAACGGTTGGCCCTCAGATGGGTCCCAGGCGGCTTGATCCAGGCCGTGTTGGACCAGTTGATCCATCGCCGTCTGGACGCTTTCGACAAGCGGCGTGGTTGCCGTGTGCCGTTCGCTGGCCGCATGACCGGGAAGATGAGGCAGAAAGAAGCACAACATGATCGCGCAAACCGCGGATATCGTGCTGGATCGTCGTGGGCTGTTCCCCATCTGCCTTATTCCTTTTTGCCAGGTCTGGCGTGCATTCACACCTTGGCTTTGCTGGTGCCGAGGCCTAGCCTATCTGAACAAGAAACAATTTGTCAGCGCGGTCCCCGTTTCGCGAATGAGGTTTACCGGGGCTGATCGAAGCGGGCTGAGGGAGTGGATGACGTCATGCCGACAGAGTTTTTGGAAATCGGACCCAAGAACGCCCGTGCCACCATCT
>JABSRX010000291.1 GCA_013214695.1 Rhizobiaceae bacterium | reverse complement strand
CGTCATCGCTTCGACCTGATCATGGGTCACATACAGGGCTGTAATGCCGAGGCGGGCCTGGAGATCGCGGATTTCCACACGCATCTGCACACGCAATTTAGCATCCAGGTTCGACAACGGCTCGTCAAACAGGAAGACCGACGGTTCACGCACGATGGCACGGCCCATCGCAACGCGCTGCCGCTGGCCACCGGACAATTGCCGGGGTTTGCGGTCGAGATAGGATTCCAACTGCAACAGTTGCGCCGCCTCATCCACCCGCTGATCGATTTCTGCCTTTGGTTTGCCGGCAATCTTCAAGCCATAGGCCATGTTCTGTCGAACCGACATGTGCGGATAAAGCGCGTAGTTCTGAAACACCATGGCGATGTCGCGATCCATGGGTTCCTTTTCGTTGACCCGTTGCTCGTCAATCTGGATTTCGCCTTCGCTGACAGATTCCAGGCCGGCAACCATGCGCAGCAAGGTGGACTTGCCGCAACCCGACGGCCCCACAATGACGATGAACTCGCCATCATTGATGTCGACATCGACGCCGTGGATCACCTCAGTGGTACCGAAGCGTTTTTTGACGTTTTGCAGGGAAAGAGTTGCCATATTACTTCTCGCTATCGACCATTCCACGGACAAACAGTTTCTGCATGGAGATCACCACAATCACCGGTGGGATCATCGCCAGCAGGGAGGTGGCCATGATGACTGGCCAGTCCGCCGTATCATCGCCGGATGGGAACATCTGTTTGATGCCCATGACGATGGTGTTCATTTCGGGTTCCGTCGTGATCAGCAGCGGCCACAAATACTGGTTCCAACCGTAGATGAACAGGATCACGAAGAGAGCTGCGATATTGGTTCGGCTCATCGGTACGACAATATCGACGAAGAAGCGCATCGGACGCGCACCATCAACACGGGCGGCCTCTGCCAGTTCGTCCGGGATCGTCATAAAGAACTGGCGGAACAGGAAGGTCGCCGTGGCAGACGCAATCAGCGGAAAGATCAGACCCGAATAGGAGTTGAGCAGGCCGAAACCAGCGACCACTTCATAGGTCGGCACAATACGCACTTCCACCGGCAGCATGAGGGTGATGAAGATCAGCCAAAAGAATGTCGTGCGTCCCGGGAAGCGGAAATAGACAATGGCAAAGGCGGAAAGCAGCGAGATGAGGATTTTTCCCACCGCAATGCCAATGGCCATGACCAGCGAGTTGAACAGCATGGTTGCAACCGGGACATTGACGCCGGAGAACAGCGCCCGCTTGTAGTTTTCCCAGAAATGCTCGCCCGGTAGCAGCGGCATGGGCGGCGAGACGATTTCCGACTGGGTGACGGTCGAGGCCACAAAGGCTAGCCAGATCGGGAAGAAGATAATTAAAACGCCAAAGATCATCAGCGCATGGGTCAGCCACAGGCTTTGCCCGCGCTTTTCAACCATGCCGGGTGGCGGCTCGACGGCTGGTGCATTGGAGGCTTGCCTACTCATCAATAATGCACCCGTTTCTCAACAAACTTGAACTGCAGCACGGTGAGTGCGCCGACAACCACCAGCAGGATCACGGACTGCGCAGCCGATGACCCGAGGTCCTGACCGACAAAGCCATCGGAGAAGACCTTGTACACCAGGATCGTGGTGGCCTGTTGCGGGCCGCCAGCCGTGATCGTGTGGATGACCCCGAACGTCTCGAAGAAGGAGTAAACAACGTTGACCACCAACAGGAAGAAGGTTGTCGGAGAAAGCAGCGGCAGAACGATAGTGAAGAATCGACGCCAGAAGCGCGCACCGTCGATGGCTGCCGCTTCAATCACCGACTTTGGTACAGCCTGAAGCGCGGCAAAGAAGAACAGGAAGTTATAGCTGATGCGTCCCCAGGCCGAGGCAACAACCACCAGGCCCATCGCTTCGCCATCGTTGAGGACATGGTTCCAGTCGTAGCCCAATTGGCCGAGATACCATGACACCACGCCCACGCGGGTGTTGAACATGAACAGCCACAAGACGCCGGCAACAGCGGGGGCCACCGCATAGGGCCAGATCAACATGGTGCGGTAAGCGCCCGAACCCTTGATCAACCTGTCGGCCAATACGGCGAGAAACAGCGCCGGTACCATGGAAACGAGCGTGACGAGGATCGAGAAGATCGCGGTGGTCAGGAACGACGCGCGGTAAAACTTGTCGGAGAGCAGGAACTGAAAATTCTCAAGGCCAACAAATTGCGCCGAGAGGCCAAATGGATCCGGAATGAACAGCGACTGCCAAACCGCCTGAGCGGCGGGATAGAAAAAGAAAACCCCCGATATCAGGATCTGCGGAAACACCAAGGCAAGCGGCAAGAACCACCCTTTGAATGTAACGCGCTTTTCCATCGGATACCGGGGACTTTGTTGGCGTCAGCAGCGGGGGAGTTCCGCTACTGACGCGCTCTTTGAGAGAACTAGTTGCTGGCGCGTTCGAAGCGGCGCAGCAGCTGGTTACCGCGCTCTGCGGCGCTGTCCATGGCTTCCTGAGCCGACTTGTCGCCAGACCAGATGCCTTCCAGTTCCTCGTCGATGATACCGCGAATCTGGTCAAAGGAACCTAGACGCAAACCCTTTGAGTTCGCAGTTGGTGACTTCGCAGTCATTTGAATGACGGCGATGTCGGTGCCAGGGTTCTTTTCGTAGAAACCATCAGCGCGGGTCTTGTCACCAGCTGCGGCTGTAATTGGCAGGTAACCGGTATCCTGGTGCCATTTGGCC
>JABSRX010000290.1 GCA_013214695.1 Rhizobiaceae bacterium | reverse complement strand
AGAGGTGCTGCCAATGCCGGCCGGCAAATGGGCGGCACCCGACACTTCAGCGCTTGATCCCATGGCCTTGGCCATGACTTCAGAGGCTTGTTCATCGCTGAGACCGTTCAAAACCAGGGTCTGTTCGGTCTCTGCTTTGGGCAGCACCTTGATGATGATATCGGTCAAGACTGCCAGCGTCCCATAAGCACCGGTCACGCCTTTGGATAGGTCATAGCCGGTGACGTTCTTCACCACCCTGCCCCCAGACTTAAAGGTCTCACCCCGACCGGAAACGGCGGATATGCCCAAAATATGGTCGCGCACCGAACCCGCCTTCAGCCGACGGGGACCACAGAAATTTGTGCTCACCAGCCCACCAAGTGTGCCCTTGTCGGGTGCCAGTCCTAAGAGTGGTCCCATATCCATCGGCTCAAATTGCATTTCCTGATTGTGTTGATCAAGCAGTTCGACAATTTCGCTCAAAGGCGTTCCCGCCTTGGCCGACAACACCAGTTCCTCAGGTTCAAACAGGGTCACTCCCGACAGGCCAGACATGTCCAATGTATGGGCCGTCTGGGTCGGCACACCCAAACCGCGCCGACTGCCCTGGCCGATGACCTCCAACGGCACCTGCTCGGCTGCGGCCCACTGAACTGCCTGCAAAACGTCCTGATCCGACTTGGGATGCAAGTCAGCTTCCGAAGTCATTTTTTCGTTGTTCGCGCTCATTAAAACCTCGGCAGATGAGGAAATGGCACATTTCCTTTGTGGACATGCATACGCCCGAGTTCGGCACAGCGATGCAGTTGCGGGAAGACCTTGCCCGGGTTGAGCAATTGATCTGCATCGAAAGCGCATTTGACCCGCTGCTGCTGCTTCAGATCGTCTTCGGTGAACATTTCCGGCATCAGATCGCGCTTTTCAACGCCAACCCCGTGCTCTCCGGTCAGCACCCCACCGACTTCGACGCAGAGTTTCAGGATTTCAGCGCCAAACGCCTCGGTCTTTTCCAACTCGCCAGGAACATTGGCGTCATACAGGATCAGCGGGTGCAGATTGCCGTCACCGGCATGGAAGACATTGGCGACCCGCAGGTCATATTCCTTCGATAATTCGCGCATGCGCGCCAGCACAATGGGCAGTTCCTTACGCGGAATCGTGCCGTCCATGCAGTAATAATCGGGCGAAATGCGACCCACTGCCGGGAACGCCGCCTTGCGTCCTGCCCAAAAAGTTTGCCGTTCCTCCTCACTGTTGGAGATCCGCAAGGTCGAGGAATTGTTGGCGCGGGCAATGGCTTCAACCCGCTCGATCAGATAGTCGACTTCCGCCTCGGGGCCATCCAGCTCAACGATGAGCAAGGCTTCAACGTCCAGCGGGTAACCTGCATGGACGAAGTCCTCAGCCGCCTGAATGGCCAGACTGTCCATCATCTCCATGCCTCCGGGAATGATGCCATCGGAAATAATATCGGCGACGCATTGCCCACCTTCTTCAGAAGTTGGAAATCCAACCAACAGAGCCCGGGCCGTTTCCGGCTTTTGGAGAATACGCACCGTTACCTCGGTGACAACTCCCAGAAGCCCTTCAGAACCGGTGATGACACCCAGCAGGTCATACCCGTCGGCCTCCAGGTGTTTGCCACCAAGGCGAATGACCTCACCTTCGATCGTGACCATTTCGACACCCAGTACGTTGTTGGCTGTCAGACCGTATTTCAAACAGTGTACGCCGCCCGAATTCTCAGCGACATTGCCGCCGATTGAACAGGCAATCTGTGAAGATGGATCGGGGGCATAGTAAAAACCCTCCCCTTCCACCGCATGGGTGATGCCCAGATTGGTCACACCGGGCTGAACCACCGCGCAACGGTTGGGGTAGTCGATCTCCAAAACCCGATTGAAGCGGGACATGACCAGCAATACGGCGTCTTCAAGCGGCAGCGCGCCGCCCGACAGGCTGGTGCCGGAACCGCGGGGCACAACTTTGATACCCTCGCCGTGGCAATAGGCCAGGACCGCCGCCACCTGTTCGACGGTATCGGGCAACACAACAACAAACGGCAGCGCCTTGTAGGCGGTCAATCCATCGGACTCAAACACCCGCATCTCATTTTCGTCCGAGACCACCCCTTCTCCGGGTACGATCTTGCGTAGCGCCGCAACAATCTTGCGGCGGCGCGACATGACTTTTTGGTCGAGTTCAGGCATCAACAGGCCGGACATGGCAGAGCTCCTAAAAGTGGTAAAGATTTTTTACCATTTCTTATAGGCGAGGTAAAGCGTGGTGTTTTGACCGTTTCCTAGGCATTTAGTCGCGGGGTCCAAGTAGCGCTGGCAACGCAAGCGGTTCCAGCGGCATCGCCTGGCCTGCCCGCAAAGTGGCCAACATTCTTGACCACTCACAAGGTTGAAGGGTACCCTGTCAACATACGAAGAAGTAAGCCCATTTCTGGCGGATTCGCACAATGATCTTTTCGCAGATTGAACATGACAGAACGTCCAGAGAGATCGAACGTCAGATCGAGTCGTTGATCCTTGAGGGCGTTTTGCGATCCGGTGACAAGCTGCCGGGCGAACGCGAATTGTCCAAGTCGTTCAATGTTTCCCGGCCGATCGTGCGCGAGGCACTTTCAGCTCTTGAGGAACGCGAGTTGCTGATCGCCAAACATGGCGGCGGAACCTATGTGGCCGATGTTATTGGTACCGTCTTTGCCCGACCTGTCGTCAAGCTCATCAGCACCAACCGCAAAGCCAAGTCGGACTATCTGGA
>JABSRX010000289.1 GCA_013214695.1 Rhizobiaceae bacterium | reverse complement strand
GACAGGAAAGCCCTTTGTACTGATGGTTTCCTACGTGTCGCCCCATCCGCCTTTCGCGGTACCCCAGGACATCTGGGATCTCTACCCCCTCGACAAGATCCCGATGCCGGTTCAATGGCGCAAGGCCGATCAACCGGACCATCCCGCGCTGCAGTATCTGAACTGGATGAACATGTTCGAGGACGGGCTCGATGAAGATCTGATCCGCCGCACGGTGGCCGGCTATTGCGCGCTAATCACCATCACCGACGCTCAGATCGGCCGGGTTGTGGATGCGATGGAAAGACTGGACCTGATGCGCTCCACCCGCATCATCTATACCAGCGATCATGGCGAAGCTGCCGGACACCACGGTATCCTGGGCAAGGCCAACCATTACGAACATTCAATTGGGGTGCCCCTGCTGATGCAGGGACAGGGCATTGCGCCAGGAACGGTTGTGGACGACGTGGTCTCACTGGTCGATCTTTTCCCGACACTGGTTGAAGGGGTGGGTGCTGAATTATCAGCGCAGGATCAGGACCTGCCCGGACAATCCCTTTGGGGCCTGGCCTGCAAAACGGACCAGCTCGAACCAGGAGCCGCGTTTTGCGAATTCCATGCCATGGGTTCTGTCAACGCCAGCTTCGCCTTGCGGAAATTGGACTACAAACTGATCTACCATGTCGACATGCCAAATCAGCTGTTTGATCTCGCAAACGATCCAAACGAGGAGAACGACCTGTTGGCGGGTGGCAAGACCCATCCGAAAGAAGCCGAATTGGTGGCGCTTCTGAAAGAGATCGTCGATCCGGAACAAACGGATCAACGGGCCAAGAGCGATCAACGGGCCCGCATTGAGGAACTCGGCGGCGTCGAGGCCGTGGCCAATGCCGGGGTCTTCTCAGTCTCACCCATTCCCGGCAAGCAGGTTGACCTCGAAACCACCAGGTAGCGCATTGGCAAGTGCCGGCACTTGCTGTCTGGCCGCGGCGAAAGTCTCTCCAACCCCAATCAGAACCGGATTCTCATAACCGACGACATCAATGCCGGCGCCGAGTTGACTGAGACTGCCGATCCATTGCTGGGTCTCTTTTCGCGAAACCGATGCACAGATGGCAACTGGGGTGGATGCCTCCATTCCGCCTTCCAGCAGTTTTTGCTCCAACTGCTTGGCCGTACGCCCTGCCATGTAGAACACATTGGTGGTCCCGTTACTGGCCATCTCTTGCCAGTTGATATCGGTTGGCAACTGGCCGTGGCGGGAATGCCCGGTGATCAGGCGGACCGAACGGGCATGATCCCGATGGGTCAGTGAGACACCCAGTTGCGACGCCATCGCACTGGCGGCTGTGATCCCAGGCACAACCGCCGTTTCGACACCGGCCCGTTCCAGGAAGGCAACTTCTTCGCCGGCGCGGCCAAAGATCATCGGATCACCCGACTTCAGACGCACAACATTCTTGCCCGCCTGGGCCAGTTTCAACATGGTGGCGTTGATATCGTCCTGCTTGCAGCTTTCCCGTCCGCCCCGCTTGCCGACCAACATGCGCTTTGCTTCGCGGCGGGCCAACTCCAGGACATCGTCGCCGACGAGATCATCGAACAGAATGACGTCTGCCCCCTGTAGGGCCCGAACGGCTTTCAAAGTCAGCAGTTCCGCATCCCCCGGCCCTGCCCCCACCAGCGTGACCTTGCCCTTCGGCGTTGCCTCGCGTTGACAGCGTTGGAAGACATCCTCGGCGGTCGCGTCAGAAGTATCGGTCGTCTCGCCACCAAAGGCGAGATCAACAAAGCGCTCCCAGAAGCGGCGGCGCGGTGCCCCCATTTCCAGATGGGCGCTGACCTTGTCGCGCAGGTCCCGCGCCACTCCGGCCCAATCGGAAATTGATTGCGGCAACAGCGTTTCAATGCGGCGCCGCATCGCCTGTCCCAGAATCGGGGCCGCCCCATCAGTTGAAATACCGATGACGGCCGGCGAGCGATTGACGATCGAACCAAACTGGAACTGACAAAAGCGCGGACGGTCAATGACGTTGACCGGCACACCGGCGGCCTTGGCCGCGCAGTAAAATGCCTGCGCCTCGCCATCGCTTTCAGCGTCACAAATCGCCAGGGTCGCCAAGTCAAAGCAGTCCTGCCCCCAGGGGCGGTTTTCAATCTCCAGCTGCGCGCCATATTGCTCAATCAACGGATCGAAAGCCTCGTCCAATTCGACAGCGTAAAGCCGGACCCGCGCCCCAGCCGCCAGCATCAGCTCGGCTTTCCACGCTGCCGCGTCCGTGCCATTGGCAACCACCACCTGGCGGCCCTTCAGCTTGTAGAAGACCGGCAGAACGGCAAGCTCACCGACCCGCTCGCCACCGCGTCGCTTGCGAAGGGGACTGGCCCCCTTTTGATTGGAATTTGCGAGCCTATTCTGCGGCGATTGGCAGGGCTTCATGCAACAAACCTCCGATTTCTGATCTGCAGGATCCGCAATTGGTACCGGCCTGACAGGCACGGCCGATTTCGGCGACGCTGCTGCATCCCGACTCAATCGCTGTTCGAATTTGGTTGGCGCCAACGGAAAAACAGCTGCAGACGATGGAACCTTTGTCGGGCTGGTTGCCGCCAGGACGTCCGGCCAGAATTTGCATCGAGGCCAAAGCGTCGACTGCCGGGTTTGAAAACTGCTCGCAGGCCCAGGCGCGGGATACGGCGACCGGCACTTTGGACATGAACAGCAGCCTTTCAATGCCATCATCGGCAGCCCAAAGATAACGCCCGTCGCCGCCGCTTTGATCCGCATAGTTC
>JABSRX010000288.1 GCA_013214695.1 Rhizobiaceae bacterium | reverse complement strand
GCAAAATCGAACACCGCAGCAAAGGCGCCCTCACTCGCCAGAGTTTCAAACGCCCGTCCGCCCATGCCGGTTGCATGGAACACCACCACCTCAAACCCGCCGGCCTCCAGGCCTTTGCGAACAATCTCGTTCACGTCGCGGCGGTAAGGTGTGAGAACCGCAATCCGTTTGGCCTTCAAGGCTTTCAGAGCTGCAAAAGCCGCAGAGACTGGATTGGTAACCTTGGCTTCGGGCTTCGCATCCAACAGCAGGGAATTCACCCGATCCGGACCCAGAACCATCGATGCCGAGGTGCAGCCATAGGCTAGAACATCCAGCGTATCACCTGGAAGCAAGCGGCTCGCCGTTTCGGTGATCGACGGCCCCATCGCCGCCAGCGTTTCCGGTGTGATGTTGGGAGCATTGGCAATGCGGGCATGAAACACGTCCATGCCCGGCTGCGTGAACACCTGGCGGTATTCGTTTTCGACCGTGTAGTCCGATGCCAGCACGATCAGCCCAATGCGGGCTTTCGAGCCAATCTGCATCTGCGTTTCAAACGGCAGATTCTCGATCAGCTCGAACGTCGTCATCGGTCAGCGCGCAGCGATCAGGCCGATTTCAACGGTATAGTCGGGCGATGCCAGACGCGGAGATTCAACGCAGGCGCGGCATGGCGTGTTGCCGGCGGACACCCAGGCGTCCCAGACAGAGTTCATTTCGGCGAAATCATCCATCGAGCACAGCCAGATCGTGGCGCTCAGCGCTTTTGATTTGTCGGAGCCTGCCTCGGCCAGCAGACCGTCGATCTGGGCCAGAATGGCTTTGGTCTGGTCGGTGACGCTGGCACCGGGGGCAGAGAGGGCCACCTGACCGGCCAGATAGACGGTATCGCCATGGACCACGGCCTGGCTCATACGGTCGCCAACTTGAATGCGATTGATGCTCATAAAACTACTCCGTTTGTTGACCTGTTGCGGTATCAGCCGTCGCCGAGGCCGGAAATCGGCTCGACATAGGACATTTCCATGTCCCAGGGGAAATAAATCCAGGTGTCCTGGCTGACTTCAGTGACAAAAGTGTCGGCCATGGGGACCCCGGTCGGCTTGGCATAGACCGTCGCGATATGGGCGTTGGGCAGCATTTCACGTACTTTGCGTGCCGTTGCACCTGTATCGGTCAAATCATCGATGACCAGCACACCTTTGCCGCCATCTTCTTTGACGGCATCGAGATGCACGCCTTTGATCACTTCCAGTTCACCCTGGTCCTTATACTCATGGTAGGACGCGATGCAGACAGTTTCGATGGTGCGGATGCCAAGCTCACGGGCAATGATCGCTGCCGGGACGAGACCGCCGCGGGTGATCGCGACAATGGCCGTCCATTGGTTCTGTTCCTTGCCCGGGCCCATCAGGCGCCAGGCAAGGGCTTTGCAGTCACGGTGAAATTGGTCCCAGCTAACGGGGAACGCCTTGGGTTGTGCAGACACGGCCGACCTCACTAAATTCGCAGTTTGTTGGCGATAACCCAGCAGAAGCCCCGGAGCAAGGTGGTATTCGATTTCACTCACAGGGTGGCCACATAGCGGCCTTTGACAATCTAGTCTTCAGACAGCTCTTCGAGCATCGACATGACGTCCAAGATGGCCGCCTCTACCAAAGCTTGCTGGCGTGCACGCACTACGATTTGCGTGGTGTAACGGCCGTCGTCGTAGCGTGGATAGGAGCCGATCATGGTCTGATCGTGGGTTTCCTGAATTTGCCCCAGCCCGGCGCCAATGCTGCCTTCGCCAAACGGGCAATCGATGGCCTGGGAGATCATTTTGGTGCCGCTTTTCAGGGTTGGCGCAATGGCATCCATCATCGCCTGCATGATCTTCGGCACACCGGCCATGATGTAGACGTTTTCCATGCGGATGCCGGGGGCTTTGGAAATCGGATTGTCGATCAGTTCGGCCCCTTCAGGTGTCCGGGCCATGCGCTGCCGTGCCTCGGTAAATTCCATGTCCCGCTCAGCATAATATGCGGCCATGTCCTTCATTGCGTGTGGGTGGGGCAGGCAGGGCACGCCAAATGCTGCGGAAATCGAGTCGGCGGTGATGTCGTCATGGGTCGGTCCGATGCCGCCCGATGTGAACACATAGTCGTATCGGGAGCGCAACGCGTTGACGGCTTCGACGATGTCGTCTTGCTCGTCGGCTACTATGCGTACTTCTTTCAGATCAATGCCAAGCCCGGTGAGATAGTCAGCAACGAAGCCGATATTCTTGTCCTTGGTGCGACCGGACAGGATTTCATCGCCAATGACGATCATGGCGGCGGTAACGATGGCATCCTGGCTCATGGCATTTCTCTTTCAACAGGCAATAAAACGGCTATCCGTTTTGGTCATTCGGTGTTAGCTAACCCAAACGCCCCCTTGGCGAAATTGGTATACGCAGCAGACTTAAAATCTGTAGGTCGAAAGACCGTGCCGGTTCAAGTCCGGCAGGGGGCACCATTTTTAAAGCAACAATTACATGGCCTTGTAACTGTCGACGGTCCCGGTCAATTCGACCCACAAATTCACTTAAAGTTCCAAAGCCCAAAACAAGCCCAGTTTGCTTGATTCAATGCAGCTAGCTCGGCAAGCCACAATTTTGAAAAGAGCGCTAATCTGCACTTTCGAGCCAATCCAAGATGAATTGGCGCCCCACTTTCTTTTCAATCGCTTGCAAATACGTCTCAAAGTGATCCTCCCCCAATGAAGTGGTCCGCTGTTATGTTTAGGAAAACGGAGGATCAAACATGGCTACGAAACG
>JABSRX010000029.1 GCA_013214695.1 Rhizobiaceae bacterium | reverse complement strand
CAGAAGTCGAAATCACGCTGCACCATCAAGGCTGTTCGGGTGCGCATGAAGATCACCTACGAAATGCCCAAACTGGCATCGACTCGAGGCGTTTCAAGTCGGCAGCGCAAGAACTGGAACCGCATGTACGGCCTGCTCAACAAGCATGAGCGCACACACGGTCTGTACTACAAGCAATTCGCCAAGAAGGTCTATTCTTCCCTGCGCAAGATGAAGCCGCAGCGCACTTGCCGGGCACTGGAGCGCGCGGCGGCAAAAATCGTCGCCAAACTGGGCAAGGAAGACAAGGAGCGCAATGTCAATTTCGACAGGCGCGACCGCCGCAATTACCGCCGCATGGAACGTATCTACAGCGGCGCCTAGGCCACGCTAAACGCCGCGCCGCGGCGCCGCGGCGGCGCCGGGCCGGTTAGACCCCGAGTTTTTTCTGCAAGCTTGTCGATGAAGTCGTGTACTGGAACACGATGCGCTCGTCCGGCGCGATGTGCTTCTTAGCCGCGTGGGCCATCAAGGCCGCTTCATGGAAGCCGGAAAGGATCAGCTTCAACTTGCCCGGATAGGTGTTGATGTCACCAATGGCAAAGATGCCCGGCTCGCTGGTCTCAAATTTTTCGGTATCCACGGGGAGCAAATTCTCGTGCAAATTCAAGCCCCAATCGGCAATCGGGCCGAGTTTCATCGTCAAGCCGAAGAATGGCAGAATGCGGGTGCAGGCGACGTTGATCATGTCGCCTTCCTTGGTTTTGACACTGGCTGACTCAACCATGCCATCAGCTCCGTTGAGACCGGATACCTGACCAAGTTTCAGATCGATTTTGCCCTCTTCAACAAGTTTGTACATCTTGTTTACGCTGTCAGGCGCTCCGCGGAAGGCATCACGACGGTGCAGCAGTGTCAGGGACTTGGCGATGGGCTGCAGGCTCAGCGTCCAATCCAAGGCGGAATCGCCACCGCCGACGATCAAAATGTCCTGATCGCGGAATTCTTCCATGCGGCGGACAGAATAAAAGACCGACTTGCCCTCATACTCCTCGATGCCGGGGACCGGTGGACGCTTCGGCTGAAACGAGCCGCCACCAGCTGCAATGACAATCGCCTTGGCCCGGAACTTTTCGTTTTCGTCGGTCGACACTTCAAAAGTACCGTCCTCCAGCTTCTCAACCGATGAAACCATGCGGTTGAAGTGAAACTCGGGACCGAAGGGCTCAATCTGCTCCATCAGGCGATCAGTCAGGCCCTGTCCGGAAATCTCCGGCCATGCGGGAATATCGTAGATAGGCTTTTCTGGATACAGCTCAGCACACTGTCCGCCTGGACGGTCGAGAATGTCGATGAGATGACATTTCAGGTCTAACAGACCCAATTCAAACACGGCGAACAGGCCAACGGGCCCTGCCCCAATGATCACGACATCGGTTTCGACAATTTCGGTTTTCTTCAACATGGACTGAGCTCTTAAATGGCTGGAGTTTGTCCTGTGTAGATGATGCGTTGCGGCTTGCGAAACAAGGAAGAATTTTCTTCCCCATCGCGCCTGCGAAAAAAAAACAACTCTACAGGAGCGCGCTGGGGCTTAAGCCTGGCGTTCAGGAACCCGCACAACCAAACCGTCCAGTTCATCGGACACTTTGATCTGGCACGAAAGACGCGAGCCTGGCTGAATGTCATAGGCGAAGTCGAGCATGTCTTCTTCCATGGCTTCCGCCTCACCGACCTTACCGGTCCAGGCGTCATCAACATAGACGTGACAGGTCGCGCAGGCGCAGGCGCCACCGCATTCAGCTTCGATACCTGGAACCGCGTTCTTGATTGCGTTTTCCATTACAGTCGAGCCGTTTTCGGCCTCAACCTCAAAGGCGGTGCCGTCGTGGGCGATATAGGTGATTTTTGCCATCGAAATTCAAAGCCTGATAAAACACTGAGGCGGATGTAGCGGTCATACGCCCAGAGTCAAGCTGACAATACGTCCTGAAACGACGGAATTCCCGAAATTTGAAGCTGAGAGCCGCTTTTGTTCTGATTGAAGCATTCTGCCGGAGCATTTTTGCGTCAGCATCGCGCTGGATTGCGCAGCTCGTCCTGGCTGGACTTGCAAGCGATCCGGTGATGATGATGGCGCAAAAAGGCCCGGCCCTAAGGGTTTGTGCCGCGAAGGGCCGTCGGCTGCGTTGCCTGCCTTGCCCGTATCGGTGATACGCGCTGCGACAAGCGCCTTGCCGATCAACCCTTCGGGGCAAAAACAGAATGATTCAATCAGAACAAAAACGGCTCTAATCACCCAAAAGTGCTTCAATGTAATCGTTGGCCTCTTCGACAGCTTCCTTCAAAGACGAAACGTCGCAGGCCCGACCGGCTGACTGTTCCACCAATTCTGCCTCTGATGCGACCTTCCAGGCACCCAGGCCACGGGCCGAACCAACGACCGTATGAGCGGCCATTTTGCGTTCCTCTGCCGTTTTGGCGTTTTCCAGTCGATCCATATACAGCTTGGACTGACTGTGGAACATGCGAAGAATTTCCGTCTCCAGCGACCGATCGCCCAAGGATTGGCGGGACAGATGCACAAGGTCTACCGGATTGTTGGCACTGGCGCAGGGACTGTGGTGGGACCGCAGACTTGTCGCAGCAACGTAGGTTTGGGGTTTGTCGTATTCCATCTCGACCGCTCGCATCGCTGATGATTTTGCCATTTTTCGCTCCACTTCAGATACATCACGAAATCCTGCCCAAGATTAAAGTTGCACCTAAAGTATTGAGAGCCCGTTAAGGCTTGGCGCCGGATTTGTCCCCCTGATCTCCGCAGGCCTCTATATGCGTTGACCAATGGGAACCCTTTGAATGCATTGGATTTGAACTAACGGTGGAAACGTTAACCAATATTAACTTTTTCGCCGTCACGAAGCCGCCAAACAGTACCAATATGGGAGTGATCCCATTATTATGTGCGCGCGGCGGGTATGCGATCAGCACTGTTTTCTCACACAGTGTTTGGGTTGCCCGTGTTCAGTTTCGGTGACGAAACATCCAAATGGGCATTGGGATCCTGCGCCAATAATGGGCGCAATTTCCGAAGGTAAGGCTAAACAAATGGCAAAACGGGCTAGAAAATCGACCAAAGACAACAGCGATGCGCTGAGCGCCGTCGAAGAAGCGCTGAAGATCGACTTTGGACAAGAGGCAAGCGCCGACGTCGCTGACGAGCTCTACGGCAGTCGTTCCGAACCTTCGGTCGATCGTTCGGGTTCTTCCTCCGGCAATGGCAACCGCGCCGCCGTTTCGCCCAGCGCACCGGCCGCCAATGATGAACGCGGATCTGGCGGCGCCCGCTTTGCCGCTGCCCTGTCCCGCAAACCTTCGTCGACCCTGATCTGGTCCGCTTGGGCCGCCAGCGTTGTTTGGCTGCTGATCGCTTTCTGGGCCGGATATTCGGTATTGGGCGATACTTTGCTTGACCCAGCCGCTTGGGCAAATGTCGCCAACAATCCCGGCATCATCTACTTCGTCGCCAGTGTTCTGCTGCCCATCCTGATGATTTGGGGCTACACGTTTATGCTGCGCCGGGCCCAGGAACTGAAACTGGCCGCCCGGTCGATGACCGAAGCCGCCTACCGGCTGATTGAACCGGAAAACGACGCCGTCAACTCGGTGCGCAGTGTCGGACAGGCCATCCGTGTTGAAGTCAACGCCCTGACAGACGGCATCGAGCGCGCCATGGCGCGCGCCAGCGAATTGGAAGGCCTCGTGCACAACGAGGTTTCGTCGCTGGAAAACTCCTATACCGATAACGAATTGCGCATGCGCAGCCTTGTCGAAGAGCTGGCCAACGAGCGCGAAGCCATCGTCAGCCACACCGAACGGGTGCGCTCGTCGATTTCCGGCGCCAGCGAGACTTTGCAGGAAGATTTGAGCCTGTCGGCGCAGCAGATCAGAGAGAATGTCGCCCAGGCTCAGATGCAGTTCAGCACGGCGCTGGGGGACACCAACGCCGAAATGCGCGCAACACTGGATCACGCCAGCAACATGCTGCTTGAGCAGATCACGCAAAAAGGCTCCGAGATCGGCTCGCAGATTGAAACCGTCGGCGGATCGATTGTGGGTCAGATTGAAGCGACGCGCGAACAGACCGGGTCGGTTTTTGACGACATGCGCGCCCTGCTCACAGTGGCAGGCGACAGCTTTACCGATGCACTGACCAACAAGAGCCTGGAAATCGGCTCACAGATCGATACGGCCGGTGGAAACCTCATTCAAAAGCTTGCTGACACGGGTTCCTCCGCAACAGTCGCGGTGGAAGATGTCACCGCATCGCTGACCTTTGCCTCTGAGTCTCTGTCCGAGACGCTCAGCGAGCGTGGAATGGCGATTGCCGATCGCATTGAAGCCAGTGCCGGCGCGCTGTTGGAATCGATCACCACTACCGGTACTTCAACCAGCAACGCGCTGGAGATCAAAACCGGTGAGCTTGCGGATCGGATCAACTTCCTGTCCGACGAACTGACCACCAAGATCGGTGAGAAGTTCTCGTCGATTGACGACAGCCTGAATTCCAGCGGCAACGCCTTGGTTGAAAAGCTCGGCTCGCGCACCAACGACCTGGCCGCCGCCTTGTCAAAAGGCACGCAAGCCGTTGATAACATTATCGAAGAAAAGATCTCTGGCTTTGGTCAGGTGCTCTCAGGCCGCATCGAAACCGTGGCCGAGCAGTTGGAAGAGCGCAATGCGGCGCTCGATGTCAGCGCCACCAAGATCGAGACCGCTCTGGAAATCCGAACCAAGCAGATCAACGACACGTTGATCGAACGGTCGCGTGAGATTGCCAGCGCCTTCAACCAAGGCCAGAACATCATCAAAACGGACATGGCCAACCAGTTGGAAGAGACCCGTGAAAGCCTCGACAGCAAGGCTATGGAACTGGGTCTGAGCCTTTCCAGCCGCATTGAGGAAATCAACCAGTCGGTTGAAAATCAGATTTCCTCCGCTGACAAACAGCTGGCCGCACGGTCCAGCGCCGTTCAGAGCCAGATTCAGGAAACCAATGAGCTTCTTGACGGCAAAGCTCTCGAAATTGGCATGTCAATGGCCGCTAAGGTTGATGAGATCAACCAAAGCGTCGAACAACAGGTACAATCCGCCGACAGCCAATTGGCCGCCCGCGCGACCGCCGTGCATGAGCAGGTCAAAGAGAGCAGCGAGTTCCTGGACAGCAAAGCTCTGGAAATGAGCATGTCGATGGCCGCTAAGGTCGACGAGATCAATCAGCGTCTTGCAGAACAGGTTCAATCTGCCGACAACCAGTTGGCCGCCCGCGCCGCTTCTGTGCGCGATCAGGTCCAGGAAAGCAGCGAACTCCTCGATGGCAAGGCGCTCGAATTGGGTCTCAACTTCGCCAATCAGGTCGATCAGATCGGTCAGAAGGCAGCCGAGCATGTTGATGCTGTGGGCGCTAAACTGAGCGAACAGGCGGCCCAGGTCGACGCGCAACTGCAAAGCACGTCATCTGGATTTGCCGAAAAGGCCGACGAGTTTGGCAAGGCAATGGTCAACCACGTCGCCCATGCCGGCCTCGAGGCCGGAAGCCAGCTGTCCGAAGTGGATGCCGCCCTGCTCCGCACAGCCGAAGGTCTTCAGGCCCGTGCAGACGCGCTGGGCGCGTCGTTCTCCGGTCATATCGATGAGATCAACAGCAAGGTTGCCGCACAGGTTGATGCCGTCAACGCGCAGCTCAGCGAGCGTTCACGCCTGATTGGTGAAAACATCACCGAAACCAGCACCGCGCTGGACAACAAGGCGCTTGAACTGGGCATGTCGATGGCCGCGCGGGCAGAAGAAATCGAGGCACGTGTCGCCGACCGTCTGGCCAGCATCAATGAGACGATTGCCAAGGGCACCGCTGCGGCTGATGAAATGTTGGCCAACCGCGCCGCCAACATGAAAACAGCCTTCGATGAGCAGGTCGGCGTTGTCGATCTGACCCTCGGCACCCGTGTCGATGCGATCAATGCCTCGCTGGATGCCGGTGCAAGCCGCGTCAACGAGGTGCTGGAAGAGCGTGCTGGCGAATTGTCATCGGCACTCGACTCACATCTGGAGAACATCTCCTCCACACTGGTCTCTGAAGCAATGAAAGCCGAGACCGCTGTCAGCGCCTCGATCGCTGCGATGGAAGGCAAGATCGGCGAGCAGTTGAATGCCGCCGACAACGCCCTGATCGCCCGTGCCGAGCAGGTGACAACCAGCCTGCGCGAGCGCACAGCTGAACTGAATACAACACTGGCCGCACGCTCCCGCGAGCTCAGCCAACTGCTGACGCGCGATACAATGCCAATGCTGCGCAAGTTTGAAGAAGACGGCAAAGCCGTTGCAGAGGCCCTGACCCAGTCGACACAGCAGATCAGCAGCGATCTGGAAGGCAAGTTGGAAACATCCTCGCATCTGCTGAAAGCCTCCGCCGACGAGGCTGCCGCCAAGCTCGAAGGCATGTTGGTGGCGTCCAATCAGCGCATGGAGAATTCCGCACAGGCAGCGGCCGAAGATTTGGCTGCCCGCTACATGTCGCTGGAAGATCGTACCTCGGATCTTGTGGACCGCCTGACAACGTCGTCGGAACAGCTTTCCAAAGCTGTCACCAACCAGACAGATAACATTGTCAGCAGCGGTGAATCTGTGACCAAGCAGATTGCCGACATCGCCGAGCATGTCGGTGAGCGCATCCGCTCTGAATCTGCTGCCATGGTCAACACACTGACCGGCAAGTCGAATGAGTCGATTGAGGCTCTGAGCGAGACCAATCAGCGTCTGGGCAAAGAAATCGGTGGCCTGCTCGATCGCCTCGGTAACAGCAATGTCGACCTGGCCTCGCTGATCTCGCTGGCCGATGAAAACCTGACCAACGCTCAGAAAACCCTGGACGCACGGACCCAGGAATTCCGCGATGTCGCGGGACGCGCGTCCGAGGATCTCAACGCCTCTTCGCACATGATCGAGAGCAATTACCTCGGCCTCAAGGATGTATCTGCCACCGTCCTGGTGGAGATTGCCGAAATCGCCAACCGTTTCGAAGAGCAGAGCGGTGCTTTGAACCACATCTCGCGCTTGCTGGATGAAACCCAGAGCAACATCGCCGTCAGCCTGGATGACCGTCGTGACGCCATTGAAGCCCTGACCAACGGTCTGGTGGCTAAATCATCCGACCTTGAGGAACTGATGAGCCGTTTCGCCGGCATGATGGCCGACAGCGTCACCAGCGCAGAGGGCCGTGCCCAGAACTTGGCGCGCGGTTTGGCCGAAAGCGTCAGTTCCGCGGCGACAGAAGCCACCGAGCGCTTCGCCAATGCCACCGAGGAAATGCGCAACACAGCAAACCACCTGCGTCAGGATCTCGCCAATACACGCAACGAGTTGAAAAAATCGGTTATCGATCTGCCGGATGAAACGAAAGAAAGCACCGCTGCCATGCGCCGCGTTGTTTCCGATCAGATCAAGGCACTGAAAGACCTGACCGACATCGTCAACCGCACATCGCGCCTGCAGGACGCTGCTCCGAGCAATCTGTCTGCCGCGGCCACCGGCACAACAGGATCGCCCCTGCCAAGCACGCCGGCCCAACCAACCCAACCGCCCCAACCGGCGCCCTTCTCCGCAACGCCCGCCAGCACGGCAAGCGCTGCCGCAGCGCCTGTTGCGCCAAGCCCCGTTGCGCCGCAGCCGGTAGCCCCCGCGCCTCAGCCGGCACCTGTGCCGCAGGCCAGCCGTCCGGCGCCGCGTCCGCCGATCCCCGTGCGCCCAACGTCGCCCGTTGATCCGGTCGCCCAGGCTCCGGCACCATCGCCGGCACCTGCGCCAGCTCCTGTATTGGAAAAGACGTCGCTGCGCGGTGGTCTGAGCTTTGAAGCAGGCAATACCAACACAACACCCCTGCCCGGTGGCGATGGCTGGGTCAGCGACTTGCTGCGCCGTGCGTCCAGTGATGAGCCGACCACCACTGTGCCACGCGCCCGCTCCGGCGCGGAAACGCTGGGATCGCTGTCCAGCGACATTGCTCAGTCAATCGAGCACGACGTCGCCGTTGATCTGTGGGCCCGCTATCAGCGCGGCGAGAGCAATCTGTTCCACCGCAACATCTATACCGAGCGTGGTCGCCAGACCTATGACGAGATTGCCGAGAAATACATCAGCGACGACCGCTTCAAGACGTCGGTCGACCGCTATATCTCGGACTTTGAGCGTTTGATCGCAGATGTCGCCAAGAACGACAGCGGCAACGTCATGACCCAGACCTATCTGACCTCAGACACCGGCAAGGTCTATACGATGTTGGCGCATGCCGCCGGTCGCTTCGCCTAAGGCGCGAAGCCACCATCAGAAAACGCACAAAAGCGCGGTGAGCCATCACCGCGCTTTTGTGCGTTTTCTGATTGTTTGCAGTCAGGTGCGGTTGACGACCCAGACGATGACGTCGCGGGCCAATTCATCGAAAGCCCGGTCGAAGGCAGCCACGATGTCATCGGGCATGTCGCTGCTGGCGCGGCTGGCGGCGCGGAAGATGCGCGTATCGCGCACCAGGCCGGTGCGGTCGGTCAGCAATTTAATCGACAATTCAATGGTTGCGACACCGTTGTAAACGTCAAACCGACGCACATCGCTGACCAGTTGGAAGTCAATGACCAAACCGTCGCCAGGCTTGGCGGTTGCCCGCGTGGCACCGGAATTCTCAAACGATTCCACCAGTTTGGCCTGCACCAGACGCGGAACGGTATCGGACCACTGAGCACCAGCCAGATAGGTGACAACCGTCGGCGTAGGCTTGACGATGATACGGTCGCTGTCGACGGAACTCAGCGCAGTCGGCACTTTCACCAGGATCTGCGCACGGCTCCCACCGCGAACACCGCTAAAGCTGGTGGGTGCTGAAATATCGAATGTATCACGCGGCGCTTCACCTGGTTTGACCAGGGCGCATGACGACAGAGCACCGATCGCGACGCCCACAAATAGCGCGCGCGCCATTGACCGCACCGCGTTGGCACGGCGAGGCTTATGCGATGATTCACGGATGTGGGAGCTGACAATCCGCATCAATTGGCCATCCTGCTATCCAGTCCCCAACCAAACGCCTAGCGGCGCACCCGGGTGCCGGATGATTCTCGTACTCTACTGCCGCCAGCACCGGTAATCAGCGATGACGGGTTGTTTTGCAGATTTCTCATAACACGATCGAACTGGTTAAGCGACTGGCGCGCATCACGAATTAATCCTTGTGTGTCCGCAAGGCCACGCTTTGTAAATGAGTTCACATTGCTCGCCACTGAGGCGATTTGGCGGTCAAAATTGCGCGCTGTCTCCTGGAAAGTGGTCAAAGTCTGTCTCGCATCGGCCAAAAGTCCCTCGGTCGTGCCCGATCCGATCAAATTGCTGGCCTGATCCAGAATGCCATCGACCTTCTTTGACGATTCGTTCAACCGGGCAGCCAGTTCAGACGCATCCGCGATGATCTTTTCAATTTCTGCCGATCTTTCGCCCAGCGGCGCCGTCACCTTCGCCACGTCGTTGACGATTGTTTGCGCGCCCTCAGCAGCGGTGGAAATATTGTCGACAGCGGAATTGATCTTCGCCGCATCAATGGCGGCGACAAGTTTGGAGACATCACTGCTGGCCTTGCTCAGATCGCCAATCAGCAGGCGTACCTGATTTTCGTCCACGCTGGCCAGGATCTTGCGCGCCTGGCTGGCGGCTGCAGAGGCGTCAACGACCATCTGGTCAACCTCGGCCGAACGCTTGCTCAGCGGCCCTGTGACCTTGGCCACGTCGTCGACGATGGTTTGCGCTCCAGTTGCAGCGGCCGAAATGTCGTCGACGGCTTTGTTGATCTTGTTCGGGTCAATAGCGGCCACCAACTGCGAGGCATCGTTGCTGGCCTTGCTCAGGTCGGCCACAAGCGTGCGCACCTGTTCAGGGTCCACATTGTCGAGAATCTTGCGCGCCTGGCTGGTCGCGGCTTGGGCTTCGGTGATGGTCTGGTTGAGGCGCTCGCCTTCAAAGGCAGCCAACAATTGCTCCATGCGGGTTGCCGTTTTGCTGGCATCGGTGATCAGCGTTGACACGGCCTGTTTGTCGACCGCATCCACCACACCGTCCACCTTGGCCAGGGTGGTATTCAGATTGTCGGTAAAACTGTTGAGCTGGTCGGCGGTGGTTTTGACGGTCTCCACCACGGCATTGATGTTGTCGCGTTGTTCGACCAGCAGAGCCGAGAAGTTTTCGACATTCTCCACCGTCGCTTTGACGGACTCGGGATCAACTGCGGCGAGGATTTCTTCGGCCCGCTTCAAGCTGCCATCCAGCTTTTGCGACATTTCCTGCAGCGAGGTTGCCACGCCGGCGGCGCTGTCCATGAAACGCGCCACCCCGTCGCTGTTGTCGGCCAGGGCTTTGGAGAAGGTTTCCGCGTTATCGATGGTCCGCGTCAGAGTTTCGCTGTTGGCGCTGACAAAGCCTTCCAACGTGCTCAGCACACGCTCCGTCTGACCCGCGATCCTGTTCACCCGGTTCAGCAAATCAGCCATCCCGGCTGGATCGCCCTGAATGATTGGCGCTTGGGTCTGATCTGCCGAAGACCCGAGCAGAGGCGTCGCCGTCGGGCTGCCGCCCTCCAACTGAATGTAAGCGCCGCCGGACAGACCGCGGATGCCGATGGTGGCAACCGTATCAGACCGGACCGGCGTGGCCTGATTGACCAGCGCATGAACAATTACAAACCGCGGGTCTGCGGGATCAAGCGACAGGCCCTCAACCCGGCCCACATCTATGCCGTTGAACTGCACAAGGCTGGCCGGGCCAAGGCCGCTGACCGATCCCTGAATGCGGATGTCGATTGGCACCAGATTGTCTTCTTCGCCATAACGATTGAACCAGAAAATGACCGCAAAGACGGTGACGATCGCCGCCAGCGTGAAAAAGCCCACTGCAATGTAATTGGCACGTGTTTCCATGGTTCAATTCACTCTTTCAGAGCCCAATTTGTGGCCAGCCGCATGGAGCAATTTCCTTTGCTATTTCGGGACATAGCGTGCGCGCTTTCCGGTGAAGTAAGCTTTTGTCCAGGGGTCGTCGACTTCGGTCATTTGAGCCAGAGTTCCGGTCGTCAGCACCACACCATCCTTGAGAACCGCAATGCGGTCGCAAATTGCGTGAAGACTGTCCAGATCATGGGTGACCATATAAACCGTCAGCCCCAAGGTGTCACGCAATGACGCAATCAGGTCATCAAATGCCGCAGCGCCAATGGGGTCGAGACCCGAAGTCGGTTCGTCGAGGAAAACCAAACGCGGATCAAGCGCAAGCGCCCGCGCCAGACTGGCACGTTTGATCATGCCCCCAGACAATTCAGAAGGATATTTGTTGGCCGCCTCTGGCCCCAATCCGACCAGATCGAGTTTGACGCGGGCCAATTCGTCCATCAGGCGCTGACTGAGGTCAAAATATTCCCGCATCGGCACCTGAATGTTCTCCATCACGGTGAGCGAGGAAAACAGCGCCCCATGCTGGAACAGGACTCCCATGCGGCGGTCAATTTTCAGCCGATCGGCGCCAGTCAGCGAATCATAGTCTTCGCCAAAAAGCTCGACATGGCCTGCATCCTTGTTGATCAGGCCAAGAATCGACCGCATCAGCACCGATTTGCCTGAACCCGATCCGCCCACAAAGCCCAGGATTTCACCGTTATAGACGTCGAGATCCAGCCCTTTGAGCACCTTATGAGGGCCAAATGAGACCTTCACGTCCCGCACACTGAGGAGAACGTTGCGTGGCGATACCTGCGCCTGATTTGCTGTCGCTGCCTGTGCCATATCAGTAGCCAATCGCTGCAAAGAAGATGGCGAACAGGCCGTCGACGAGGATGACGGCAAAGATTGCCTTGACCACTGCGGCCGTGGTGCGACGCCCCAGGGATTCGGCGCTGCCTTCAACCTTCAACCCCTCCACGGCCGCGGCCAAGCCAATGATGACGGCCATGACCGGCGCCTTAATGAGGCCGACAAAGAAATGGCGAATGCTGATGCCGGACTGCAGCGTGTCGAGGAATTGCTGCGGGGTGATTCCGATGTAGAGATCGCTGACCACAATGGCGCCCAGCATGCCGGCAATGTCGCTCAAAACCACCAGAATCGGTAGCGCGATGATCAGGGCAACAAGTCGTGGGAAAATCAGTACGCCCACGGGATTGAGCCCAATCACAGTCAAAGCGTCGATTTCTTCGCGCATTTTCATCGTGCCGAGTTCTGCGGTGATGGCGCTCCCCGTTCGGCCTGCCACCATAACGGCTGTCAAAAGCACGCCAATTTCGCGGAAATGAAGAATGCCGACCAGATTTACCGTCAGCAATTCTTCACCATAATAGCGCAACTGATAAGCGCCCTGCTGGGCGATGATCGCGCCTATCAGGAAAGACATCACCGCAATGACTGGAATCGAGCGCAGGCCCATCTGATCGAGGTGATGAATGATGGACTTCAGCCGGATGCCGCCCCGCCGTCCTGCTTTCATTTGCGGACCACGAATGGAAGCACCGACCAGATAGCAGGCGGTGATGACATCCTGCGCAGCGGACATGGTTGCGCGTCCCAGATTGTCAAATGCCTGGTTGATCAGGCCCTGCGAACCGGTCGCCTCGACCTTCCCGCCAACTTTCTTTTGCTCAATGACTTCAACAAGTTGAGAACGACGTTCGTCAGCGTCAACGTGCTCAAAGGGAATCCCCTTTGCCTGAGCCTCAAGACGCAGGCGTTCGATCATCCAGGCACCTGCTGTGTCGAAGGAGATCGCCCTTGTGCTGTCGATTTTGATCGCCTTGCACCGGTTCAGATCGAGGTCCTGCAGCTCTGAGTCAACCTCGCTGATGCCACCGATGTTCCAGTTACCCGAGCAGGTCAGCAGCCATTCTTGCGAATTATCGCCGCCTTCCCCCCTTGGCTGAAGATCAAATTTGGCTGGGAGAACGGCATCAGAATTGCGGCGATCTTCGCCAACGCGGCCAACCGCCACGTCGGAATCAAGCGTCAAAGCGGTTGGAGTATGATCAGCCACTAATATAAATCCGCATCAAGGTCGTCACCGAAAGCATATTTCGGATTCGGAACCACATTGTGGCGTATCAGACCACAAGATGGAAAGACTTATATACCAAGAGCTTGCGCCATGACAGGGGCGTCGATATTTCCGCCCGACAAAGTCGCCAGTACAGTTTTGCCTTTTACGTCCAGTTTGCCGCTGAGGAGTGCCGCCAGAGTTACAGCACCACCCGGCTCGACCACCAGTTTCAGCTCATTATAGGCGAATGCGACGGCTTCGAGGGCCTGCGCGTCCGACACCACAAGACCTTCGCCCAATGAGCCCTGACATATGGCAAAGGACATTTCGCCCGGCATTGGGGTCAAAATAGCATCACAGAGACTGGGGGTCTTTGCGTTGTCGCCAAGCCGCTGATTGGCTTCATGGGAGCGCCTTTGGTCGTCATGCCCCTCCGGTTCAACCGGATGCACCATAATGTCCGGAAAGACCTCTTTGGCCGCCAGTGTGATGCCCGCCATCAGGCCGCCCCCGCCCGCACAAACCAGGAAATGATCGGCCTGCAGGCCTTGTGCCTTTAGGTCTTGGCAGGCTTCCAGACCAACGGTGCCCTGCCCGGCCACGACGTGGAAATTTTCGTAAGGGTGAACCAGAATGGCCCCAGTTTCTTCGGCATGCTGCTCAGTGAGTTCCTCACGATCCTGATTGTACCGGTCATATTCGATGATCTTGGCACCGGAACGCGCGGTGCGCTGCTTCTTCAGCTCGGGGGCGTCGTGCGGCATGATGATTGTCGCGTCATAGCCCAACAACCGCGCCGCCTCGGCCACGCCCTGGGCATGGTTGCCCGATGAGCAAGCGACGATGCCCCGCTCCTTGCCCGCAGCGCCGACGTTGGACAAGGCGTTGTAGGCACCTCGAAATTTGAAACTGCCGGTCCGTTGCAAGCATTCGGGCTTCAAAAACACCTGCCCGCCCACCCGGTCGTTGAGAATCGCATTGCTGATCAGCGGCGTGTGTACCGCCTTGCCCTTCAAAACCGATGCTGCGTCCAGGATGTCAGAATATTGCGGCAATTTGCTCATGGCTGGGTTCCGGGCGTTGGAAATACAGGTGGCTCACCGTAAAACACTTTGACTTTGACGCAACAATCCGATGAATCGGCTTGTAAACAAATTTGGAGATATCGAGATGGATCTGGGAATCAGCGGCCGCAAGGCAATCGTGTGTGCATCGAGCGAAGGGCTCGGTAAAGGCTGTGCCATGGCGCTTGCGCAAGCTGGATGCGAAGTGATCGTCAACGCCAGAACCCAGGCCAATGTCGAAGCCACAGTCGCTGAAATTGCCGCTGCAACTGGCGCCAAAGTCACCGGTGTGGCGGCTGATGTGGGCACGGCTGAAGGTCAAAAAGCGTTGCTGGACGCCTGTCCGTCTCCCGATATTCTGGTCAACAACAACGGTGGTCCGCCGCGCCGCGCCTACAGCGAGTTGGACCGCAATGCGATGATCGATGGCGTAGTGCAAAACATGATCACGCCAATCGAGTTGATCCAATCCGTTGCCGACGGCATGGCTGAACGGCAGTTTGGCCGCATCGTCAACATCACGTCGCTGTCTGTTTTGATGCCGATTGAAGGCCTGGATCTGTCGTCCGGCGCCCGCGCTGGCTTGACCGCCTTCCTGGCCGGTGTGCGCCCCCTTTATGCCGGCAGCAATGTCACCATCAACAACCTGTTGCCCGGAAAGATGGACACCAAGCGCCTGAATGGTGGCTTTGCCGCCGCCTCCAAGGCAAGCGGTCGTCCCGTGGAGGACATCATCGCTGACCAAAAGGCAGAAATTCCGGCCAAGCGGTTCGGCACGGCAGAGGAATTTGGCAATACATGCGCCTTCCTGTGCTCACAGCATGCCGGCTATATCACGGGTCAAAACATTTTGATGGATGGCGGCCTGTTCCCGCATTCCTTCTGATTTCAGGCTTTTGGCGCCAATCCTGCGCGGCTTTTCGCAACCCGCCTTTACTTTATCGCAAAGAGTTCTCGCTAAGAGTTTGGCGGGACTTGAGACCGTTTGGCTTCAACAACGGTCAGGTAATTTGGGTAATCGGTCGTGCACGTGTTGCGTTCAACATTTGGGTATCTACAGCTTTTGGCCCCGCCCCATCGGGGCTGGCGATGGCTGTTTGGCCTGCTGATCCTTTGCGTTTTCATGGTGTCGCATACCAGCGAAGCCGAAGCCCGATCCTCCAAATGCCGCATCATTGAACGCCAGCTTGCCTCGTTGGACGCCTATGGCACGGCGGACCTAGCGGGCTATGGCAGCGCCATCAGACAGCAGCGGCGTGAGATCGCGCTAACCGAGCAAAGCATGCGGTCGTATCAGTGCACGCGAAGCCGCCATCCAAGCTGTCGACGGCTGAACAACACGCTCAACAAGATGTTTCGAAACCTGGAGAAGCTGGAGCAGCGCTATTACAGCCGATCCGCCTCGCCCCGGCAGACGGCGGCGAAGCGCAAGCGTCTTGAGCGCGATCTGCGCCGCTATCGATGCGATGAACCCCGGCAGCGGGTCGCCAAGCTGGAACGTCCCAACCTTTTTGAACGCCTGTTCAGCGCCAGCAATCGACGGATTGCCCGCGAAGACGTGCGCAAGAACAGCGGTGATATTCTCGATGACGTCTTTGGGTCGCACAGCGATGCCGACCGCCGGCGCCAGGCGCGTCTGGACCGCCGCGCGAAACTGCAGCGGGAGTTGGACCGTCAATTGTGGTCAACCCCCAGCCAAACATCAAACAGCGGCAAGTATCGCACCATCTGTGTGCGCCGCTGTGACGGCTACTATTTCCCGGTCAGCCATGCGACCGATGAAAGTGGCTTTGCGCAGGATGCGGCGGCCTGCAACCTGATGTGCCCGGGTACGCAGATGGAGTTGTTTTCGCACAGGACCGACGGCGAAACGCCGGAACAGATGATTTCGACCATCGACGGCACGCTCTACACGTCCTTGAAGACGGCCTTTTCCCACCGGGAAAAATTCGATCCAAAATGCGCCTGCAACTTCAAACTGGTGAAGCGCAGCTACAATATCGACATTCCCGACAGCATCCGCCTGGCCAAACTGACGAACAAATTCTTCAAGGAAAAGAAAACGGCCCTGCCCTCATGGCGAACCGATCAGGAGGTCGCTCAAAGCAAACCGACGATCACGTCACAACGCCCAAAAGAATCGCCAGACCTGCGCGATCCGCGTCAGGAAGTACGGGTTTATGATCGTCGCAAACGCAATATCAGGGTAATCGGCGACGCGTTCTTTCCCACCCAATGACGGGTAGCAGCTGACGCATATCGGGTCCGTGTTCCAAGCCTGTGAGCGCCTTGCGCAGCGGCATGAACAATTGCTTGCCCTTGCGCCCGGTCCGTTCCTTGAGCGCGCCCGTCCATTTAGGCCAGACGGTTTCATCCCAGGGTTCTGCCGGCAGCAACTCGGCGGCAGTTGAAATGTACTCGGCGTCTTCTGCGGCAACCGGCAAAGCCTCAAAATGGCCTTCAACGACATCAACCCAGCCGCGCACTTCAGCGAAGCGATGAATGTTCGGTCGCACCGCCAACCAGAAGGCTTCACCGAGATCGGCATCAAGGGCAACAAGCCGTTCTTGCGCCTCGCCATAGTCCATTTCGTGCAGCAGCTTGTCATTCAGCCCGTCGAGGTCACCGACGGAGAATTTGGCGTTCGACTTCGACACTTTTGACGGATCAAAAACCGCGGCAAGATCTGTCAGATTGGCGCAGGCTTCAACCGCTTGCCCCGTGCCGATCAGCGTGGCCAAGGAGGCAACTGCCATCGGCTCAAACCCGGTCTCTCTCAGGCTGGCAATCGACAGGGCTCCGGTGCGCTTGCTGAGGCCTTCACCGGAAGCATCCTGCAACAGGTTGTGGTGGCCGAACTGCGGCACGCGCTGACCGACCGCCTCAAAGATCGCGATCTGGGCACCCGTATTGGTGATGTGGTCGCCCCCCCGAATAACATGGGTGACGCCCATATCGAGGTCGTCGACAACCGACGGCAATGTGTAGAGATAAGTGCCATCTTCGCGGATCAAAACCGGATCCGACATGGAGGCCAGATCCACCGTCTGCTCGCCGCGAATGACATCATCAAAACGCACTTCCGTGCGCTGTGTTTCAAACGGGCTCTCGGCATAATTGGGCAACAGAAAACGCCAGTGCGGGCGCTGGCCCTTGGCTTCCAGTTCTGCCTTTTCCTCGTCCGTCAGCTTGAGAGCCGCGCGGTCATAAACGGGCGGCAATCCCCGCGCCATCAACCGTTTGCGCTTTCGATCAATCTCAGCGGCCGATTCATAACAGGGATAAAGCAGGCCCCGGGCCCGCAGATCATCGGCTACGGCGTCATAGGTCTTGAAGCGATCCGACTGCTTTTCGGTGCGGTCTGCAACCATGCCCAACCAGGCCAGATCTTCGACGATGCCTTGGGCAAATTCTTTCGTCGACCGTTCCTGATCGGTGTCATCAAGACGCAGAATGAAATCGCCGCCTTGCTGCTTAGCAAACAGCCAATTGTACAAGGCGGTGCGGATATTTCCGATGTGCAGGCGGCCAGTTGGCGACGGCGCAAAACGGACGATGGGAGCGGAATTTGTCATGTGGGGGCTCTAAATCACCGTGCCTGAAATGGCAACGCATCACACGGTGCTGGAGGCCAATAAACGGCGTTGATAAAGCCGCGAGGCGATCGACATCAACACGATTGTGGCGAGGCAGAACACGCCCATGTAGATCAACTGCTCGGCAAACGGGATGCCGACGTCAATCAGCCAGCCCGTCAGGCCTGGTCCGGCCGCCGACATGAACACCATCAGGGACATGGTGACGGCCCGCAAACTGCCCAGATGTTTGGTGCCGTAGACTTCAGGCCAGATGGCGCCGAACAGGGTTGATGTCATGCCATAACTGAAGCCGAGCAAGATCATGAAGGCGACAATTGTCATCGGCGCTGAAAACGCGCCCAGCACAAAACACGCCAGTCCCAGCGGCAACATGAACAGCGGCAGCAATTGCACAGCGCTCCAGCGGTCGACCGCGAACCCGGTGGCCAGCGATACGGCGACCGTCGTCGACGCCATCAGGGCGAAGGAATTGTAATAAAGCGACGGTGCCCAGTTGTTGACCTCGATGAGATAGTCCTGGTGAAAGAAGATGGATGTGCCGATGAAAGAGGGCGCAAACACGCCTACTCCGGTCAACCAGAAACATGGGTCGGCCAGCATTTCATTGCGGGTCCATTGCCGACCGACCTCATTCGCCTGATTGGCCTCCTTGAGCTGTGATCGTGGGGTCCGCTCCACCCGCATCAGCAGGAAAATAACTGGCAGGGCAAACAGCATCAGGCATGCAGCCGCAATCAGCCAGCTTTCGCGCCAGCCATAGATCGCTGCTAAGGCCACAAAGATGCCCGGCGCCAGTGCTTCGGAGCTTTGATGGCCTATCGTTGCAAAAGAGACTGCTTTGCCACGATTGTTCGCATACCAGCGCCCCATGGCGGTGATTGAGGTGTGGGTCATCATGCCCTGCCCGAAAAGTCGCAGCATGAAGATCGCTGCGATCAGCATTGGCAGAGAACTGGCATAGCTCATCGTCACGGCTGCAAGCGACAGCATGGTGATGACGATGAGACTGGACACAGAGACCGAAACGACATCTACCAGTCGCCCGACAAATGGCAGCACCAGGGCGCTGGCCAGCGTCGCCAACATGTAAACCAGCCCGAAATCACCGTGACTGAGGCCGAATTCGCCGCGTATTTCCGACCCCCAGATCGAAATATAGAAGGTCTGGCCGAAACCCGAAAAACAGGTCAGCAGGAAACCACCGCATAGCCAACGGGCGTTATGTCGATAGAAATCAAGCATGAATCAGGGCTTCCGCACAGGGAGGACCCTTCGCCCTTAGGCGTTCAGACGGTTGGGAGCAAGCGTCGGTTAGTACAAACCACCGGTTCCTGAAATCACTGCCCGTGTCGCCTCCTGAGACGATGACAGCTCGCCTTCCAGCATATCCGCATCAAAACCGATGATCGAATAGCTGTCCGGTGGCTGGGTGCCGGGCTTGAAAGCTTCCATGATCACGCCGCCATTGCCTGCCTGAGCCAGCAAGCCGGTTTTGGCGTTGATCGGGTAAAGCTTGATGCCTTCCGGGACACGGAAATCGATGGCAGCCGTTTCGGTCAAAGCTGACTGCATGAATTCGGTGAAGATCGGTGCGGCAAGACCACCACCGGTACCGCCACGTCCCATCGGTTCCGGCGTGTCGTAGCCGACGAAGACGCCGACAACCAGGTCCGGCGAATAGCCGACAAACCAGGCGTCCTTCTCGTCGTTTGTGGTACCGGTCTTGCCGGCAATCGGCACGCCCAGACCAGCCACAACGCGCGCGGTACCACGCTGAACAACACCTTCCATCATCGATGTGATCTGATAGGCGGTCATCGGGTCGAGCACCTGATCGCGGTTGTCGATCAGGTCCGGTTCCTCCTGGCCATTCCAGCTCTCGGCGCGGCAATCTTCACAGACACGCTGTTCGTGGCGGAAAATGGTGCGTCCGTAGCGGTCCTGAATACGGTCGATCAGCGAAGGATTGATGCGCTTGCCGCCATTGGCCAGAACCGAGTAGGCGGAAACGATGCGCAGCACTGTTGTCTCGCGCGATCCCAGCGACGAGGCCAGGCCACTGATTGGCGCGTCGTAAATGCCAAACCGGCGGGCATATTCGGCAATCAACGGCATGCCCATGTCATTGGCCAGGCGTACGGTCATCAGGTTGCGCGACTTTTCAATGCCCAAGCGAAGTGTCGATGGACCGGCATATTCGCCGCCATAGTTCTTTGGTTCCCAGATGCCGAGATTGCCGCCCTGATCCTTTTTGAACGGACCGTCTAGAACCACCGAAGACGGGGTATAGCCGTTGTCCAGAGCCGCAGCGTAAACGAACGGCTTGAAGGACGATCCCGGCTGGCGCTTGGCTTGTGTTGCGCGGTTGAACTGAGAATCCTTGAAAGAGAAACCGCCCATCATCGCCATCACACGGCCGGTGTGCGGGTTCATCGCGACCAGAGCGCCTGACACGGCAGGAACCTGCTCCAGAATGTAGCGGTCATCCTTGCTTGATACGTGGATCACATCGCCGACCTGCATCAGTTCCGGCATTTTGCTGACTTTTGTCGACTTGCGCTTCTCGCCTTTGACCTTGGTGCTCAGCTTGTTGGCCCAGGGAGCGTCTTCCAGATAAATGGTTGTCACCTCGCGCTCATCCGAAACGGCGCGGCTCACCAGCCGGCGCGGACGCAGGCCGACATTGGCAAATGTGTCACCGACCTCCAGCACGACCGCCTGGCGCCAGCCGGGCACATCATCGAGCTCGTCGAGCTTGGCCAGTTCGGCGCCCCAGTCCTCGCCAAGTTCAATCTGCTTGTAAGGGCCATGATAGCCCTGCTTGCGGTCATATTCGATTAGACCCTGGCGCAGTGCCACACGGGCCTTCATCTGCATGTCAGGATCGAGCGTCGTGCGAATGGACAAGCCACCTTCATACAGGGTGTTTTCGCCGTAGCGATCGACAATCTGACGCCGCACTTCTTCCGAGAAATATTCCGTGGCTGCCAGATAGGAGCCCTGCTGACGCGGATTGACGCTCAGCGGCTTGGCCTTGGCTTCTTCGGCTTCCTGAGCCGTGATGTAACCGTTGATATGCATGCGCCCGATCACCCAGTTACGGCGTTCCAGCGCCCGCTCCGGATGACGGAAGGGATGATAGTTGTTTGGCGCCTTCGGCAGAGCCGCCAGATAGGCCACTTCGTGAATGTCGAGATCACCGACCGGCTTGTCGAAATAGGCCAGCGAAGCGCCCGCCACACCATAGGACCCGAGCCCCAGGAAAATCTCGTTGAGGTAAAGCTCCAGGATCTTGTCCTTGGAATAGGCTTCCTCAATGCGGAACGCCAGCATGGCTTCCTTGATTTTACGGTCGGCGGTCCGGTCGCTGGTCAACAGAAAGTTCTTCGCGACCTGCTGGGTAATGGTCGACGCGCCGCGGGCACGGACATTGCGGCCACTAACCTTTGCTTCCAAATACGAGAAGGCCGCATTGCCAAGCGCCAGATAGTCGATCCCGCCATGGGTGCGGAAGTTTTTGTCCTCCGCCGAAATATAGGCCTGCTGCAACAGCGCTGGTACTGCCTGAATCGGCAAATAGAGACGGCGCTGACGGGCGTATTCTGCAATCAGCGCGCCATCTGAGGCGTGAATGCGGGTGGTAACCGGCGGCTCATAGCGGTTCAACACCTCGTAATCCGGCAGTTCCGCTTCCAATTCAGCCGTGTAGATATAGGCACCAGCAGCAACCGCGATGAGCGCGGCGGTGCCAATTCCAAAAAGATAGCCGAAGAGTTTCAGGAACATAATGAAGAGCTTTCTGCTGTGCGTTCAGATATCATCAATGCCGATGTAAGTTGCCCCGCTCCCAAATCCCGAAAGAATGGGGTGATAGTAAGGCGCATTGCCCTATCAGCGGGTTTGTTTTCCAGCCTGTTGCATATTGGCCACCCAACGTAAACGTCATTTTTGCGCCAACCGCAGCTGGAAGAAATCGACAATCGCGTCGTGGGTGCGTTGAACAGCCAGAGTTTGCCACTCTTTTGAACCCATTAGCGCTTCATCCTCCGGATTGGACAGATAGCCGAGCTCCAAGAGGACGGAAGGCACTTCCGGTGCCTTGAGGACGAAAAAATCGGCGGCGCGGTGGGGATTTCGAATCAATTTGATGCCGTCCTCCATACGGGCCACCAACAGGCCGGCAAACTGATTGGAAAAGACCTCGGTTTCACGTCGGGTCATGTCGATGAAGATGTCCGACACCTGTGGCTTGACTTCGGGCAGTTTCAACCCGGCAATCAGATCCGTGCGGTTCTGACGCCGCGCCAGCATGCGTGAAATGCGATCAGATCCCTTCTCGGAAAGCGTATAGACGGTTGCGCCGCGTATGGTTTTTTGCGCCAGCGAATCTGCGTGGATCGACAGGAACAGATCGGCCTGGGATTCACGGGCAATCTTGAGGCGTTTGGTCAAGCCTACAAATGTATCGGAATCGCGCGTCATCGTGACATTGAAACTGTCTGTTTTGGACAGCAGTTCCCTCAGTTGGAGGGCAAAGGCCAAGGTGACGTTCTTTTCAATGGTTTTCATCTCGCCGGTGGCGCCGCCATCAATGCCGCCATGTCCCGGGTCGAGAACGATATTGAACTGTTCGCGCGGCTTGGCGCGTTTAGAGATGATGGCTTGTGGTTTTTCAACTTCAGATTCATCGGTCTTCAGCGCTGCAAACTTGTCGGCCGTCGTCCGCTTGAAGTCGATAAAAAGCCGGTGGCGGTTTTCTGAAGCAATCTCTTTGATGCGGTGGCTGTCGATGACCGCCGGGTTCAATAATTCCAGTACAACCCGCGACTTGCCCTCGCCAACCGCGCCATACCGAAACGCCTTGATCAGCGATCTGGGCAGGTCGCCCACCTCGCCCTCAAGGCTGAACACCGTTTCGCTCAGATCCATGACAATTCGGTTGGGTTCACCCACCAGATAGACGTCGTAGTTCACAGCCCGATCGAAATCGATCAACAGGCGGCCACGGTTTTCGTCCCCGATGATGCGCGCCGCAAAGGCGATTGGGGTTTTACCGCCATCTGCTGCATAGGCCACCTGCCCGGCTGGAATCAGCGCGGCGGCCGTCAGCAAGGCAATGCAAAACAACCTCGACCAAAGACAGGCAATCCGGCAGCAATTTTCGTATTTTGAAGTCATCCAGCGGGAACCAACCATGACAATGCGCCCGAATCGTGCGCTACCGAAAACGTTAGGGATATTATGGTTAACGGCCAGTAACCTTTGGGTGCTTGGTTGGTCAATTGCATATAAAATTGGCAGATAATCGACCATTTGAAAAATCTGGCTTGTTTTTCAACCCTTGCAGGAATACGTTCCAGTGGCGGCAAACCACCGACAGCTCGAGTTGGCTGAGGGATAATTTTTGAAAGGTCTGTGAAACGCGAGTCCAGGGCCCAATGGTCCGTAAAATGTACCGCGCGACAGGATCTAATCAGAAATTGCCAGCCATCTATCTCGGCGATGTAGGTTTGGCGGAAATTCGAATTTGCGAGACACCCTTTTTCGGGACGTTATCGCGATGAACAGCCCGCGCCACGACAAAAGCGCAGGGCAAGCGTGAGACACACGCAATCACGGTTGTTTTGGAACCGACAGTTCTGAAGCGGCTTAGTTTAGGTAATGACTGGCAAATGGTGCAAACAGGGCAACAGATGAACACAGAGGCGCAGCCCGGCTTAGTGAAGCCGAACGCCCAGACATGTTCCAATGCCCCTGCGGGTTCAACCGAACCCGCGCAGCGGCCTCCCAACGTTATGATTTTTGCGGAACGCTGTGTCAGCACAGCCAACCGGCCAGTCGTTTTTACAGACAGATCTCTTGCTCACCGCCCTCTCGACGGATCGCCGCCTGGCGAACGCTCCGTTCGAATGCGTAGGCGAAGTTTGAGGTCTGCGGAAAGCAATTTACATGGCAAACAACAAAATGCTCATCGACGCGGGCCACCAGGAAGAGACCCGGGTCGTCATGGTACGCGGCAATCGTGTCGATGAATTCGATTTTGAATCGGAACACAAAACCCAACTTCGCGGAAATATCTATCTAGCCAAAGTTACCCGGGTAGAACCGTCCCTGCAGGCGGCGTTTGTCGACTACGGTGGCAACCGCCACGGCTTCTTGGCGTTCAGCGAAATCCATCCCGATTATTATCAAATCCCCATGGCCGATCGTCAGGCATTGCTTGACGAAGAAGCCGAGGATGCCCGCGAGGCTGCAGCCCAGGAGGACGAGGACAGCGACGCCATCGACGATACCGACGGTGACGAGGATGCTGCACAGGCAGAAGAAGAGGTAAAGGCCAAACCGGCCCGCAAGCGCCGCTCCAGACGTCGCGGCAAATCCAAGGCAGAGCAGTCGGAAGAGACTGAAGCATCAGAAGCAGTGGAAGCGGCAGATGCGTCAGATGCCGATGACACAGCAGAATCGGAAGCTTCGGAGCCGGAAACATCCGCTGCTGAGGAAACTGCAGCTGACGACGCAGTGGCTGAAGACACCGACGCCAATGCCGAAGAAGTCGTGGCTGACGGCGACGACGGCGACGCCGGCGACCTGCGGCTCGTCGACGGGGAGGACGACTTCAACCGCGAAGCCTACGACCACGTCGTCGAGAACCCCTTCCTGCTGACGCAGC
>JABSRX010000287.1 GCA_013214695.1 Rhizobiaceae bacterium | reverse complement strand
GCAGAGGTGAAGCGGGCTATTCGTCATCTCGAGAGAGCGGGTTTAGTGGAGTGCCTAAAGGTCGAACGAATAAGGGCGCGCAAAGCTAGCCGATATAATCTGCAGATTTATGATAACCGTCGATCTCTTAGTGCAAAAGAACGAAGGATTGTCGATACTATCGAAGCTGGTCAACAACCTACTGGAAGCAGCGAAGTTCAAGCGGCTTTTCGCGCAGCGAATAAAGGTTGGATCGAAAAACGGTCTGTGGGTTGGCAATTCATAGAACACACAAACTCTGTCGCTTTCATTCCAAACAGTTTTGTTCACGTCAGTGAGGGGCATTCTCCGTTGTATCGCCTCGTGAACAACGGTGAATTGGGACCATTAATGTTGGCTGCGGAGTTGTATGAGCTTCAAAACCTCATGGATGAACGCGGCGTTCCGCTCGATGTGATTCGGGGGCATTTCCGAGCATCGGATGATTTTAGCGCTCGGTTTCAAAGTCACCAGCTATATTACCTAGAGTTAGGTTGTCCCGACATAGACGACGTAACCGGCGAACAAATGAATATTAGTCACTCTCATAATCACAAGTGGCGGGCCGGAGATGGCCAAGCGTTTTGGGGTGACCTTCGTGCATTATATGCGGCGCATGTTACCGAATGGGCTGTTTACAGCGCAAACGGGAAACCAAATGGCAAGTATGCGCACAACCGGCCGCAGAGGCCGCTTGGCGTTCTAAGAAACGGTCGCCAGGTTCTCAATACTCCTGAGAGCCGCCCTGCTTTCATGTCCTATCTTGTCGCCCATTTGCATGAGTCCGCTGGCCAGATCACCAAAAGCCTGCCCCAATTGATAGAGGAATGGCGCAACTCATCACCTGTCATTGTCATTGAAAATGCCTCAGTCTCACATGTTGAAGGAGTGAGTGTTCTTCGCATGACACACCGTGCCACAACTAAAAATGCCAAGGTTTGGTTTCGGGATTTATGCCAAGAATGTGATAGCGCGTTTTTTTTCTTAGAAACCATTGCTCAATCGTATTTCCCAGAAATATATGGTATCGTTAGGGAAATTCAGAACACGCCAGATTTTACGGAAGCTATCTCAATGTCGATCAATGAAGGCTCAAATCCCATTCAATGAACGATCAAACTTATTGGAACAAGGCTTGGGCGCATACAGTTGCACGCAATGTGAGACTTTTGCGTGCTGAAAAGGGCTGGTCACAATGACGTCTTGCCCAAGAGGCTGGACTGGAAAGAACTTAATTGGGTGCAGAAGAGCGTTCAGCGCAGAATACACTATCGATAACATCTATCGATTTTCTCAGGGCTTGAACGTACAGCCATGGCTATTGCTCAAAGAGAGTTGAACTGGGTGCATTCTTAACTGGCTTAGGCAAGCGCATTTTTTTTGGCGGGTTTTATGGCGGGTGGCCTTCTTAAGATAGGCGGAAACTCAATTAAATCAGCAATGAATGGCGGAGAGGAAGGGATTCGAACCCTCGAGACGCTTTTGACGCCTACGCCCTTAGCAGGGGCGCGCCTTCGACCACTCGGCCACCTCTCCGCCGTCGGGGATACATGGGATTGGGAAGGGATTGCAAGGGATTTTTTTGCCGCCAACAACTTGCCCCCGAAACCGGACACAGCCAGGCGCATCCTCCCCCCAAACAGACGTGCAATTACACCGCAAAACCGCAGGCCTTAGCCCGTCTCAGCGCATCTCTCAACCATGCGTTGGCCAGATGCGATGTTCGTCGTCGATCACAAAAACATGCCGGTGCGTGCGCCCTGAGCGCCCTGCCCCAGCGCCGCCATGTTCCAGCAGATGCGGATGGTCGGGTGGCAGATCGTCGTGGCGATGTTCCAATTCAACCTCGCCTTGGCTTTTCGGCCAAAACACCCACGCCATCACCAGCGCGACCGCCGCCAGACCCGCCAGGACCAGCATTGCCATCCCCATGCCGAAACTGTGGCCTAGCCAGCCCGCCAGCGGATAGGTGATCAGCCAACAGGCGTGCGACAGGGCAAATTGCGCCGCAAAAAGCGCTGGCCGATCCGCCGCGTGGGCGGAGCGTTTCAGTAACCGTCCCGAAGGCGTCAAAACGGTCGAATAGTTCAAGCCCAATAACAGCCAGGCGATCAGCAGCGAAGGCCAGCCAATGGTGTCGCCGCCGCCACCCTCGCCGCCGCCGCCGCCGCCGCCAAGCCATAGCCCGCCGACAATTGCCAGAAGACACAGATTGCCCATCGCGCCCAAAAACATCACCCGGCGGTCGGGGGAATGGGTCAACAGGCCCGGCAGCATCAATGCGGCTGTCATCGAGCCCAGACCAAAGACCCCCAAAGCAACGGCAACGGCGCTTTCGCTTCCCGCCAGCGCATCGCGAACGATCACCACGGTGTTGACGATGACCATCGCCCCGGCGACGCTGGCGACAAAGTTCAGCGCCAACAGGCCACGCAGGCGCGGCGTCGCAAAATAAATGCGCGCACCGCGTGTCAGGCGCTCAATGAAACGCTGTTCCTGCTTGGCTTGAACAACGGGCAATTGGGTGATCACGATCAACAGGGTTGAGACGACAAAGCCGATCACCGTTCCGCTGAACAGCCAGTTATAACTGACGATTGTCAACAGCAGCCCGGCCAGGGTCGGACTGATGATATTCTCCAAATCATGGGCCAGCCGCGACAGCGACAAGGCCCGCGTATAGTCCTCTTCGTCCGGCAAGATGTCGGGGATCGCCGCCTGGAAGGCCGGCGTAAAACATGCAGATGCAGTTTGCAGCACGAACACCAGCACA
>JABSRX010000286.1 GCA_013214695.1 Rhizobiaceae bacterium | reverse complement strand
ACAGATCGGCACTTATGCTGCTGGCCTGGCACTGGACGATGCCAAGGCAAAGGAAGACCCAGAACTTCTCGGCGTGATGGATATGATCGTTTCTGCCGGTGGTGGTGAACGTGACATCGAAGTCGATACGGCCATCATCAATGAAGCCCGCACCGCCAATGACCGCGAAGCCATGCTGACAGAGCGCCTGTCCAACGACCTGCGCCCCACCCTGTTTCTGGCTCAACTGTCCAACCTGCTGGCCGGCAACATTTCCATTGTTCACAAGGTCACCGGGTCCTCGCGCACCTTTATGGGCGAGGAAGGCGCTGGAATTTCGGCCATCCGTACAGCCCATGCGCGCATTGCCTCCGGGCAAAGTGATATTGTGCTGGTTGGCGGCGCATTCAACGGCGAGCGCGAAGACATGCTGCTGCTGTTTGAACTGGGACAGTATCTGGCCCAGGGCGACCCGAAACCTGTCTGGAGCCGTAGCGGAGAAGATTCCGGCCTGAGCCTCGGATCGATGGGCATTTTCCTCGTACTGGAATCCGAGGCCCACGCCCGCAAGCGCGGCATCAAGCCCTATGGCGAGCTTTCAACAGTCGCTGCGGATCACGGCAAACGTGATCCAGGTGCGGCAAGCGAACGTCTTTCAACAGCTCTGGCCAAGATGGCCGAGAGCGATTCAGCAGCATCCAACCCCGATGGCGTTCTTTCCGGTGCCAGCGGCGTAGAAGATATTACCAGTGAAGAGCGCGACTGGCTCGCTGCAAATCTGCCAGATGCGCCGGCACGTGCGTTTGGCACCCTTGCAGGACACGGTGTGGAAACCCACTTCCCTCTTGGCATCGCGTTGGCGGCAATCTCTGTCGACAAAGGGCAGTTCTATCCACCGCTCGAAGAAGCCGAGGCCGCCAGCAATGGCACACCAAACAGCGTTCTGGTGACCACTGTCGGGCATTACCGGGCTGAAGGCCTGGGCCTTGTTAAATCAATTGACGAGTAGGAACCGAAGATGAGCTATACTGATCACAAAGGCCGCCCCATCGTTGTTGTTACAGGTGCAGGCGTTGTTTCCTCTCTTGGAACCGGAAAACAGGAAAACTGGGAAAAGCTGACTGGCGGGCAATCCGGCATTCACCGCATCGAGCGCTTTACCAATGAAGGCCTGCGCACCACGATTGCCGGGACCGTTGACTTCATGGATCTGGAGAGGCACTCGGCACCCGAATTGTCGCTGGCCCTTGCCCGCACGGCGGCCGACGAGGCTGTCGGCGAATCCGGCATTGAAAGAGGCGATTTCCCAGGACCACTGTTCCTGGCCGTGCCACCGGTTGAAACCGAATGGCAGCACCGTTTTGAGCTGGACGCCGAATTGCCAGCACCCGAACCCAAGGGCGAAGACGAAAGCCCAGAAAACGGATACCATCACCTCTTGGAATCGGCCCGCGCCAAACGCCATCAGGCGATGTATGAACTGCTGCAGTTCAACCGCACCGCTGACAAATTGATGGATGAATTCGGCACCAAAGGTCTGCCGGTTTCGCTGTCCACTGCATGCGCCTCTGGTGCGACTGCCGTGCAACTGGGTGTTGAAGCCATTCGCCGCGGCGACAGCGAAGCGGCCCTGTGCATCGGCACTGATGGATCCGTGACCACCGAGGCGTTGATCCGCTTCTCACTGCTGTCTGCCCTGACAACTCAGAATGACGAGCCCACCAAGGCAGCCAAACCATTCTCCAAGGACCGCGACGGTTTCGTCATGGCCGAGGGTGCCGGTGCATTGGTTCTGGAGTCGCTGGAACACGCCCAAGCCCGCGGCGCCAACATACTGGCCGTCGTCCGGGGATGCGGCGAAAAGGCAGATCACTTCCACCGCACGCGCTCTTCCCCCGATGGCTCACCAGTGATCGCTGCTGTCAACCGGGCCCTGGAAGATGCTGGCGTCAGCGCCGATGAGATCGACTACATCAACGCGCACGGAACATCGACACCAGAAAACGACAGGATGGAATACAATTCGCTGAAAGAAGTATTCGGGGACACCATCCATCAGACGCCGATTTCTTCCAACAAATCGATGATCGGCCACACGCTCACGGCGGCTGGCGCAATTGAAGCGGTCTTCTCCGTACTGACCCTTCAACACGGCCTCATCCCGCCAACCATCAATTACGACACGCCCGATCCGGACATTCCGTTGGACGTGGTTCCCAATGTGGCGCGCCAGGCTGACGTGCAAAACATTTTGTCGAATTCGTTCGGATTCGGTGGGCAAAATGCCTGTCTGGTATTAAGCAAAGCAACAGCTTAAAAAGCCTCAAATCCTCACTGCCAAGGCCCCTCCATGCGCGCACTTCAACTCGTATCTGACCGCGAAGTAAAAAAGGTCGACCTGCCCGAGCCCGACGCTCCTGCACCTGGCGAAGTCACCCTGAAAATTCGGGTCGTTGCCTTGAACCATCTTGATGTATGGGGATGGCGCGGCATGGCCTTTGCCAAGCGCCAACTGCCGCTGACCATTGGCGCAGAAGCCAGTGCCGAAGTCGTCGCTCTGGGCGAAGGCGTGTCGGGACTGGTACCCGGTCAACTGGTCTCAATCTTTGGCGCCCGCACTTGCGGCACCTGCCATGATTGCCGCGCGGGACGCGACAATCTGTGCGACCACGTGCAGGGCGTTCACGGGTTCCACCTTGATGGTTTTGCCCAGGACTACGTCAATATCCCCGCACGCCAATGTGTCGCTGCCCCGTCCGGCTGCGATGATATCGGTGCGGCGCTGGCGCCGATCACTTTTGGAACCTGCGAGCACATGCTGTTTGACAA
>JABSRX010000285.1 GCA_013214695.1 Rhizobiaceae bacterium | reverse complement strand
CCGTTTGCCGAAGATCGGTTTTTGGCCGAGACCCAGCGGCTCTATGGTGTGCTGAACCAGCGCCTGGAAGGACGTGACTACATTGTCGATGAATATTCAATCGCTGATATGGCCTGCTGGCCCTGGGTGTCGCGCTATGAGTGGCAGCGGGTCAACCTGGCGGATTTTCCGAACGTCTTGACCTGGTTTCGGCGCGTGAAGGAACGTCCAGCGGTGCAGGCTGGCTACCATGTGCCGAAATGGGTGAATGAGATTCCCGACGGATAAGGGAAGGGCGCCCTCGATGTCCGAATGCCGCTTTGCGAAAGAGGGGCCACCGGGACAAATCGGGGGTGCTTTCTGCGGTGGCCCCCAAGGACTTTGAACGTTGAGGGTCAATTCAAAGTCACCCTGAGGCTATTGAGGCCGGAACCGAGCTTCTTTGATTTGAGTCAAAATGTGGATTGAGGCTTATTTGCCGTCGCGCGACTTGTTGAGGGCACGGCGCAGCGCCTGTCCAGCCGCATAGGCGCGGTCTTCCTGTTTGGCGATCTGCTTGGCCTCATCGGCCACATTGCGCGCAACATGAAGCGCTTTTTCACGCGTGGCAGGATCGTTGGCGACTTTGCGCACGACCTGGCGAACAAGATTGCGAATAAGAAAGGACATGGCCGCAATATAGGGGGCTGGCGTTGAAAAACCAGCTCTAAGCTGCCGCCTTTTCTGAAGTCTCCACGGCAGGCGCGTCCTGGAAGGAAGCGGCAATCTCGGCAAACCGTGGGGCACAAGCCATGAAAGCGTCGACGACGTCAGGATCAAACTGGCTGCCGCGGCCACCCCAGATAATATCAACGGCCTGTTCATGGCTCATGGCGGGTTTGTAGACGCGTTTTGAACGTAGCGCATCATAGACGTCAGCAACTGCCATCAGGCGGCCGGAAAGCGGAATGTCCAGACCTTTGAGACCGTGCGGATAGCCCTTGCCGTCCCAGCGTTCATGGTGGCTGATGACGATTTCGCGGGCCATGTTGACCAGGCGCGAATCTTCCAATTGCCGCGCCGCGTCTTCCAGCGCAGCAGCGCCGATCGTCGTGTGGGTTTTCATGACATCGAATTCCGCGTCGCTCAGCTTGCCCGGCTTCTGCAGAATGGCATCGGGAATGCCGACCTTGCCAATATCATGCAGGGGAGCGGCCTGGTACAACAGGTCCACACAGGTTGCACTGATCTGCAATTGATGGCTGGAGCGCTTGCGCAGGGTATTGGCCAGTTCGGCGATGTACATTTGCGTGCGGCGCAGATGCATGCCGGTTTCGTTGTCCCGTTTGGCCGCCAGCGACACCAGGCTGACCAAAAAGGCGTTCTGTGTCTTGTTCAGATTTTGGATCGAGGCTTCCAATTTCTCGATCATCTGATTGGTCAGTGCTGCAACCTGGCCAAATTCATCGCGCGACGTGATCGCCGCCCGGTTCTGCAGATCACCGCTGGAGACCGCGATCAGCGCATTGTGTTCGGTCTCGAGCGACAGTTTGAGGTTCTTGGAATACAGGCGAATGGCATTGACCGTGTAGCCGCCCAGGACCATCAAAACAAAAGCCGTTTCCGCCAGAATGATCAGCAGCAGCGTGTCGGTCATGCCTTTGCGGCCGATATACAGCAGGTCCTTGTAGACAACCAAAAGGCAGACCGTGGCCAGAATGCACAGATTGACGATGGAAAAGATCGTGAACTTCTGGGTCACCGGCATGGATTTGCCGTTTTCAGGAAATTCCGCCTCGCCCGATATGATCTGGTGCGCCAGGCCATGTTCGCGGCGCAGCGACATGTCCAGACTGATATAATAGCCCAAGGCGACGAACGACACCGCGACCTTCATGACGTTTTCATCTGGGACGCGGAAATAGAGGCTGTTGAATGTGGAAATCAGCGCTCCGGCGAACAGGAACAGCGAAAAATCGGCCCAAAAGCTCAGCCTCAGATTGGCATCGGTCGCCAGTTTCTCCAGGTGTCCGCGCATGAATTTGCGGACAAAGGTCAATACCAGCAAGGTGCCGGCACAGGGGGCGAGGACCGCAAAAAAGTCCTTACTGTTCAAAATCGGGCAGATATGTTGGCCATAGATCGTGTAGATGACCGAAAACAGCGCCACATGCGTCAGATAGACGCCTTCTTCACTTTGAAAAAACTGCTTGTGCATGGACCCACTCCGCGATTGAGCGGGCAGTGTGGTCTTTGGTCATTAATATAGGGTTGTGCTCACGGGTTTGTGACCGAACCGGGCGCCATTTGCCTGAGCTAATCAAAAACGATGCAAGCGTGAGTCAGCCTTTAGAACGGGTAATCTAGACCAGTCGTTCCAGAAGGCCTTTTCTTTTGTAGATGTTTTTATAATCCCACTGAATGTTGCGGGCCTTGCCCAACCAGCGCTCGAGCTCTTCTGTGTCAACTTCGCTGGCATCTGTGTAGCGGATTGAAGCGTCCTTGAACTTGCCGCTTCCAGGTTTCAAGGCGGGTTCGTCGAAGTCGGCACCGCTCCAGAACATCAAACGCATGCAATCCTTGAGCTTGCTGTAGCCGACAATCGGATTGCCGTTGAGAAACCAAACCGGGTGGCCATGCCAAATCTTGCTTTCGGCGTCCGTCAAACAGGCATCAATGATTGATCGCAGGACATCGCATATGGCGCGATCGGCGCTGCCCCGGGCTTCATGAAAGGCGTCGATGCTGGTTGGTTTCATGACGCCATCCTAAGGGTATTTTGCCACTATGGGAAAGTGGCCTCGGAATCAAAAACCCCACACCGTGTTTTGACGATGTGGGGCTTTGAGATTGTCGCCTGAATTAGGA
>JABSRX010000284.1 GCA_013214695.1 Rhizobiaceae bacterium | reverse complement strand
CGCGCGGCGGGCGGGTGGAGATTTCTTTTTTACTGATGCTATTTCTTGGGTATCAGATGGTTTCCTAAGGTGAGGAGCTCAGAGCTGGACATCCTATCCGATGAGTCAATCAGCGAACCAGCACACCATTTCGAGCTCATTCTCGTCATCCCAAAGCATCCTGCCTGTCCGGACAAATCCATACTTCTCATAGAAAGGTAGGGCCGAGTGCGGTTTTCCCGCCACCGTCAAGGTCATGCCGCGATACCCCCAAGCCGCGGCCGTTCGCTTGGCTTCATCGAGGGCCAAAATTCCCAGTCCCTGCCCCTGAAAGCGGGCGCCAACCATCAAGCGCCACACATAGGCAGCGTCACGGCGGATGACGATGTCCTCGTCTTCCGGATAAGCCGAGGGGCGCAGCATCGCCAACAAGCCAACAACCCGTTCGCCCTGCCACATGGCACGCACCAAGGCCCCAGGTTCAAACGGCGCCTCCGCCATGGTCATGACGTTGGGCGTCACCAGGTCGGATTGCTCCGGTGCAACGACCAGATCGCAGACGGCTTTCAACTCGTCTCGCGTTATTTCTCGAAAACTGACCGACAATGGCCCTTCCTCGTCATTCAGGTTCATCTCAACCCAAGCCGCTTCAATACCATAGAAAGGACCGTTCCCGAACAGGACACTAAAACTAATCGAATTGTCCGCAACGCAGCCCGTCAGCGCAGCGACTTACAGCAAGCCACAATTAGGCGTTGAGTTTGTCGCAGATCTTTTTGTGTCACATCACAATCATCACAGACATAATCGTCAAAAGATTCGCGGCGCGGAAGGAAGTGCGAATGTATCCGTTGGGAAGACTGGTCTGGCAAATGATCATCGCGTCGAGACAGTCTGACCTGGGCAATTGGGACGAACACACATCCCATCACTATTGCATGCCATGGGATGTCGACATGTTCGGCGAAATGAACAATGGTCGCGTGCTGACATTCACCGATCTGGGACGATTTCCCCTGGCCCTGCGCGGCGGCCTGATCAAAGTGATCTGGCGGAACAAGTGGCAATTGGCCATGGCGGGGGCGACGGTCAGGTGGCAGCGCCGGATCCTGCCCTTCCGCCGCTATACAATGAAGTCAGCTGCAATCGGGTGCGACGATCGCTTTTTCTACCTTCACCACACGATTTGGCGCCATGATGTGTGCCACGCCAGCGTGCTGTATCGCGCCTGTGCACGGCGCGGACGGGAACGTGTGCCGATGGCAGAGTTCCTGGCCGCAATGAATGTGGCTGAAGAGGTGCCCCCGTTGCCTCAATGGGTGGAAAACTGGCGTCGATGTGAGGACGACAGATCCTGGCCGCCCGCCGTGAATTAGTTGGATCGGCAACAGGTCTAGATTGGAATTCCTCGTTTTGGAGTCCCAGCTATCACCTACATCGTGGTCAAGAAACGGTGGTCAGTCGCCCTGTTCGACTTGCGCATCAACCCTGCGGATAGTGACATCTGCCAACCCTACATTGTTCTTGTAGAAGAACCATCTTGAACCATTCTCATTCGAATTTGGTCCCGTTGAATCGATCTTCTGAAAGGGCGGTTGAAAAGGCGACACAGCGTCATTGACGTACAGATAGAGCCTGTCTGATCTGTTCGCCTGAATAGTCATCGTCGCACTATTGACCGGACGGGTACTATGGGCGAAGTCGGCGAGCGACCATCGCGCATTCCAATCATTGCCAATACGGACGATCGGGGCATACCAGTCTTTGGACAAATGTCGCTTGAATATCGACCCGGGATAGGCCCACCAAGGCGTCCCTTCAACCCATCCCATAGTATCGGCGATCAACGACTTGTCCTGCCATTGCTTGCCCACATCAAATGTCAATTCATAGGTTTCTCCGCGCACCACATCCCATCCGGTATCCTGACAGGGCATTTTTGAATCAAACTTGATGGCGACAGGCTTTTCGGCGATGCGGCTTTCAGCTTGTCTTTCTTCCGGGGTGCAAACGTAGCCCGCATAATCTTCCACCAGATAGAAGAACCGCCAAATAACAAGAAACACGACCAGCGTCAGGAATAGAACGGCCAGCAACTCGGTCAGCCATCGAAAAACATACTGTACTTTGTCGGCGCCGCACCATCTGATGCCGGTAACATTGCCGGCGCCGTCGTGAATCAACCGGCTGTCGGTAAAGCTGGACAGATAAGACGAGGACGTTTGTGTGGAACTTGGCGAATCTTTGCTCAGATGCAGCCAAGCCTGCCGCATTTTGCCCGACATCGTTGACGCAATTGTTCTACTTCGACGATTAAGGGCAAGAATGATGATTGGACCAAGCGCGAATACATAAGGGTGCGCATGATAGCTGCGAGCCCATTTATCAATCATTCCCAGCCCAGGCAGCGTGCCCAAAACCTGGGTAAATGTTCGCAGAACATCACCCACGCCGCCCATCACATAGTCAAGAGCTTCGGGAAATGCTCCGACAAACTTCAGACCATCGAACTTGGCCAGGGGCGGAAAGGAAATATAGACCAGTGCCAATACCAGCGTCACCAAATACCAAAGCTTACGGCGCCAAACATCGCTCCAAACGCGGCCTTGCGCATCCCTACGGTGTTTAGCCTGCTGTTGAGATTCGATGGCTTTCGACTTCAGCGGGTTCGCTGGCTGGCGGGTGATCTTACCACTGTCGTCAACAACACAGTATCGCTCCGGCATACCAATGGGAGCGTATATGTCACTTCCACGGTTGATCCGATCAATTGTCTTGGCCCCCTAAAACTGTGCCACTATTTGAGTGTCACAGGAGGAACGAGGGATGGCCCGGAAACGGTATTCAG
>JABSRX010000283.1 GCA_013214695.1 Rhizobiaceae bacterium | reverse complement strand
CGCAAAGCGCATCAGCCGTCCACCCCAACGCACGATCCGCCGCCGCGCGATCGTGTAAATCTCTTTGAAGGGGCGCAAATAAATGGCGGGCAGGTTAGCGACGACGTCGTCTGGCTCGTCCTCAATGCCAAATTCCAGTTCTTTGTCCCTTTGCGACAGATGCAAGGAACCGAAAAGCCAGTCCCAAACGGCGAGAGCCACACCAAAATTCTTGTCGTAATGCTCCTCGGCAATGGAGTGGTGCAACTGATGCTGAGCCGGCGAAATCAAGATGTATTCGAGCCAGCGCCAGTAATGGATGCTGATGTGGGAATGGCGCAGATTGGAGCCGGTTAGGTGGAAGAAGAAGACAATGATGTTGACGCCCAGCACCGTGTAGAGATCCACCGCGTTGCCGAAGAGATAATAGAAGACCGACAGGGTTGACCCTTGCGCCACCACGCCGCGCAGCCCGTAGAGGACGCCTTCCAGCGGATGAATGCGGTAAACCGTAATCGGCGTCAGTGTTTTAGCCGAGTGGTGAACCTTGTGGAGCGCCCATAGCATCGGGAACTTATGCATCCAGCGATGCAACAGATATTTGGTGAAGTCATCGACCACGAACAAGGTGAACGAAAACAGCGTAACAATCACAGATGCATTCAGACCTTCGAATGACGCCGGCTGAATATAGCTCTGGTTGTGCAGCAGGAAATAGACGCTGGTGGCGATGGCCAGTTGCGAGACCAGCAGTGGCGATATCATCAATGAGAAGACTCGGTTGATGAAAAAAATCTTGTAGTCGGCGATGGATGATTTCGAAAAGAAGACCTTGCGGTCAAATATCGCTTTGACGGCCTGGTCGGCGCGTCGGCGCTGAACGATAAATATCCAGGCAAAGGCGATGAAAATGGAGAGGAACAGATAACCGACGAAGACCCGCTTTTTGGGGTCGACGAAGTCGGAAAAAAACGTTGTGACCTGATCCAGAAGTTCCAAAGCGGTTCTCGAAGGGTATCCAGGCGGCGCATCGCTGCGCCACCCGGAAGGGGTAAGACTTAGTCTGTTTCGGCGGTGGTCTGCTCGTTCAGCTTGTCAGCCAGAGCGGCAAGATCGCCGGTTGCGTCGTTGGCACGTGCCTTAACACCAATCGTGTCAGCCAACAATTTCTGCGTCTGCAGCATCTGCAGACGATAGTCGCTCCAGGTGCGGCGGCGATCGCGGATGAAGTTGCCGTCAGCGTCAACACCGGTGACATAGGTGTTGTTCAGCGTCACCGGGCCATAACCGATCAACTGGTTCAGTTTCACGGCGGTGGAGCCGAGGTTGTTCTTGCCGGACTGCAAAGCCATGGCAAAGCCTTTCAGCTCGCCCCAATGCTTGACGTAGTCGCGATAGGCTTTCGCCTTGGCTTCATCGTCAGCAGCTTGTGAGATCTTGGTGATGTCCTTGTAGACAGAACCGGCATATTTGAAGGTGGCTTCAGCCAGCACTTTTTCCCAGTTCTCTTCAATGACTGAAGCATAGCCTTTAAGCTGCGCGCGCTGCGCATCGGTCAAGGCTTCGCCGTTGGCTGACGTGATCAGCTTACGACCGTCGAGGAAGGCTTTGAACATGGTCGGCATGTAGCTGGTTTTGCCGGACTTGTCGGCACCTGCAGCGTAGTATGCCGGCCCAAACACGTATTCGGATTTCAGATCGATCACACCGTCCAGATTGGCATCAGCAGTTGTCAGATCCTTCATTTTGGCAACGTTATAGGCCTGGTTTGCATCCATTGCCATGGCGTGGGCTGGCGCGCCCCAGTAGCCGAAGGCTTCATCCCATGAATGCTCTTTGCCGGTATAGGCCGCACCGTCGGAATAAGGTTTGTTGTTTGGCTTGTTGTCGGCGCCCAGCTTCTCGTCGAGATAGTTGTCGACGGCCTGGTTATAGTTCATCGCGCCCATGGTGTATTTGGAGATCAGTTGCCCCCAATCCATGCCATTTTCGGCATCGTAGCCCTTGTTGGACTTGGCAGCCATCTTGATCATGTGCTCGACGACCTGCTTGCCGGTCATGTTGCCGGGCCACGCTGGCATGGCACCATCGTAGAATTTGCCAGAGATATTCTTGCCCTTGGAGATCTGATTGACGGTCGTCTGCTTGATCTTGAAGTCGCCTTTGGAGACGGGGGCGATGATTGGCAGATCTTCATCAGATCCGGCGAAATATTTCATCATCTGCGCTTCAAGCTCAGCAGCATTCGCGCCGCCATCACCCTGGCCCGCCAGCTTTTTCAAGCTGTCATGCAGCACGTTGCGGGCAACCTGGCCGGAATAGGAAACAGTGTTTGTTTTGTCTCCGGTGTATCCTTTCAGGGTGACCGGGAAGGGTCCGTAGATATCGTTGGCAGTTGCCGTTCCGGCCAGAGCCAGACTGGCAAGTACCAGCACGGAGCTGCGCAGCGTGTTTTTGGGCATAGGGTGTCCTCATAAAATATGACTTTTATAGTCAGGTAATTCCACGTATGACATATTAATGTTGAGTTCTGGAGTCAAGTAAAAATGATTGTGAGCTATCAGGGCGTTTAATCCAACGATTCATGCGCTGAGGGGTGTTGCGAAAGCAAAACAGGGTTTTCGATGTAGTGTTCAGTCTCAACACTTGGATGAAAAGGTCTGCTTTGGGCTTTGAACGGTCGGTCCGCTTTGTCAGCTGTTCTGGCTTGGACAACAAGGCCGCTTAGACACTGCAACAGGAAATTTTGGTCCTGGCCCAGATGGTTCCAATAACGGAACAACAAGCCCCCTTGAGTAGGAATACCGAGCGAGACCTTGCGGTCGTTCGCACCCGCATTGCCCCTGTCTTTTTCACAGGACCCGGAAAGAACAGACACACCGCTTTCATGTCGCGCACTGGGATCGACGCCCAGGGATCGGCGCCGCGACGAGCGGC
>JABSRX010000282.1 GCA_013214695.1 Rhizobiaceae bacterium | reverse complement strand
AGGCCATGACTGACACTCCATCTTTCCAAAAAGATTAAAGTGTTGCGTCGATCCATTGAATCCACCGGACAAAGCAGGCGTTGCGGACTGCCTAGTTTAAGCGCCGAGATCAAAACACCCTGCAATTCAAATTGGCATCATCGCCCATGCCAAACTATCATCAAGTTGCCTCCAGTTACTCGATGATTGCTTGAACGACCACGCTTGCGATTTTTAGTGCGGCGCTAAGCCACGCCTATTACTCGGCTGTATCTGCAGATACCGCGTTGAGCATGCCGTATTTTTCCTCGCCGATCTTTTCCATCAAATCCAGCTGGGTTTCGATGAAGTCGATATGACCTTCTTCGTCTTTGATCAGATCCTCAAAGATCGCCATGGAGACGTAGTCTCCTTCCTCATGGCAGATTACGCGTGATTTGGTGTAGCTGTCCCAGGCTTCTTTCTCTCCAGCAAGATCGGCTTCCAAAACCTCTTTGACAGTCTGGCCGATGCGCAAAGGCGCGACTTTCTGCATGTTCGGAAAACCTTCCAGGAAAATGATGCGCTCGACCAGACGGTCAGCATGGTTCATCTCTTCGATGCTTTCTTCGCGTTCCTTCTTGGCCAGTTTGGCAAAACCCCAATCGTCCAACAGACGGTAGTGCAGCCAGTACTGGTTAACGGCACCGAGCTCCAGAAACAGAGCCTCATTCAAACGTTCAATAACTTTTGCGCTGCCTTTCACGGCACCCTCCATGTCCAAGTAGGTAGTTTAGAATAATTCTAGACATGAAGCGCTTTTGTGTTGACGCGCAAGGGTACAGAGATGCGCATTGTGTCGCACCTCTGCCTTTCTTCGATGGTTAAGAACACAAAAAAGAAAGACCTGGGTCTAGGGGTTTCTCGTTGTGGGACTCTCGCGTCGTCTTGGTGATTTCGTTGATAGGAGTTGGAATGCGACCACGGTCGTTCTCGCGGCTAACAATGATTGCATAAATTCGACCGAGTGTAGGCAAAGGCCTTTGGTGTAATCGTCCGAGAGAGGAGTATCTCACAGGTTGTTGGACACATCTATTGGCCCTGGCGCATCATTCTCACCGAGCGTATGGCTTCCTTGAACGCTGACTGACTTGACGTCCGGAGTGGAACGAACTGCAATTGCCATTTTGCGCATAAGTGCTTTGCGCGCAGGCATGCGTCATGGCTGACACAGTCGATCGGGCACATCACGCAATTCACCGACGGCAAGACTTGGTCAATCTTTGGCGTGGCTTCTTCCAGTCCGCCGTCGTGGTGCACCAGCGTTGCTGACTCATTTTCGGCAACACGTCGCAAGTGGCGGACACTGCTGATGCGCCCCCCGATGTAGAGTATCTTAAGTTCATCTTGCCGAATGTTTTTAGGTGACGCGTCAGTTTCCTCAGTTGGATTATTCACTTGGCCGTGCCGAGGCAGTATCGAATGGCCATGCGTCTTTTTGCGGAGTTTTTGAATCAGGACCTGGTTATTGGCTTCGGCTTGGCGTGCCCTTACACGTGCGCTCGTTAGAGCCCTTTCCATTTTGGCCATCTTCCGCATCAGTGTTTCGTTTGTGACACTGGGTTGAGCTGGGGCGCTTTCTCTCCCCCGTATTGTTTGAAGTTCTTGCTGCAGGCATGACACCGTTTCAAATAGGCGCTCTAATTCCTGACTATGCGCTGACAGTTGTTCCTCTTTGCGTGCCCTCATGCGATCAATTTTTTCTCGCAAGGCGATGTTTTCGGACGCCAAATCTTCTGCTTCGACAGCCTTCTTGGCAAAACTGGACCCGGCTAAATGCGAGTACATATGAACCTCACCGAAGATCCGCTCGCGGAGCGGCAACGGGATATGAGAGCTTGTCATGAAGGCCCAATAGGCAGCTGCAATGTTTCCGCAGTCGCGCTGATCATTCCATAACTGCGCAAGTTGGTCTGCTTCACTGGTACGTTGAACACGGTTGACCGCTCCTCCGTGACGCTTGTCCATCAATTTCTGAAACTGTTTGGAAAAGAGACATTTCTGAGCCGTTTTACAGACAAGGAATCCATGCACCATATAGTCGCTGGCTTCCTCTTTAAGTCGAGTTCCCGATTTCTTCGCCAGGCGACGTATGTCTTTCACGCTGGCACAGGTGCCCACAATTGAGCAGTGAACCGACGCTTCGATCTCCCACAAAGCAATCCGACCTGGGCGACTGGTTGCTGCGCGCAAGCTGGGCAATGCGGTTTTTGGCACCGGAGTGGTTTCGGTTTGAACGTTGAGTACTAGTCGGTCAGACGCGCACATTTGCTCATTCCTCCTTACCAGACGGCAGACCAAGCATTAAAATATGACTATAAAAGTCAACTTATTGGTAATTAATTTGACTCTTTTGGTCAAGTTATATGTTGGGGCATAGTCAAGTTGAATCCTCGAAAACGAGACGCACGCGACTTGGCTGTCGCACCACGCTCCCTCCGATTGCAAACTGTTGAAGCGGGACTGAAATGCCTGAGTCAGTTTCCATTACCGACCGGAGTCAGAGGGGACATTTGGTGTTCAATACATCTTTGGCCCCTCACAACGATGATGCCCAGCCAGACATTACTCACCCAAACAAAAAACTTGACCTTAATAGTTATATTTGAAATGCATTATCCGATGGGTCGTGACATTCCTGTCATGGCGTTAAAACTGGATCGAGAAAATGGTGGAATCGCATTCCCCAATTGAACGCTACGCCAAATTGAAAACGGCACAGCCGAAGGTGCGAAATCGGGAAGCCGCCCAAACATTGGGCCTTTCAGAAGCTGAGTTGTTGTTTGCGTTAACGACCTATGGCGACGTTCAGCAACTCAGAGGAAGCGGTGCAGAATTTGCAGGCTTGCTCAGGGGCTTGGGCAAAGCCGGACAATTGATGATTTTCACGCGCAACGACTCCGCCGTACACGAGAAGTTTGGAACCTACAAACACGCGCTGATTGAGGGGGGACAAGTTTGCATCAAACACGGCCAAAT
>JABSRX010000281.1 GCA_013214695.1 Rhizobiaceae bacterium | reverse complement strand
CCCTTATCGTCGTACGCTTCGACTGAGGTCACATGCCCCTTGTCGGTTGGTTTTCTAACAACCCAGGCCTCGTGGATATGATCCATGCGCAGATGCAGATGAAACGTCTTGTCCATTACATTTAACCACGGACCCATTGGCTTGACGTTCTCAATCGGACCGGAGTGAATCTGAATGCAACCACGACTCCCAACGAAACACATGATCGGAAGGGCTTCTTGAACAGACTCATGCAACATGGTTTCAACGCTTCGTGGCTCGACGGGCCAGGCGAAATCTTTGCCGATGATCTGGCAGGCCTGTAGCCGCGATAATCCAAGCTTGCGAATAATCACAACAAATTGGTGCGTATCCGTCATCTTTTCCCAACGGCTGCGTAGTTCCTGAGTAACGCCGACAGGGTCATGATGTCGAATAGGCGCCGGAGCAGGCACAATCGAAACACCCGGCGTCTGATCCTCATGGACTAAAGCCTTGAGTAAAGCCGACCAGGCATCCATATCCGTGCCCGCACGGGCATGGATTTTTTGCACGGCATCTCCTGCGGCGTCGAAAATCTGAATGCTGTGTTTGACCTCGCCTTCAACTTCCTTGCGCACTTCAAACGCGTGCACAAAGTGCTTTGGAAACATACGCGTATCAATCTGTTCGCCAAGCATCATGGAGGCGTGCCCCCCACCATAGTAGTTTTCGAACACGCCAATTTTTTCATGGACCGCGCCTTCGTTGCGCGTCAGCGCCATGACTTCACCGACACTGCTAAGCTTGCCGAACAAACCATCCATATCCAACGCCAGGCGCCGGGAGCCGTCCCCACACCAGGCGGCCACAAACTCTGCTTCAGAGATGTCCAGTTTGTTTGCTAGGTCACGTTCCCTTAGACCCGGGTTGTTGGCTCTTGCCCGCTTTATGTCCTGGTTGTTGAGAGAAATATGAACGTTCATGGCGCCTTTACCGTTTGAATTATTTGACTTGCGCGGTTGTCGCTTGATCGACGCCCTATTGTGGGCTGTTCGTGCAACCGGGGCTGAATGACAAACTGACCACTTTGCGATTGCTCAACAAAAATAGGAGTTTCGTAGATCTCGCTGAGTTTGGTTTCAGTCAGCGCCTTTTCTGGACTTCCTTGGTGGACGATTTGACCATCACGCATCAACAGAACCCGATCGGCAAACGCAGCCGCCAGATTGAGGTCATGCAGTACCAATAGGACGCCAACACCCGAACTCGCCAAGTCTCGTGTGAGTTGGAGAATTTTGATTTGATAGCCGATATCCAGACTGGCTGTTGGTTCATCCAAAAACAGAAAACACTCATGGCCCAGCCAGACATTGGCCCGCAACTGAAGAAGCACCCGCGCAAGGTGTGCTCTGTGTTGTTGGCCTCCAGACAATCGAGAAACAAAGGCCTGCGCGTCTGCGGCAAAACCGAACTCGTTGATAGCTTCTTGTTTGAAATTTCGGAGTGCTTCGGGCGGCAGCTCCAACGGCGCACCCAACTCAATGAGCTCCGCGAGCGTAAACTCAGCGGTCAACGAAGGAGACTGTTCCAGCACAACACGTCTCTGCGAAAGCTGCTGCGGTGTCAGCGCGGACACGGCTTTGTCGAAATAGAAAACTGCGTGACCGCACTGCACTTGTTCGCCCGCCAGGCAGGACAGAAGCGTTGATTTGCCCGCGCCATTAGGACCACATAGAGCCAGCACTTCGCCAGGTTGGAGGCTGAGTGATACCCCCTTCAGGATTGGTTTGCCTGAGAGGCTCAGTTGTATGTTTGAACCGGTAATCACAGGCGTGAATTCCTCAGCAGCAACCAAAGGAAAAATGGGCCACCCAGAATCGCCGTTGCGATCCCAATAGGAATTTCTGCCGGCGGAATCGCGTTGCGAACGAACAAATCGGCGAACAGCAATATGTTGGCCCCGACAAGTGCCGACACCGGCAACACGACCCAGTGGCTTGCCTGGACGAACAGACGGGTCATATGCGGTGCAACCAGTCCGACAAATCCAATCGGTCCGGCAACCGAAACTCCGGCGCCTACTGCAATGGCCACCAGCGCGCAGATCTGAAACTTGACGCGCGCCACGTTGACGCCTGCATGGAATGCGGCTCTTTCACCAAGCTGAAACAAGTCAAGCTCACGTCGGTATCGCAACAGCATGCCGCTTGCCAAAACCATGACGCCACAGGCAATCAACACAGTATTCCAGTTGCTTTTGGCGAGGCTCCCCATGGTCCAGAAGGTAAGTTCCCGCAACTGTTGGTCGTTGGACATATAGATCAGGATACCGATCAATGCGCTGGCGATTGCAGTGATCGCGACACCCACCAGTATCAACCGTCCGACAGAAAACTGGCCGCCAATGCGGGCCGTCATCAAGACGATAACCGTGACAGCTATACCGCCCAAAAATGCCGCGACCGGCAGCACCAATGCCAGGGCGAAATTTGGCAGACTACCGACGAATGTGTCGCCCAGCACGATGACGAAAACCACGGCCAGGGACGCCCCAGCCGTAATGCCTATCAAACCCGGATCGGCCAAGGGATTGCGCAACAAACCTTGGAGGCTTGCACCGGCAATTGCCAGCGAGCCACCAACAATGGCGCCCAATAGCATGCGCGGCGCGCGAATGTTGAATAGGATTGTGTCGGATACTGCGGTACCAGCACCAGACAATGAATCCCAGATTTGTTCAAAGGTCAGACTAACTGGCCCAATAGTCAGCGCCAGAAAAATGGCGACGAACAGCAGGCCGGTCAATCCTGCATAGATCAGGCCTAGAAAGGTCCAAACCCTGTAATTTGCGGTCAACTGGGCCAAGGCACCGTTCGTCCTAATTTGTTGCCAGCCCCTCAAAGGCCGTCATCAGATCGTTCATGGCAATCGGGGAGCGAGGACCAAACTGAAGCATCATCTGTGGATTCAGCACGACATAGGTTTGATTTGCGCCAGCAGGTGTCGCTGCGATGTCTGGTCTAGACATGATGACTTCTACACCGCCCAGTCTTTT
>JABSRX010000280.1 GCA_013214695.1 Rhizobiaceae bacterium | reverse complement strand
GCCGGATCGCTTCACGGAAATCTTCACCATTGATCACCGGTTCAAACTGGCCGGTTCTTTGGCTCTGGACACATTGCTGCGGGCCAAACGCGAAACGGTCGTCGACGACATTCAATCCAGCAACGCTTATCCGATCCATGCTGAAATGGATCAGGAAGAGGCGGCGCAGATTTTTGAGCAATATGACCTTTTGTCGGCGCCTGTCGTGGACGAAAATGATCGACTTGTTGGTGTGATGACCATTGATGACGTGGTTGACGTTATTCAGGAAGAAGCGTCGGAAGATATTCGCCGTCTGGCAGGTGTCGGTGATGAGGAATTGTCGGACGACGTGATTTCCATCGCCAAGTCGCGCATCGGCTGGCTGACGGTCAATCTTGGAACGGCGATCCTCGCATCCCTGGTCATTGGTCTGTTTGACGCAACGCTTGAGCAGATGGTTGCCTTGGCGATCCTGATGCCCATTGTGGCTTCGATGGGCGGCAATGCGGGAACGCAAACCATGACAGTGGCGGTGCGGGCGCTCGCCACCCGTGACCTCGACACCTACAATGCGCGACGCATCATTCGCAAAGAACTGCTGGTGGGCATTTTGAACGGGGCTGCCTTTGCGGTGCTCATTGGTATTGTTGCGGTGTTCTGGTTCGGTCAGCCCTCTTTGGGACTGGTCATCGCCATCGCCATGGTCGTCAATATGATCTTTGCAGCGGCCTCCGGCATATTGATCCCCATTGCTCTGGATAAACTGGATGCGGACCCGGCAATCGCCTCAAGTGTGTTTGTCACCACGGTGACGGATGTGGTTGGGTTTTTTGCTTTTCTGGGCCTGGCCTCCTGGTGGTATCAAATCTAGAATCCCTTACTGAACTTGGGATATTGGCCAAATAGTAACCGATTTAACGGGTCATTTTTTCGTTCAAAATGCTGATTTTGATCAGAATCTCCGAGAACTGATCTGTCAGTTTTGCAAAACTCCATTTGACTTTTACGTAAATCATTTATCTAACCCCCTATGAGGGGTGAGCATCTTTCTATGCAGTGAGTGGCGATGCGGGAGTTTTATACGATCACGGAACTGACACGTGAATTCGGCGTGTCGACCCGGACAATTCGGTTTTACGAAGATGAAGGTCTGATCAAGCCGGTCCGTCGTGGGCGCACACGTCTGTTTCGTCCGTCCGACCGGGTGTTACTGAAGCAGATTCTGCGCGGCAAGCGTCTCGGTTTCTCAATTGCCGAAATTCGCGAAATAATCGCCATGTACAAGGCACCGGCAGGGGAAGAAGGCCAGATCAAGGCGATGATTGCCGGCATTGGTGAAAAGCGGGCTGACCTTGAGCAGAAACGGCGGGACATTGAAGACTCGCTGCGCGAATTGGATGCAGCGGAAGAAAACTGCTTTGAACGGCTGGCGGAATTGGGCGTCAGCCAGTAGCTGACGCCTCAATACAGCCTTTGTTCAAAACAGGGACAGAAGCAGGGCGGCGATGGCAACTGCCCCCAACAGTTTGGCAATTCCCCAGTGAAGGCCGAACAGGATGATCGCCGACAGTCCGGTCAACAGGACTACGCGCCAATCCAGAGTGGTGAGGTTCGGTATGGACGTTGTGATCCAGCCAAACGAACTGGTCTCCACCTCGGCAAAAAAGACGTGCAGGGCAAACCAGATCGACAGATTGAGAATGACACCTACCACCGCTGCGGTGATGGCCGTCAGGGCGCCTTTCAGTTTTGGCTGGTTGGAGATCCATTCAATGTAGGGTGCACCTGCAAAGATCCACAGGAAGCAGGGGGCAAAGGTTGCCCAGAGCGTGACGATTGCTCCGGCAATGGCGAGACCGAAGCCTCCGTCCTTGAAGGCTGCGAGATAGCCAACGAATTGCGTCACCAGGATCAGCGGCCCGGGGGTGGTTTCGGCCAATCCAAGCCCGTCCATCATTTCACCTGCCGTCAGCCAGCCAGAGTTTTGAACCACGTCCTGCCCCATATAGGCCAGCACGGCATAGGCACCGCCAAATGTGACAACGGCCAGCTTCGAAAAGAAGGCCCCGATGGGGTTCAGAATTGACTCCGGCAGGATGACATAAAGCGCGATCAAGGGGCCGAACCAAATTGCCAGCCAGATGGCGACGGTTATCAGCGTCCGAAGAGGATTGTGATCGGTTTCGACGGTTTCGCCGCCGCCAACGTCCGGCCCTGCGGCAAAGAACCCGTACAGCGCTGCTGCCAAAACAATCAGGGGGTAGGGCAGGGCAAACAGAAAAATACCAATGAAGGCGAGGCCCGCGATGATCCAGTAATCTGGCCGATTGAGGGCTTTCTTCGAGACTCGAATAAGCGCCTCGATAACGATCACGATGACCGCAGCCTTCACACCCAGGAAGAGACTTTCAACCTGCGGCAGTTGGCCCATTGTGACGTACAGCGTCGCCAGGGCCAGCATGACAATCGCACCGGGCAGGACGAACATGAGGCCAGCAATAAGGCCGCCAATGGTGCCGTGCAGGCGCCAGCCGGCATAGGTAGCCAACTGCATGGCTTCCGGTCCCGGCAACAACATGCAAAATGACAGGGCGTTCAAAAACCGGTTTTCGGAAAGCCAGTTTCGCTCTTCCACCAGTTCGCGATGCATCAGCGCAATCTGTGCTGCCGGACCGCCGAAGGAAAGCACGCCGATGCGCGCCCATACCCGGCTTGCCTCTGAGAGGCTTGGCTCTGAATTGCTCATTTTGTCACCGGCCAATCATGGGATTCCTCATGGGCATCACGGGCCCATAGGTAGAAGGCGTCGTAGATGACCATTCCAGCCTCTAACTGTGCCAGATCATCACGAAACATGCGTGACAGTCCAAGTGACGCCGCTAGAAGTCCCGCCGCTTCAGGTGCCAGGTCATGCCGGTCCGTGTCAGCGCCCCGCACCAAGGTGGACATCCGATCCAGCGCTTCGGTGCGCAGTGCCCAAGCGTCGATCATCGTGTCGAAAGTGCACAACTCGCCATTCTCGCCGCGATGGCTCCAGTGCACACCTTCGATATCAAACG
>JABSRX010000279.1 GCA_013214695.1 Rhizobiaceae bacterium | reverse complement strand
CGATCACCATCAATGCGGTGAACGACGCGCCAGTCGCCCAGGACGACACCTTCACCACCGATGAAGGCGTGCAACTTGCGGGCAATGTGCTGGTCGACAATGGCAATGGCGCTGATAGTGATATCGAGGGCGATACGCTTGCGGTGACACCACAAACGGTTACGACGACCAATGGTGGTGCACTGGTGCTCAATGCCAATGGTTCGTTTACCTATGATCCAGCGGCCAATTTCAGCGGTACCGACAGTTTCAGCTATGAAATTTCCGATGGCAATGGCGGCACCGCGACTGCTGTTGCCAGCATTTCCGTGGTCGACGTCAATCAGGCGCCGGTCGCTCAGGCTGACACCTTTGCGATCGACGAAGATACACAATTGACCGGCAACGTGCTGGTCGACAATGGCAATGGTGCTGATAGCGATGCTGACGGCGATACGCTTACGGTGACGCCACAAACCATCACCACGACAAATGGTGGCGCGCTGGTTCTGGCCGCCGATGGCTCCTTCACCTATGACCCGGCTGCCAATTTCAATGGCCAGGATACGTTCACCTATGAACTTCTCGACGGTCGCGGTGGGACGGCGACGGCAACGGCGACCATTGATGTCGCGCCAGTCAACGATCTGCCGGTCGCCGTAGACGATCAACTGACAGTGGCCAACGACGCCAGCGGCTCGGTTGAAGTCACATTGAACGATACCGATGCCGATGGCGATGATCTGGAAATTGTCAGCATCGACACGACGGGCCTGGTTGGCACGGCAACCATCGAAGCCGACAACGACACGATCACCTACAACCCGAACGGTCAGTTTGACTTCCTCGGCAACGGTCAATCCTTCCAGGAAACGCTTTCCTACACAATCACTGACGGAAATGGTGGGTCAGCGACAGCAAACGTCACCATCACCATCACTGGACAAAACGATGCGCCAGTGGCCCGCGATGACCAGTTTGCCATCGACGAAGATGTCCCTCTGGCCGGCAATGTTCTGGCGGACAATGGCAATGGCGCCGACAGTGATGTGGATCTCGGCGACAGCCTGACCGTCACCGCGCAGACCATGACCACGGCCAATGGTGGCGCGTTGGTGCTGAATGCAGACGGTTCCTTTGATTACGTTCCAGCGGCCGATTTCAACGGCCAGGACAGTTTCTCCTATGAGGTAACTGATCTCAGCGGCGCCACAGCCACGGCGACGGCGACCATCGATATTGCGCCTGTCAACGACGCACCTGTCGCTCAGGATGATACCTTCGCGGTGGATGAGGATACCCAACTGACCGGCAATGTGCTGGCCGACAATGGCAATGGCGCAGACAGCGACGTCGAGAACGATACGCTGACAGTCACGCCGCAGGCGATCACCACCACCAATGGCGGTGCGCTGAACCTGATGGCCGATGGTTCGTTCACTTACGATCCTGCGGCCAACTTCAATGGCACCGATTCTTTCACTTATGAAGTGGCTGACGGCAATGGTGGCACCGCGACGGCAACCGCATCCATCACCATCAATGCGGTGAACGATGATCCGGTTGCACAGGACGATGCATTCACCGTCGATGAAGATACGCAATTGGTTGGTGATGTCCTGGCTGACAATGGCAATGGTGTTGACAGCGATGTCGATGGCGATTCTCTCACCGTCACGCCGCAGTCCGTCACGACGACCGGTGGCGGCACGCTCAACCTGGCAGCCGACGGCACCTTCACTTATGACCCGGCCGCTGATTTTGATGGCGCGGATTCCTTCACTTATGAATTGCTTGATGGAAAGGGTGGTACGGCAACGGCAACGGCTTCCATCACCATCAATCCGGTAAACGATGCGCCTGTTGCTCAAGACGACGCATTTGCAGCCGTGGAAGATACGCAGTTTTCCGGCAATGTGCTGAACGACAATGGCGCCGGCGCCGACAGTGACGTCGACGGCGATACCCTGACGGTGACGCCGCAAGCTGGTACCACTGCCAAAGGCGGCACGCTCAATCTCATGGCCGATGGGTCGTTCACCTATGACCCTGTCGCTGACTTTGAGGGTGAAGATACCTTCGTCTACGAAATTTCTGACGGCAATGGCGGTACGGCGACTGCAACGGCGACGATTACCGTCGCTCCGGTCCAAGACGGCCCGGTGGCACAAGACGACAGCTTTGCGACGGATGAAGACACCCAACTCATCGGCAATGTGCTGCTGGACAATGGCAATGGTGCTGACAGCGATGTGGACGGCGATACGCTGACGGTGACAGCCCAGTCGATCACCACCAACGGCGGTGGTACGCTCAATCTGTTGGCCGACGGTTCGTTTACGTACGATCCCCCAGCCAATACCAGCGGCAGCGATTCCTTCACCTATGAAATCTCTGACGGCAATGGCGGCACGGCAACCGCAACGGCATCGATCACCATCAATGCGGTGAACGACGCGCCAGTCGCCCAGGATGACGCGTTCACCACTGCAGAAGACGCTCAGTTGATCGGCAATGTGCTGGTCGACAATGGCTCGGGTGCAGACAGCGACGTTGAAAATGACACCCTGACGGTCACACCGCAGACAGCTGTCACCACCACCAATGGCGGCACGCTGAACCTGTTGGCTGACGGCTCATTCACCTACGATCCGGCTGCCGATTTCAATGGCGAGGATTCGTTCACCTACGAAGTTTTGGACGGCAAGGGCGGTTCGGACACCGGCACCGCTACGATCACTATCACACCGGTTCCTGAAGCACCTGTTGTGTCCGGGGTTTCTGTGGATACGGGTGTCAGCGATTCAGATGGCGTCACCTTTGACAGCACGCCAACCATTACAGGTACTGCCGATGACGGCGACACGGTGGAAGTCTTCCGGGATAACGTGTCGATTGGCAGCGTCACTGCCAATGGTGGCGTCTGGTCGATTGGCGATGCGTCTTTCCTGGCCGATGGCGATTATGTCTACACGGCAATTGCCACCGATGGGTTTGGGACACAATCGGCGACATCAGCACCTTTCAATGTGACTGTAGACACGACGGCGCCAGCGGCTCCGGTCGTATC
>JABSRX010000278.1 GCA_013214695.1 Rhizobiaceae bacterium | reverse complement strand
AGTTCCATACAGAGCTGTTGCGACAGCCATCCCGACACAGACAGCCGTCACCGCACAGACTACCATTGGTAAAAAGAAGGAGTGATTGATCACAAATTTGCCGATCTTGGTTGTGCCGGTCTGATCTATGTTGATGGTTGCGATCTGCCCGCCATTGGCCGGGAAGAAATAGATGCCCACAACGGCAGGCCACATCGCAATCAAGTATTGTGGCGGAATACCAAGAGTCAGTCCAATTGGAATAATTGCGAGGGTGGTGGAGGATTGCGATGTTGTCAGCGCGGCAACTGCAAAGAGCGCAAACGCGATAGCCACAGGGAATTGCTCTGCCACACCACCAAGGCCAGTTATTATCGTATCACGATGCGCCTCGATGAAAGTATTTGCCATCCAAGCGACACCAAAGAGAGCAACCACCGCAACTACGCCACTGGTAAAGATTTTTGTGCCGGGAACGTCCTGTGGCTTTGCCTTGCAAAAAGCAATTATCAAAACCGCAGCTGTGAACATGATCACCTGAATCAACTGTGTCATGCTCATGCTCTCGACCATGCCGTTAGCATCTAGATAGATAGGTCTCAGCCCCGGAAAGAGGCCAAAGAAAATGATCGCAACAACCCCGGCCAAGAACAGAAAGGCAGAGTTACGCGCTTCAGGAGTATGCGTTGCGTTTTCGTCTTCAATAGGCTCAGGGGGAGCGACCAGATCTGCTGTGAGCCGAGCCTGATAGACTGGATCATCTTCAAGGTTCTTACCTTTGCCTGACATGACTAAGGCACCAGCAAAGATCGCAACTGCGGTGGATGGAACAACAATCGCCAAGATGTCTACAATTGTAAAACCCACTCCCGCCATTAGGCCGACCATTGCCGCCATTGCCGCTGAAACGGGGCTGGAGGTGATACCCAATTGCGAGGCGACCGGCGAGATTGCCAGCGGTCGCTCGGGTCGTATCTTGTTGTCGTGGGCGACCTCATAAATCACTGGCAGCAAAGAATAATACACGTTGCCTGTGCCTGCACCCATTGTGAAGATCCAGCTCACATAGGGAGCGATGAAAGTGATCCGTTTAGGGTTGGCGCGGATCAAACGTTGCGCGATACCAACAAGATACTCGATCCCACCCGCCGCCTGCATCGCCCCAGCTGCGGTGACAACGGTAAGAATGATGAGCATAGCCGAGATTGGAACAGATCCTGGCGCCAGACCAAACACGGCAACCAGCACCAGCACCCCGACACCACCCCATAAACCAATCGATAACCCTCCCATGCGGACACCGAGGGAAATGAACAACAAGATCGCAATACCTTGAGGTATCATCATCAATGCATCATGAGACACAGCATCACCTTTCAACAGCTATGTCCCACGATGGCACAGCCCGGATGCTTTTTGCTAAAATTTATTGAGAGGCAAAACATCTCTTGCGGTGGGGAACGTCTGATCGACGCCTGCGGCGACGCTAGTCTGGCGCCATGAAGGCAATCATCGGCCTTTGATGGACCGTTTTCAGCAGTTTGTGCACTGTTTTGCCCTCCTAAGCGGCGGCTATGGCAATTTCGGACGGTCTCATCCTCAGGCCATCAGCCGTCGTCGCACCAGGAACAGGTTACCGAGCGCGAACAGCGTGAACAAATGCGCCCGGTTCTTGGCCAACCCGCGATAGCGGGTCTTCAAATGACCGAACGGGCGTTTGATGACGCGGAAGGGATGCTCGACCTTTGCACGCACCTTGGCGATGATCCGATTGATCTCTTCGTCATGGAGCAACTCATTCCAGACCCGGCCGTCATGCACCTTCGCGGTCGTGGCCTCGAGGCTGTGGACGGTGCCGCTGTCAACGTCCACACCGACGGGAGCCTTCATCCCAAAATACCAGTCGTTGCCCTTCTTTGTCGAAGACATCTCCGGGTCTCGTGCCTTGGTCTGGTTCTTTGTCGAGGACGTCGCATCCACCAACGTGCCAGAGCGCAGCCTAATCCCCGTGTCAGCCAGATGCGCATTCACGTCGGCGAAGATCGCTTCGGTCAGTGCGTGTCGTTCAAGAAGGTGCCAGAAGTTGAGGATGGTGGTCTCATCCGGGATACGGTCATCGCCCAACTCGATCCCGGCAAACCGGCGCATGGCCTCACTGTCATACAGCGTCTCTTCAGCCATCGGGGCACTCAGCGCATACCGGTTCTGCAGGAAGTAAATGCATCGCATCATCTCCAGCGGCATCGGCGGCCGCCCGCCCTTCGGGTCGTGAGGTTCGATCAACGACTGCAAACGCCGCTACGAAACTAACGCATCCATCTTAGCCAGAAACTGTTCAAGCCGTGTGACCTTCTTCTTCATCGCATCGCAAAGGCCGGGAATGGCAGGCTGCTTGGGCATCGGCAGATCTCCTTCACTCGATGCTCGCAGCCTTTTAGTGCACGACAAAAACCGTAGGTTGTCAGAATTTACTTTAGCATGACCAACCGACGGTGGTCGACAGGTCGTTGAAGCGAGTTTTAAAAATGGTTCACTGGCACCTCTTCGCTGTCATGGGCTTGATCCGATCGCCAGCGGTCAATTTTTTGATTAATTAAGTCGATATGCAGTCGCGCGTCATAGGCTTTCTGCCGGTAGGCCAATGGTAATTTCATTTTGGCAAGGGATACTTCGAGCTTTTCAAGCTCTAGCGCTATGGTCTTGACGTCCTTTGCGCTGGTAGCGTTCTCGATCGCCATATCGAGTGCGGCAATGCTTTGATAATGGCGCCAGACTCGCCGGTTCTGAAACCATACGTAAAGGGCGGGGAAGAGCCGCAAAGAAGGTGCCAGAAAAATCAAAGGTAAAACAAAAAGCAAGACTCGACCAAACTGTGCTGCAACCCAGTACGGAAACACTTCATGCAGAATATTGGGACCTGAGTTGATCATGTGCCACGCAACATCGTTGAAGGGCGCAGGAGGGGAATTGGTGTTTGGGAATTCCTGTGCGCGTCGGAGAACACTTCGATCCTCATGAATTTTGTTTGCATTATGTGCAATTCTGTCAACAACCGCCGGATGCAAGTCGCTTGGAGCG
>JABSRX010000028.1:5743-16322 GCA_013214695.1 Rhizobiaceae bacterium | reverse complement strand
TGCGACTTCTTCCTTTAGCTTATCAAGCGATTCCAGTTGATCGCCACGTGCCATCATCAAAACAGGCCGAGGAGAAAGCAGGCGATCGACCCCTAATGTACTGACTGGATCCAGAAACGCTGCCGCCGATGCGCGCGTCAGTGCTCGGATGGACGGCGGCCCGTAGCTGGGCACAAATATCGCCGCCGACCGACCCGTGGTGTGGTAGCCCGGTTGGCTTTCCATCTCGAGTAGCGACACCTTTGCTTGCTGGGCAAGTTCAGCTGCAACGAAGGCGCCGGCAATGCCTGCGCCGATGACAATGATATCGCTTTCGACCGTCTTGGCGGCGGTCACGGTTGCAGACCTATCGGTCCAGCCGGGGCATCAAACTGCCGCTGCAGCTCCGGCCATCGATCAAGCACTTGCTGAAGGTCGGGGAATTGCGATGGCACCATGGCACCGTCTTTCCAAAGCGCCTTGCCGTCGATTTCGATCGTTGGGTCGAGAACCATCCAGCAGATTTCGCCTGGCGCATAGGCGCCGCAGGTGTGGAAGTGAACAAAGCGTGGATGGGTGAAGACGTTGTTGGACCAGCGGTCTGGATCGTCATGGACGGAGCGGGGGTATCCAGTGCCGGGATGAATACCGGCGTGCCAGGAGTGGATGAAGTTCCGGTCTATGCCAAGGTGACTGGATACATGATCGTAATGGCGTTCAACGGCTGCAACGGCATCGGCGGGGCCGTCAAAGCCGGTGATGCGTCCCAACTCCACCTGCGCCATCACCACGCCGTCGATTTTACAGTTCGGCGGATCATAAGGTTTGGATCCCGTCGGAGTAAGATAATGGGTCAGTGCGACCTGTCCGCTAAACCCGCCCGCCGGCACCGGTTGAGGGACCCCAAGCGGAAATCGGCGTACCGTCACATCGGCATCATTCTCGCGTTCCACCATCGGCACGCTGCCGCTGAATCTTGTGCCAAGAGCACAGGTGATCTTTACCTCCTGCCCCCCCAGAACGACCTCGTTGACGGCTTGCTTGAGCTCCATCATGGCGCGGTGATTCACCTGCCCAAAGGGGGAGGCCAGGTTCTCGGCATCGCGCGCGTAGACCATGACGCTGCGCTCCTTGCCGTTGTTATCGCCAAACCGGTCCTGATCACCGACACGGGCAAAAAAGATCGTGCTGTCGTGGTTGTCGATTTGTTGAAGCAGGCCTGGGTCTTTTTCCAGACCCGGTGCCCCCACCTGGAGCCAGGTGGTTTCCAACCCCATGGCTTTTGCCTTGTCCCGTACCGCCAGGGCGGCNGNGTCNTCNTACCAGCCCAGTTTTGGGTCTTCATGCACTACCAGCAGAGTTTCTCCTGCCTTCAATTCAGCGCAATTCAGCAGGAGATTGGTAACGCCCTTCTCCAGATCACTTTCCATTGCAGTTTTGGCCTCACTGACTTGGTTCTTTCGAAGTCATGACATTGATTGCCAGCTTTGGACAAGTAGCTGGCACCTTAGAAAAGGCGAATGATCAGTCGTCACCTGTGGTCCAGTCCTGATAGTCCATAGCAACAGCGCCTGCGGCCGCGTGGAGCAACACAGCGCCGTGCTCCGGTTGGGCCAGCGCGGAGTGAGATCCGACCCGACCATCTGGAAAGTCGCGGCGATGTTCCTCCGGTGGGCCGTGCCGGTCACCGGCATGGTCGCGGATGAATTCAGGCGTGAGTTTTCTGGGCGGCGTTGTCGCCAGATCGGACTCGACCACCCTATGTGTCGCTTGCGTGATGGCAACTTCCGAGGGCGTCGCATGCATGCCTTCCCAGTCGCCGTAATACTCCGATCGCAGTGCGTTGACCGCATCAAAATCCCACCAAGACCGGATGCGAATTGCGCAGTTGCTGCGGCTGCTGAATTCTTCTTCGATCCGTTTGAGCGGAGCCAGGTTCGCGCCGTGGCCGTTGAGAAAATAAAAATGATCAAAACCTTGCTGGATCAGGCCGTCCAGCATGTCCCGCAGCAGCGCTTCGAACGTCTCCTCGCGGATTGAGACCGTGCCGGGAAACGCCAGATTGAACGGGGCAGGTGTGTAGAAAATGGGAGGCGCAACCAGACAGTTGGCCGTTCTTGCCGCTTCCTCCGCGATGGCCTGAGCGCACAGCGCATCGGTTCCGATCAGTCCGATCGGCCCATGTTGCTCGTGCGAACCGACAGGGATCATCAAACCCGATGCGCGCTTGAGATAGTCCTCAACTTCCAGCCATGTGCTCAACTCCAGCTTCATTGCTGGTCCAACCAGGTTTTCAGTTTGGGTGTGTAGTCAGCCAGTTCCAATGCAACTGCGTCATGGGAGGACACGCCATCGAGATATTCGGTCAATTCTGGCGTCGCTGGATCTGCAAAGCCAAAGTGATCCGCCAGCACGTCCACCCAGGTCATGGTGATGGGGATGCCGCAGTCAGCGAGTGTCAGCGGTCGAGTTTCACCAGGCAGCAACGGCGTGATTTGCCCCATGCGCACAAGCATCGAGTGCCAGTTGCTTTCGAGAATTTCAGGCTCGTGTTTGCTTTTCGCAATATGTGAAAACAAAGCGCGGACTGATGGTTCCAGGCGGGTGTCGTGAAACCGCGACAGCTCGCGAAGCTTGGCGCGATCCTGGGCCGTGCCCGGTAGCATGGGCGGGTCGGGAAAGGCTTCATCGAGATATTCAGCGATGGCTTCGGAATCGCTGATCAGCAACCCATCGTGATCAAGCGCGGGCAAGCTGCCCGCCGGCACCAAGGCTTTATATTCATCGGAGCCGTATCCGCCGGGCGGCGGAACTTCTTCCCAATCCAGATGTTTATGGCGCAGCACTATGCGCAGCTTGGCGCAGTACAGACTGATGGGGATGGCATAAAGTGTCAGCATCATAAAAAAGGGGTGCGCCTTTTCAGGGCACCCCTCCTTGTGGTCAGCAAAGGCTGATTATTCTTTCAGGCGCCATTTCTTGCCCAGCGTGTCAAAGAAGCCACGCTCGGATTTCAGAGCAATCCATGTGTTGACATAGTTGATCCAGACCTGGTCGCCCTGAGGCAGCAACATGGCGATTGGTGTCGGTGCCTTAGGTGCCGATACCGGGACGATCATCATCTGCGGGTATTTCTCAACCAGCTTCAAAGCCTCAACATTGGATGTGATGTGCGCGTCGGCACGACCAGCCAGAACTTCCTGGAAGTCGCGCGCCGGAGCCTCGACGATCTGGTGTTTGGCGTTCGGGAAAAACTGCTTGACCTGTTTCTCCTGGGTGGTGCCGAGCGTCGCGGCCACTGTGACTTTGGAATTGTCCAGGTCACCCCAGTCCTTAAACTTGTCGCCGCTGGATTTCAGTATCAGAGGCACCGTGGCCAGCGAGAAGTAGCTTGTGGAATAGCCTGCAGCCTTGGCGCGTGCCGGAGACACGGATGCTGAACCGGTCATGTGGTATTTGCCGGAAGTCACGCCGCTGACCAGGGTTTTCCAGTCGGTCGGTACGAATTCGACCTCAACACCCAGATCCTTCGCCAGCTCTGTCATCACATCGATGTCGTAGCCGGTGTAAGTGTTGGTGGTGACGTCTTTCATGGTCATAGGGTTCCAGTCACCGGTCGTGCCCACTTTGAGCACGCCGCCGCTGAGAATATCCTGCAGCGCTTGCGCGTTGGCCTGAGCTGTACCGATCATCAAGGTCAGCGCTGCTGCGGCGATTTTAAGAAATTTCATTGTCGATCTCCCGTTTTGATTTCGCGGCAGCATTGCGTGAATTGCCGGCAAATGCAACGTGTTGCTTAACCTGACAGTCCATGCTCAAACTGCGGGCAGTACGAGGAATGCCATGACAAAAAATGATCAAACAGCGCTGATTGAGATTGAGAGCGTTTCAAAGTTCTTTGGCTCGTTTCAGGCGTTGAAATCCGTCAGCTTGAATGTGACCAAAGGCGAACGTGTTGTGGTCTGCGGACCATCGGGTTCCGGCAAGTCGACGCTGATCCGATGCATCAATCAATTGGAGCAACATGAAGAGGGCGACATCACAGTTGATGGCATTACCCATGACGGTGCGGCCAAGTCGTTGAACGCCATCCGCCAAAAGGTTGGCATGGTGTTTCAGCAGTTCAACCTCTTCCCGCATCTGTCGGTGTTGGACAATCTCACGCTTGGTCCGGTTCGGGCCCGGGGCATGAGCAAGGCGGATGCGGAAAAGCTGGCAATGCAATATCTCGAGCGGGTGCGGATTCCCGAGCAAAGCGACAAATTTCCGCGCCAATTGTCGGGTGGCCAGCAGCAGCGTGTTGCGATTGCGCGGTCGCTCTGCATGGAGCCGCAGATCATGCTGTTTGATGAACCGACATCGGCACTGGATCCGGAAATGATCAACGAGGTGCTGGATGTCATGACCGAATTGGCATCGTCCGGCATGACCATGATCGTGGTCACCCATGAAATGGGCTTTGCCCGTCGGGTGGCCGACACGATGGTGTTCATGGACCACGGCGAGATCGTCGAGGTCGCGCCACCGGAGAAGTTCTTCAAACAACCTGACAGCGCCCGGTGTCAGGACTTCCTGCAAAAAATTCTGCATCACTAGGGGAGAATAGGATGTTCAAAAAACTGTTTCCCCTTTTGCTTCTTGTGCCGCTGAGCGGATGCGCCGGTGGTAACTGGGGCTGGTATGTGGTCGATCCGACGACGACCTCTGGCTACAACAATGTCTGGTTTTTGCTGACCGGCCTTTATTACACGGTGTTGTTGTCGGTGACGGCCATTGTCATCAGTATCGTCATTGGTCTGCTCGTTGCCTTGCCAGGCTTGTCGACGAACAAATATCTGCGCGGTTTCAATCGCGTTTATGTCGAATTTGTTCGCGCGGTTCCCATTCTGGTTCTGATCTTGTGGGTCTATTACGGTCTGCCGCAATTGGCGGGCATCGCAATCGGCGTCTTTTGGGCTGGCGTGATCGCCTTGGCCCTGTCGGACAGCGCATTTGAGGCGGAGATCTTCCGCGCCGGGATCCAGTCGATCGACAAGGGGCAGTACGAAGCGAGCCATTCGATTTCGCTCAACTATTACGACACAATGCGCTTTGTCATTCTGCCCCAGGCGATCCGTCGTATTCTGCCGGCATTGGGGAACCAACTGGTTTACATGCTCAAGATGTCGTCGCTTGTCTCGGTCATCGGCATGCAGGAGTTGACCCGCAAGGCCAACGAACTGGTGGTGACGGAATATCGTCCGCTCGAAATCTACACCATCCTGGTGCTGGAATATCTGGTACTGATTTTGATTGTGTCCGCTGGCGTGCGCTGGTTGGAGCGACGCATGCAAACGGACGAACGCAACTAAGGGGAATTGCCATGTCAGCGTGGATTGAAATGATCGGTGACGAGGATGCCAGCGAGGAATTGCTGGACGTGCTGAAACTGGCACGCACTCCCCATGGCACCGTCGACAACGTGATGCGGGTACACTCCCTGCGACCCAACACAATGAAGGGTCATGTGGTGCTCTACCGCGCGGCTTTGCACGACGACGCCAATACGATCCCGATGTGGTTTCAGGAGACGATTTCCTCCTATGTCTCCATCCTCAATGATTGCCCTTATTCACTGGCCAATCATTGGGCCAATGCAAAGCATTTGATGGGGGATGAAAAACGCGCTGATGCTGTTGAGAAGGCGTTGCATACCCGCCAGCCGGAAAACGCCTTTGATGGGGCAGAATTGGCGCTGTTGCAATATGCCGAGAAACTGACGCTGAAGCCCGGTGAAATGGTGCAATCCGATGTGCAATCCCTGAAGGATGCGGGGGTTCCGGACGGCGAGATTCTCGAGGCCAATCAGATCATCGGCTACTTCAATTATGTCAATCGCTGCCTCAATGGACTGGGCGTGACAACCGATGGCGACATCGTCGGCTACTACGCCTCAGACGAGTAAGCCTACCAGCCGGCGAATTCAGTCAGCTTGGTTTCATAGGCGAACAGGGCTGGAAGTCCGCCTGTGTGAATAAACAAAGTCGATTGGTTCGGTTCAATCACACCGCGTCTGACCAGTGAAATAAGACCTGCCATGGTTCGACCTGTGTAGACCGGGTCCAGCAACAATGCCTCCTGCCGGGCGCTCAAATTGATGGCTTCCATGACTTCGTCATTCAATTGCCCATAGCCTGGCGCGAGAACTGTGTCGTCGACGATAATGTCGTTCTCGCTTATCTCGGCGACACCGCCCAGCAGAGACATGACTTCCCGTGTGCGCTGCAACACCCTTGGTTTTTGCGGTTCAACCCCACGCCGGACACAGATTCCGTGGATCGGAACGTCCCACCCAATGGCCCGCGCGCCAGCTAGAAAGCCTGCATGGGTAAGGCTGCTGCCGGAGGGGATCACAACATGGTCGACCTGCTGGCCGGCTTCCTGCAACTGCACATAGGTTTCGACAGCGCAAAGCGCATAGCCCAGACCTCCCAGAGGTGGGTGATCGGTTCCCAGATGGATGACATAGGGTGTGCGGCCTTTGGTTTTCAGGTCCGCAGCAATAGCGTCCAGATTGGCATCGGCTGCCGCTTCGTTTTCGCCTTCTGGGAAATAATGGATCTCGGCACCCAGCATTTTGTCGATCAGAACATTGCCTGAATTGTTGTAGATCGGATCGGTATTGGGCACGCGGTCTTCCAACTGGATCACCGGATGCCAACCCAATTTCCGGGCAGCGGCGGCGCAAAGGCGCACAAAGTTCGATTGCACCGCTCCGGTGATCAAAACCGTATCGGCACCCATCTGCTGCGCCGGACCGAGATAATACTCCAACTGACGCACCTTGTTGCCACCCAGCGCCAGGTTCAAAGTGTCGTCCCGTTTGGTGGACAAAGAGATGCCCAGTTCGCTGCCCAGACGGTTGAGCGGATCGATGTTGGTGCGCGTCAAACCCAGATCCACCCGCGGATGGTCTTGAAGTTGGGGCAGCAGCTCAAACTCTTTTTCAAACATCGACAAATCCTTCTCAGCAGCGGGTCTTACCGGCAGTATTGTTGACGACTTACGTTCCCGGCGAATAGATTTCTTTGATAGGGACAAAGACGGGGCGGATGCAAGATGACAAGCGAACTTCCACCACTGGATGAGCAAATCAGCATTGCCGATCTGGTATCCAATCCCTACCCGATTTATCGCCGCTTGCGGGCCGAGACGCCAGTTTTGCGGGTCAAGTCGGTCGGTCGCACAATGCTGACCAAGGCGACGGACACCCGTTACGTCAAAGAAAACGCGCAGCTTTTCAGCTCCAATGATCCCAATACTCCTATGAGACGGGCGTTCCGCGCTCACACCTTGATGCGCAAGGATGGTGAGGAACATCGCCGGGAACGCATGGCGATGGCGCCGGCCTTTGGCGCAAAGGTCATTCAGGAACACTGGATCCCTGCCTATCGAGAAATTGCATCTGCCTACCTGGATCGATTGCCCGTTGGCGAAGAGGTCGATTTGTTCGCAGCATTGTCGGCGCCCTATGCAGCGCGCGGCCTGGCAATCCTGTTAGGCACTGACGAGGCGACCGACGAGGAGATGCAGCGTTGGAGCCAGCATTTGATCGATGGAGCGGGAAACTTCGGCTGGGCAGACGCCCCCTTCGTCAACTCGGACAAAGCCAACGACGAAATGGATGCGCTGTTTGACCGTCTGGTGGAGAAGCACAAAGCTGATCCCAATCCGTCCGCCCTGTCGGTCATGGTCAACGCCGATGACCCCATCGAACGCAGCCAGATTTACGCCAATATCAAGATCGCCATCGGTGGTGGCATCAATGAACCGCGTGATGCGCTATGCACGATTTTGTACGGCCTGCTGACCAATCCTGATCAACTTGAGGAAGTCCGGCGCAACGACGATTGGAAACTGGCATTCGAAGAAGGGGTGCGTTGGGTCGCGCCGATTCAGGTCTCTTCGCGGCTGGTCATGGAAGATACGGAAATCCGCGGGTATCACATCCCAAAGGGTGACACGGTGATGACCATTCAGGCCTCGGCTTGTCGCGATGAAGACCTGTTTGAGGATGGCGAAAATTATAATGCCTATCGTCCGCCGCAATCCCATCAGGCCTTCGGGAACGGTCCCCATTTCTGCCAGGGCACCCACGTTGCCAGGCGCGCTTTGGCCGACGTGATGCTGCCGATGATCTTTGAACGCTTTCCGAATATCCGCTTGACGGATCCTCAAAAAGTGGTCTGGAGCGGTTTTGGCTTTCGCGGACCGATCAACTTTCCGGTGATCCTGGGTTGAGCCAGGCCGGCTTTTGGCCGCTTAAACGGCTTTCGAATATTGGAAGTTTTCAGGCGCGTAGTAGTCGTCAAAATGAGCCGCGACAATGCGGGCGAAGGGCCGGGCATGAGCGGCGATTTTCAGACTGTCGCCGTCCATTTCCGCCAGTGCAAACGGATCTTCTTCGATAAGGCGCACCGCCTTTTCTCGGCACTTTGCGACCATCCATTCCGGATAGGAGGATAGGGTTCCGAAGTCGATTTCAAAGTCGCACATCAAACGTTCGATGATGTGACCGGCAAGGCGATCTTTAACCAGCAGAACCAGCCCTTTCTTCTTTGGCAAAATTCCTTTGGCAACCTGCTGCTGATACAGAGCCGTTGGTATCGTGTTTTGAACATAGCCATGATCAAAACGGCCGATGGACGAGGCGCCAAAACCAATCAAAGTTGGGTGGTTGTCGGTCGTATATCCCTGAAAGTTCCGATGTAGCTGGCCGCTTTGGGCAGCAATCGCAAGCGAGTCGCCGGGTAACGCGAAATGGTCGATGCCGATAGCCTGGTAACCCGCTTCAACCAACTCGGCACTTGCTGCCTGGGCGTGCGCATATCGATCAAAGGTGTTTGGCAGATCTTCCGAATTTATCAGGTTTTGATGTTTCTTCAGCCAGGGAACGTGCGCGTAACCGAACAGGGCCATACGGTCAGGCTTGAGTTCGATGCAGCGTGCAATGGTTTGCATCAAGCGCTCGCCGGTCTGGAGAGGCAAGCCGTAAAGGGCGTCAATGTTGATGGACTTGATGCCCAACTGCCGAAGCTCCTGGACTACATCGCGTGTGGTCTCAAAGCTCTGCGGTCGATTGATGGCGGTTTGAACGTCTGGGTGGAAATCCTGAACACCAATGCTGGCGCGGGTCAGGCCAAATTCGATCAACGCTTCGGCCGAGCTGTTCTTCATGTCATTGGGATCGATCTCGACACTGATTTCCGTAGCCGCGTCAATTTCGAATGCGTCATCCAACGCAGCGCGCAGCATTTGCAGATCGTCAGATTTCAACAGGCTGGGAGAGCCGCCTCCCAGATGTAGCTGGCCCAGCTTTGGTCGAAACGACAATTGCTGACCAACCAGCTCAATTTCTTTGGTCAGGTACTTCAGATAGGCGGAAATCGGCTTGTACTTCAGCGTATGTTTGGTGTGGCAACCGCAGAACCAGCACAGACGATCGCAGAACGGAATATGCAAATAGGCCGAGACGGTTTGTTCGGGCTTCAGCATGCCCAAACCGTCGGCAAAGATTTGAGATCCCATGCCATCTTTGAACTGGGGTGCCGTTGGATAACTGGTGTAGCGGGGAACCGGTTTTTGATTGTGGTCTAGCACTGCATGAGGATCGAACATGTTGAAGGTCGCTGAAAGGCAAAGAGAAAATCGATGGTGTCGTGCCTCTAATGTGACCCTGCGAAGGAAAATCGCATTGATGTAGATCAAGTGGGGGGAAAGCCCATCAATTTTTGCTGTGCAGCGCTTGGCAACTTGCGTCTGTGCTGAATTGCCATCATTACAGGTGTATCAGTATTTGAACTCAAAGATAGCGAACGAAACAGGAGGCAGAGGGCATAATCATGGCAGCTACAATGAAGGGACCCGGAATTTTCCTCGCACAATTTGCTGGTGACGAAGCCCCGTTCAACTCCTTGCCAGCGATCACCAAATGGGCCGCATCGCTGGGCTACAAAGGTGTTCAGATTCCTTCTTGGGACGATCGTTTGTTTGACCTTGAAAAAGCTGCCACATCGCAAGCCTACTGCGATGAGGTTCAAGGCATTTGTGCTGATGCGGGCGTCGTCATCACCGAACTGTCTTCGCATCTGCAGGGTCAGTTGGTTGCCGTGCACCCGGCCTACGATTTGGCGTTTGACGCATTCGCTCCGGATCACGTGAAAGGCAAGCCTCAGGCGCGCCAGGAATGGGCTGTTCAGCAGATGATGTGGGCGGCTCAGGCGTCGAAGAATTTGGGCCTGGAAGGTCATGTTTCCTTCCCGGGGGCTCTGGCCTTTCCATTTCTGTATCCGTGGCCGCAGCGGCCGGATGGCCTGATCGACGAAGCCTTCACCGAGCTGGCACGGCGCTGGAAGCCTATCCTTGACGCCTTTGAAGATGTCGGCACCGATGTGGGTTTCGAAATTCATCCCGGTGAGGATGTGTTTGATGGCACGACCTTTGAAATGTTTCTCGAGAAACTGAACGATCACCCGCGTTGCTGCATCAATTATGATCCATCGCATTTCGTTTTGCAGCAGCTGGACTATCTGGCATTCATCGACATCTACCACGAACGTAT
>JABSRX010000028.1:0-5643 GCA_013214695.1 Rhizobiaceae bacterium | reverse complement strand
TATCACGTCAAGGATGCCGAGTTTAATCCAACGGGTCGGCAGGGCGTGTATTCCGGCTATGCCAATTGGACCGAACGCGCAGGCCGCTTCCGGTCATTGGGTGACGGACAGGTGGATTTCTCGGGCATCTTCTCCAAATTGGCGCAGTACAATTACGATCGCTGGGCTGTGATCGAATGGGAATGCTGCCTCAAGCACCCCGAAGACGGCGCCGCAGAAGGGGCGCCGTTTATCAGTGACCACATCATTCGGGTGACAGAGAAGGCCTTTGACGATTTTGCCGGCGGCGAGACGGATCGCGAGACAAACCGTAAAATGTTGGGTCTGTCTTAAGCGTCTTCATAGGTAAATACGGGCGTCCACTCGTCGCCCCAGACTTCCTGCCAGTATTCGATCCGGGCCGAGTTCTGGATCGGCCTGCCGCCCTGCCACAGATTGGCCTCTGGAATTGAGTTGGTCTCGAAGAATGCGGCCAGTTTGTCCCGCAGTTCAGCGCCAATCTCGGCGTGTTTGGGATCGTCAATGAGATTGACCGTTTCCTCGCGATCAGCCTGAACGTCGTAAAGTTCGTCACCAAAAGCCGGACTATTGGCGTGGCAGAAGCGCTGAAAATAGGCCCATTTTTGGGTCCTGACCACGCGCGTCTCTTCCTGTTCTGAGTAGACCGCATCGTCATCGTGGGTTGTTGCATGCCCGTTGAGCAGTTCGGTCAATGATCGGCTCGGCGTTGCATTATCCGCGTCGATGCTGGCAGCATCCAAAACGGTTGCATAAAGGTCCATGTTGGACACCATTGCAGAAGAGCGCGTACCGGCCGCGACCTTGCCGCGCTGGCGCACAATCAGCGGAATCGAGTGGGCGGCCAGGTGCAAGTTGGATGGCATCGTTGCCGCTCCATGCCCCCAAAACCCATGATGACCCATGGACAAGCCATGATCGGCGGTGAAGATGACAATCGTATCATCCCTCATGCCAAGGCGATCCAGCTCTTCGACGATCCTTCCGACCCCTTCGTCGACCATCGAGATTTGGGCGTAATAGTTGCGCAGGGTGGCAAGGTCGTTTGGCGCCCGCAACAGCATCGAAAAGTCCAGGGCGGCATCTGAATATTTGTTGCGCATCAAAAACCCGTCGACGGCCGCCTTGCTAAGCCCTTGACGCGGGATCGAGTCGATTGGACACGCGTCATATCGTGCCGAGTGCCGACATCGGTCAGCTTCCCTGGTCGCTGGCCAATGGCCGTAGGGTGCCGGGAAAGGCAGGTAGAGAAAGAAGGGTTGGTCTGCCGACTTCTGTTGCTGGAGAAAGGTCAGGGCCTTGTCGGTGAAAAAATCCACCGAATGGCCTTCATGGAAATAGCTTTTCCCGTTTTCGGTGATCTGGTTGCGGTAGAAACTGCGCACATGACCGTCTTCCATGGTCACCCAATGATCGAATCCCGGCATCGGGCTGGTCGGTTGGCCGAGGTGATATTTGCCGATCAATGCGGTGTTGTAACCTACTTGTTTCAATTGTTCGGGCAGCGTCGCGCGACCCGTCAGAGCATGCCAACCGCCAGGCCAGTCACCGGCGCGGCGATCGTCCAGCCAACTGTGAATGCCATGCTGGGATGGCATCAACCCGGTCATCAAAGAGGCACGGCAGGGAGAGCAAAAGGCATTTGGACAAAAAGCATTGTCAAATATCATGCCTTCATTGGCCAGTGCATTCAGATGCGGCGTGTGGATTTCCTGGTTGCCATAACAGCCCAGCGTTGATGCCTGCTGATTGTCGGTGAAGATCAGTACGATATTCGGTTTTGACGACGTGGCCACTGGCAATCTCCCCTACGCGCATTCTCGTCATGGTAGGGCAGTGGTGCAAAAAGAAAAGCCGCCTTGTCGGCGGCTTTCCGTGAGTCAGAGTTGGAGGTGCTCGGGCAGGGCCTAGCTCACGGACTCCAATGCCCTTGCAAAACGTTGGGAAATGCCGGTCTTTCGGAAGAAGTACGCCAGCAGCTTTCGGATGCCGATGCCGGAGCGGATTTCAAACTCTTCGTAATTGAAACGAGACCGGCGCAGGCCGTGGGCCTGCAGATCACGCATCAACGCATTGCGCATAACCTCCGGTCCACAGAAGAAGGCACTCGATTTCTTCAACTCCGATCCAATCTTCTCCGATATCGTCGCGGCGGTCAGCCGGCCCATGTGAGAGCTGTCGATGATGTGCAGATTGAGGTTCGGCAGTTGCGCAGCGCGCGCCTCGACTTCGTCGAGATGAGGGGCGCTGTCGCGTCCGCGAATACAGTAGAAGAAATCAACCGTTGGATGTTCTGGGGTCAGCTCTCCAAGCCAGGCCAGGAACGGTGTCACGCCAATTCCGGCGGCAATCCAGATCTGGGGCACCTTGTTGTTGCGCAGCCGAAAATGACCATAGGCCGGCGAGATATGCGCCGTGGTGCCTGCCTTGAGCTTGGTCGTCAGGCTTTTTGTATAGTCGCCCAGCGGCTTGATCGTGAACCGCAAGGTGTTTTCAGCATTGGGCGCCGCGCTGATGGTGAAGGGGTGCGCTTCTCCCAAATGCGGAATATCAAAATTGATGAATGCAAACTGACCAGCGCGGTGTTTCACGGGCTTGGCTTCCGGGCTCAGCTCGACAGCAAAGGCGTCGCCGGTCTGTTCAACGTGAGAGACTTTGAACCCCCGCGTGCGGGCGCCAAAATTCTGGGGCAGCAGGGTGTAGAGATAGGCGAGCAGCCCCAAACCGCAGACGATCAGCACATAGGATCCAATCAAGTCGGTATTGGCAAACGGCTTGTTGATGAAAGCCAAGTGGAACACCGACAGGGCAAAGAATGTCCCCATCAGTTTGTGGCTCCACTTCCATAGATTGTAGGGAATGAACGTGACAATGGTGATCAGCACCAAAATCAAAAAGGCGTAGAGGCTGATTTCACCCATCGTTTCCGCCAGGTCGGTCAGACCGGTTTCACGCCCAATGCCTTCGATATCGGCGTCAATGGTATCGTGCAGCAAGACCATCACCAGGGCGCTGATGCCGAGCCATTTGTGCAGCACATAAACCCGGTCCAAGCCACCGAAGACGGGTTCGACAAAGGACAGACGTGTGGCGAGGGTCTGGGTAAGCGCCATGGCAATCAGCGCTGTCACGCCGATATATTGACTGAAGACGGCCAATGGATCGTGCTTGGCGGCAAGCGGTACGAAATAGATCAGTGGGGTGGCCATCAAGGCGGCCACGATGATTAGGCCCAGCAGTCTCATTTTATTGGTTACCCAGGTTCAATTCTTCGAAGGCGCGGGTTTTTCGTCCAAGCCATCAGCCATAAGTTCTTCGATGAACAGGCTGAGCAATTGAGGTCGACCGCTAACGCCCGCCTTGCGGTAGATGGCGTTGCATTGCGTTTTGATCGTGCCTTCGCGGGTGTCGCGCAATTTCGACATCTCGGCGATGGTGAAGCCCTTGATCGCGAGCATGGCCACGTCCCGCTCCGATGGGGTGAGTTCCCACTCATCAAAGTGTCGGTCCAGCAATTCTGCAAATGCGCCTGATGCAATCATCAATTGATCCTCAATGCGTTTTTGCCTGTCGAACATGTTCTGCAACTGAATGGCCGTGAAGACCACACTGACAATCAGGACGGCGGCGATGAGATATTCAAACCGATCGGAATAGCGCGACTCGACTTCACCTTCTGGTCCCAGCAGGTCGAAAATCCCGTCATAAAGGAAGAAAAATGCGCACAAGGCCTGCAAGATGATCAGGATCCAAAGCGCCGTTTGTGAGTTTATTCGCAGCATAAGTCATCCAGCTATCCCCAACCCCCGCTTTGTGCAACGTCAAATTGCACGATTGTGGAAAGAACCTCCTGCACCCTAGGACGGCAGTACATTGGTGCAGGAGGCCGCTTAGGGTCTAGTTAGCAGATACTAGCCCTTGCTCGTGGTCTCCTCGTCGGCGTCGTCATCGTCTTCGCCGTCGTCATCGGAGTCATCTTCTTTGTCGTCATCATCATCATCTTCGTCTTCATCGTCGTCGGCTTCCGCCATTTCGATTTCGGCGACGGTGCCGGCAGCCGGATCGACTTCGATTTCAAATTCCTGGTCATTCAGCATGGCTTCGATTTCGACTTCGTCGGTCTCGATCTCAATTGCGTTGACGGCATATCCTGCGCCTTCCATGCTGGCGCGGATTTCTGCTTCGGTGGTGCCGACGACGTCGCCAACGGCAAGTTCAGCCAAGGCGTAAGTTGGATAGAGAATGGCCACCGCAGCGATGGCGCTAAATTTCTTGAGATTTGTCATAGGTTTTTCCTTTTGGAGATTAGGAGTTGGAGCGTTAGTGCTCACCCGCTCTTCTTCGGGCCGTTGCAATCTGTGACTGCAGAACAGACTTTCCCATTGCTCAAAGGTTGATGCCGATGGGCCTATAACAAAGGTTTAGATGGAAAAGGCCGCTATTGCGGCCTGAAAAGCTACCCTTCGGGGCCTGCTAATTACGCACTTTGCGATAGTCGCGGTGGCAAGCGCTGCAGGTTCTGGCGACCTTGCCGAAGGCGGCCTGAACGTCACTTTGGCTGCCTGAACCGGCGGCCAGTTTCAGTTGATTTGCGTTGTGATCTAGACGATCGGCCAGTTCCATAAAGTCTTCGAGATTCTGCCAGATTGACGGCAGGGCTTCGGTGCCTGAGCCCATGCGGCTGGCATGTGTATCCGGGAACAGCTCTTTCATTTCAATCGCATGGATCTGTACAACTTCAGCAGCCTGAACAACGGTCTGTTGATTGTACGGCTGAACCCCTTTGAACATGTCCGCCACTTTGGCCAGTGCCTTGCCCATCGCCACCATGCCGTCCATCCGCTGCTTGACAATGCCGGTTGCACCACCGTGCGCGAAGGCTGCGCCGATGCTGACGACGAGGACTGTTGCGGTCAGAGCCAAGAATTTGGTTTTCACTGGGCTTTCTCCCGATGGTGCGACGCTTGCACTTGTGATCTGAAAATTCGGTCCAGCCGTCAATTCATTTCTTCGAGTTTGATCGTTCTCAATCTGAGTGCATTGGAGATCACGGAGACGGATGACAGGCTCATTGCTGCTGCCGCAAGCATCGGCGATAGCAGAAGGCCAATAATTGGGTAGAGTATCCCTGCTGTAATCGGAACGCCGGCGGCATTGTAGATAAAAGCAAAGAACAGGTTTTGCTTGATGTTCTTCACCGTGGCGACGGACAGAATTCGGGCACGTACGATGCCATTGAGATCACCCTTGATCAGGGTGATGCCGGCACTTTCCATGGCGACGTCCGCACCGGTTCCCATCGCGATGCCGACATCTGCAGCTGCCAGTGCGGGTGCATCGTTTACCCCGTCACCCGCCATGGCGACCGAGCGCCCTTCTGCCAGGAGTTTATCGATCAGTTGCTTTTTGTGTTGTGGCAGTATGTCGGCGTGAACTTCATCAATGCCCAATTGGGTGGCGATTGCTGAGGCCGTGGTTTGGTTGTCACCGGTGGCCATGATGATTTTCAGGCCCTGTTGGTGCAGGTTGGAAATGGCCTGTTTGGTGGTCGGTTTGACCGGGTCCATCACTGCGATAAGGCCCGCCAACCGACCATCAATTGCAATGAACAGTGCGGTTTTTCCC
>JABSRX010000277.1 GCA_013214695.1 Rhizobiaceae bacterium | reverse complement strand
CCGCCTTGGAGAGGTCGCGGGTGAGCTTGGCGTACTGTTTCTCGGCGGCCACGGCACGTGCTTCTACGGCAACCTCCTGGGTGTTGTTGACCTTCTTCTTCTTGTCCGCCAACCTTCGCTTTGCTGCTGCCGTGTAGCCGATGAAATCAACATGTTGAGGATTCAATTCGTTGGCTCGTTGGCTAATGGCGCAGACCGCGGTGCTGGCGGGGACGGAATTGTTGGCCCGCGGTTTGTCCTTGGGCTTGTCCTGCTCTTTCTCCTTGTCCGGACCTTTGCGTAGGTCTTTGGCTTCTTGTAGTACCCGATGTCGAGCAATCTCGCGGTCGATCATGTCGCATACAGGTTTGAACCACGCCGCGGACCCAGGGTTGGCCTCTTGGATGGTGATGAACCTCGAGCGTACCTCTCCACTCGCGTCCTTCACCAAACGCTCAAGGGCCAATCCCTTCGTCTCTGCCTCCATGATCCCTGCTTCGTCAAGATCGTGCAACCACTTGGCCCAACCGCCCGCGGCCAAAGATTGTAGATTCAACGGATCAGGGCGTACGGCGGCTTCCCAACGTACCTGCCGGGAAGCTTCTCCCACCGGATGAAGAATGTCACGAAGGGCTTCCAACAGGCGGCGGCCCGACGTGTCAATCTTGTCTTTCAACGTTGCCAACCGCCGTATCAACAGGTCCGGAAGCGTGGCGAAAATCTGGTGGTACGCGTGGGAATCCAACCACTGCTCGGTGGAATCGGACCGATTCACGTCGCGCAAGCCGGTCCTCCGCATAATATCCAGATAATCGGCGCATCCGCCGTCGAGCCACACGTAGTGAGCAACGACTTTGAGAATATACATCTCAAAGTCGCGCGAGCTTGGCAAAGCTCGCTGTCCGCCCTGCATGACTGAAGTCACCAACTTCGGGAAAGGCCCCGAAGCTTTCGACTTACCCATGAGGACCTGTTGCTTCAGGTTCTGTAACTCATCGCCACTTTGCCCTGCACCGGGGACCGCAGTGCTGGGCTGTGTGTTCACCAAGCCTGCAGGCGGCCCGAGAAGAGAGGGAGGAAGAACTGAAATTGGCGGAAGTACGGGTGGGGGCAGCGATGGTGGGCGCGGAAGCTGCTGCAAGACCGCCTGGAACTGCTGATGCTGCTCCTGGAGCTTCTGCTGGTAGTCCTGCTGCGCCTGCTGCTGTTGCTGCAAGACCTCCTGCCTGTACACGTTCATGCTGTCCGCCACCGCGTCGGTCAACATCTTGGAGAATTCTTCCTTCTCCCTTTTCTCCTTGGCTTCTCTTTCTCTTGCGGTCTTGGCTAATCCTCCGAGCAGCTGAGCCTCCTGCGCACGTTGCTCGGACGGGGATAATCCATACCATCCCGAAGAATGCGGAAGTTCAGGAGGTGATGTGCCACCACCTTTCGGCGGCGTCAATGGGATGCCCTTTCCATCCGTCGACGGAGGGGGTCCCGTGGGGTTCGGGTTCGCGGGATCGTCAGCCGCGATGTGGGGGTCCGACTTGCGCTTGGCCAACGTGCCGGCGCTGGTAGGCTGCCGCACCTTACCTGTCGGTGGGGGCGTGTGGCCGATCATGTCCTCAGCACCTCCTCCTCCCACTTCGCTGCGGTCGGCTTGTACGTTTGCCGAAGATACAAAGCGACCTTTTTGATCTCGAACCATACACCCCTGGCGAGAAAGTTATAGAACGACACAAGACTTTTCACTCTCCTGTTCGACCCAGGAAAGTGCTTGCCGAGCACGTTGTTCTCGTGCTCCTGAAACCCTTACTCTGAGGGTCCTGAATCAAACTTATGAGGATCGGCCGATCACCCGTAAGATTCGAATCAGGCTACGTGGTTGGGATTACTCCCCGAGACTACGCTCACCACTTCACCTCAAAGTAACTAACCGGAATTGAGATCCTGATTTCCCTCGTTCACCGGGAACTCGAGGTACACAACCGCAACGCTCACGCGTCACAGCACTCAATCCCAGCCGGGCCGTCTACGATGCCTCTCGTAGCGGTCCTTGGTGACGATGCCTCTCGTCCAACAACCGTCTTTTCCTCACCGCACTTTCTACTTCTGGTCCCGCTTCTGGTGGTCGTGCTCCTTTACTGGTCGGCGTACTTCTCGTGCTCTCACTGTTCGAAGGCGGGTTCGGGGAGAGGGGTGAAGGGGCGACAACCAAATGGGGGGGAACACGCGACACCACAGGGGGCACGAAAGGGCGGGGAAAAGGCGCCGCGGGCGCAGTGCGGGATCCGAAGGAAAAGGGGTGGTTCTGCTACCACGTGAAATTCCAGCCTCTGGGCGTCTGGAACTCCTTTCCCTGTCTCACCTCTAATCCCACGGTCCGCTAACCACGCTCCGCAAACCGCTTCACAAACACAACAAACGCAACGGGGCAAACACGAATCACCGGCGGGGGCCGGGTCTTGGTTCGTCTCTGGGGGTTCGGGGAACCGTTCGTGAACAACCTCAGAAGGAGCAGGCGGGAGACGACAATCAGGACGGGCAAACCTGCAAAGGATTGACCGCTCTGATTGGTTCTCCTTACTAATGGGTCGTAGAGTGTGCTAGGTATGAATCACCATTGCTTGGTTTGATAAAACCTGCTCATGCTCTCTCTAGGCATGATGCAGGAAAGCCAAGCCAAGCTGATGAATCAATCTGGGCTTCACACTTGCTTCTACCACCCATCTGCTTTTGGGGTGTGTTTACATGCATATGTACAACAAAAAGGAAGGCCGGGGTGGGCGTGTTTAAGTGGGTGCCCGTTTTGTGGGGCCCACAGAAATGGCACCCACATGGACACGCACATGGGCGCAAACCCCCTCTTCCTGCTTTCCTGGGGTGGGTGTTTTTAAGTCGCGTCCCTTTCTGTGGGGTCGGCTGGGTGCCTGGCCGCTCCTTGCTGGCTGGCTCTGGCTGACCCTGCCGGGGACGCGATATATACATTTGGCCCAAAAGGGGTCGGATTTTGGCATGGCACATTTGTTTTCGCGCGCTCTGGCTGCGCTTGTGCTGTTGGTCGCGCTCTTCTGGCTGTGTTTTTACCACAAACCAAGGCTGACCACCAATTTAGGAACCGGATTCC
>JABSRX010000276.1 GCA_013214695.1 Rhizobiaceae bacterium | reverse complement strand
TTGCGTCGGGAAGTTTTGAACGCGGAGTGGTTCCACAGCACCAAACAAGCCCAAACCGCAATCAATGTTTGGCTAAGGCAATACAACCAAGTCCGACCACATCAAGCGCTCAGCATGCGCCCACCGGTTCCTGAAACCATATTAGAGAAAACGCAAATCGCTGGTACAGAAATTGGGGGCTAGACAAAGGTGCGGCTGACAAAATGGGCACTCAAACAAGCTTCCATGCCGACAATGCAACGCGGCAACTTCTCGAATGTGGGCACCAGCGAAAGGCCCTTCACCTTCTTGCGCAACACAAGTGTCCCATTTGCATCAAAGCCAACGAGGTGAAAAACGTCCTTGCCTATATCAACGCCAATAGTTGAAAGTTCAGAAATACGGTTCTTCGTCATGGGATGCTGCTCCTGTCTTCAAAAGGATCAGTCTAAACAACCAACTCTCACCGAGGGGGAGCAGTCGGTCCATCCCATTAGCGGACCTATGTCTGAAGCTTGGCCGGCGCCCAATTTCAGTATCGTTTGTTTTGGCTTTCTCTAATAAGACTTGCAGTACCGGTGCCCGTATGTCGGTCGCATAATGTAGCTGCAATTGTTTGTATCATCTTAGCGAAACAATTATTGCGACCTGATCTTGTTTGATGCCGTGTTGCACAAGCCTTAAACTAATCGCGCGTCTCCAGCGTATCCAGTGCGCTTTTGAGCAACCTAATCGCCTCCTTGCGGCTCTTGGTGGTGAGGTTTTCGCGATCAATTGTAAGGTTCAAAACGTCGCTTCCGTGATGAATAATCCTGCCTTCCGCCTCGAGATCGCTGTAGGTGCCCAATACTCGATATGTTGCAACTGGTTTGGCGATTCCCTTAACGGAGACAGTTTCAGCTTGCTCCGTCATCGCCCAATCCTTGACCAATGACCATGTTTCGTGTGCGAGCAATATACCGCCTTCATCAGCGAGCGATTCAAGTCGGGCGGCCAAATTTACCTCACCTCCAATGATGGTGTAATCCATGCGATCTTCCGATCCAAAATTGCCAACGGTGCAGTAACCCGTGTTGATGCCAATTCGCATTTCGAATGGCCGCTCGAGACCCAACTCTATCCACCTTTGACGCAGCTCTCGCATCCTTTGCTGCATGGCAATGGCCATTTGAACGCATTGGGTTGCGTCCTCTTTTACCCCGCGTGTGTCCGGATCGCCGAAGTACAAAACAATGGCGTCTCCGATGAACTTGTCGAAATTTGCTCCATGCGCCTGGGCGATCTTTGACATTTCGGTGAGATATTCATTGAGCAACGCAGTCAGTTCTTCAGACTGCAACTGATCGGTTGTCTCCGTGAACCCCACAATGTCAGAAAAAAATACTGTGAGTTTCTTGCGCTTGCTCTCTACCTTCACTTCCTGTTCGCCACTCAAAATTGCCTGATAGAGTTGCGGCGAGATGTATTTGGCGAGTTGTGAGGAGACGCGCTCCAGTGATCGATTTGCGATTTCGGTGCGCTTTCGGCTGTCCAGCAATCCTTTCTCAGCAACTGAAGCCGCCCACTCATAAAGGCCCATAGACATCGCCATAATGCCAGACAGGATGGACGCATTTCCTGCAAAGAACAGCATGTTGAATGTCTGGTCCTGAGGCGCCACGGGTCCGACCACGATTACGAAAGCGCCACTGATCGCCAACACCAGCAAATAAAAAATGGCAAGAACCGCTCGCATTTGGCGGCTCATGAACGGCACGATCATCACCATTACCACCGGATTGACGATGTAGAAATTGAAGGCAGGTTCGACGCCAAACCAGACGGTTGCCAACACCCCGTGTGCTGGGATTTCCACCAGGTTGGACAGGACAAGTGCCCAAGGGGCAAATTGATTGCGCACACATACCTTCCAGACAACGGCTGTGAACAGGACCACACTTGCCACGTTGAACCAGAAGAGCGGCCAAACCTCCATCCACCAGAATATCATGACGAAGGCGACATGCGTTATCAGTGCAAATGGATAACCCGCGCGAGCCATGACTTGCAGGCGGTGTTCCTGATCGCTGGCGCCGACGGGTCGTTGCGACAGGTATTCACGATAGCGGCTTGTCGTTTGTGCAAACAAGTTCCGTTCCTTCTCACTTGCTCATTTGTCCTAAGAATAATCATCAATTCTAATTTGACAAAATACATGGGGTGCAATCCTACGATCCAATTTTGGTAAACCTTAGTTTTGAATCGCGGGGTTTATGAGAGAATCTCTCGGCAGGGGGCGTATTGATTGGCGTCTCTTCGGTCCGCAGACCGGAAGTTCATGTGGAGTCACGGTCCGGCAATCTTTAAACTTCCGCTAATGGGATGGACCGACTGCTCCCCACCAAGGAAGCAGGCAGGTCGGTTAGGCTCTGCCTGTTAACAACAGGAGCGTTATATCCCATGGCAAAAGCATCTAAGAATGACATAGCAGGCGTCACTTCAATTGGCGTTTATATTGGCAAGGAGGTTTTTCACCTTGTTGGTTTTGATGGTGATGGCAAACTTGTTCTGCGCAGGAAGATCAAGCGGTTGGCTCTGGTCTCCACGTTTGAGAAGTTCCCTCGCTGTATTGTTGGCATGGAGGCCTGCCTGAGCGCACACTTTGTCAGTCGCACGTTGCGCAGGCTTGGATTTAAGCCACGGGTCATTCCAGCCAAATACACCAGACCCTTCGTGAAAGGACAGAAGAACGACTACAACGACGCCGAGGCAATAGCTGAAGCGGCGCTTCGACCAAACCTGAAATGCGCTAGTGAGAAGACCCAGGATCAGCTTGATCTGCAGGCCTTGCATCGGGTTCGCTCGCGCTTGGTTTCCCGGCGCACCGCAACGATCAATCAGATCAGGGCTTTTTTGATTGAACAGGGTATCACGGTGCGCACTGGTTCCAGTGCTTTGCGTAATTCACTATTTGCGATCCTGAAGAACCGGGATGATGAAATATCACAACGTATGCACGACATTATCATCGGTCTCTATGAAGACTGGCTTTGGCTGGACGAACGTATTGAAAGTACCAGCACCGAGTGTCTTGGCCCCCTAAAACTGTGCCACTATTTGAGTGTCACAGGAGGAACGAGGGATGGCCCGGAAACGGTATTCAG
>JABSRX010000275.1 GCA_013214695.1 Rhizobiaceae bacterium | reverse complement strand
AAGCGAAGCGGGGCGGCGCAATTTACGTTGCTCCTGAAATCCGCAAACGCTGGAAGAAAATCCGCAACGAAGCGCTCGCGCGGCAGGCAAAAGCTGACCAACTTCGCGCTTCATGTAGCGGCTACGATAACCCCGAAGAATATTGCCCACGCAGGCCGAAAGATTGCGTGTGCTGGTTACACAGATAAGGGAAGTTCGCGAGTCGATGACGCATCAAGATTTTATTGATGGCTATGCGGACGGGAGAGACCCACACTCACCCATCCCAAGCCAGAACCGATCTGAACGCCACAAGCATTCCTTTCGAGTTGGACAGGACGAATTGTCTGGCAATATCCGGTTAGCGGAAACGCTCCGCACAAACGCAGAGTTGGCAGCCTTGAAAGACGATAATAGGTAGGAAAGTAATTATGACCGACACAACCTGTCAGTTCTGCGATGATTGCGGTGGCCCAGTCACCTACGCCAATCAGGTTCTCATTCCGCTGAATGGTCGAGTGCAGTGCATCGACCACTGTATCCATCACTTGGTTGCAGCGTTAAACGCAGCTGGTGTTCAAACAACGGACTGCTGCTGCGGGCATAAAAAGATGCCCGGCTACATCGCGTTGGAAGACGGACGCATACTGGCGATCTTTCCCTGACGAAAGGAGGCTAGGATGTATGACACGCAGGAGAACAATGAGCACAGCCATTCGCCGTCGGATGAATCCGTTTGGCGGCCACCACCGCCGGACCACAACTGACGAAGATCCCCAAGTATGACGTGTTTTTCGCGATGGATAACCAAAAGCACCCCTCTTTGTGAACTTCATGATCCATTCGATTATCGGGAGTATTGTTGATAAAAAAAGCAAACATAAGACTTCACCTCATTCTATGTTGCAAATTTGCAGGCAGTATCTCGTAACACAGAACGCGATGCAGAGTCTCGTGGAAAGAAAAATAAAAAATTGAATAGAAGTATTTATGAGAAAACATGAAGTAATGAACTGGATCTCAAACTCAAGGCACGAGGTCATCCGTTTTCGCGCCGGTATGGAATGCGGAGAATTGTTTGAAAAGGGCGTCGAATATGATGGCCTAACACTCACCATTGGAATTGCCAGTATCGATGAAGCCAAACACTTCCTACAGGCAATCCATGAACACACTTAGAACTCTAGAACAGATGCGGATGAGGGTCAGTTAATCCAGGGAGGAACAACTGACCCTCGCCCGACAAAGCCGGGGCTTGAAGGGGACGACCCACAAGCCACCCCAAAATAGACCAAATGAAACCGAACACAACTGAATCGATAACGGAGGTGACGAGCCGACATGAAGAATCGAATGGGAGTGATCCTTTGTTATGTCGGCCCGGCACCTGCAACGTGGGGAAGCTGGCCTTGCCGATCAATCTCCCAAGCCCAAACACGTTTGGAACCGTGTTCCAACGGAAGTGAAGAGCAAGGTCGTTAAGTTGGCGCTGGAGGAGACGGAGCTATCGCCACGCGAACTAGCGGTGACGTTCACAGATCAAGAACAATACTTTGTATCGGAATCCACAGTGTATCGCACACTCAAGGCACATGACCTGATCACCAGCCCGGCTTTTATCGTTCTCAAAGCGGCCAACGAGTTCCAGCACAAGACAACGGCGATCAACCAGCTTTGGCAGACAGACTTCACCTATATCAAGGTGATTGGTTGGGGTTGGTTTTATCTCAGCACGGTCCTCGACGATTACAGCCGCTACATCATCTCGTGGAAACTCTGCACGAACATGCGAGCTGAGGATGTGACAGATACCCTCGACCTGGCCTTGCAGGCCTCCGGCTGTGACCAGATCCATGTCGTCCACAAACCAAGATTGCTCAGTGACAACGGCTCAAGTTATGTCTCTGCCGACTTGGCTGAATGGTTGCAGGACAAAGGCATGAAACACAGTCGTGGTGCACCGTATCATCCGCAGACCCAAGGCAAAATTGAACGATGGCATCAAACCTTGAAGAACAGCATCTTGCTGGAAAACTACTTCCTGCCGGGTGATCTAGAAGCTCAGATTGAAGCCTTCGTAGATCACTACAATCATCGGCGGTATCACGAGAGCCTGAACAACGTCACGCCAGCCGATGTCTACTTCGGACGTGACCAAACAATTTTAGAACAACGAGAAAGGATCAAACGGAAGACACTCGAAGCGCGACGCTTGCATCACAGCAAACGCGCCGCATAATCACACCAACAAGATGAGCCAAACTCTAACTTAGTTTAAGCAAACATTGGTTCCAAAAACCCTGACGACGGACAGCCCCAGCATGTCCCTGCTGGGCTGCTGAATTATAAAATTTTAATGCCTCAAGGGTATTCCCTTTGTTAAAAAGCACGGAACCCTTCTTAAAATCCTCCTGCGGTCCAGCCCATGCCAGATTGCATCCAATAAACATGATAAGGGCCGAAAGGCCCATCTTGCTGAATTTTGTCACGTATTTTTCTCTCAAACTTCCAATTAAAATCTAAACGCCACTTCTCAGTTTTTCGTAATGATCTTGTTCAACCAGAATGGGTGCGACAACAATGTATCTATGCTTGGGCATGGTGGCCACGTATCGTTTGTATAGCCCATGGCATAGCTTTACAAAGCCTCCCCTTTGTTATGCGAAATCTCCTCGGATGTGCCAGCTTGGGAAACTTGGGTCAGCCCTTTCGGACTGACCCTTTTTTTTAAGGTCACCTTTTACAGGGTCTGTTCCAGATTCTCGCTGTCTCAACACTCGTCTTCCAAAGAGACGCGGACAGATTGGCTGGGCAATGAAACCAATCTGGCGGTTAAATAGAGCAACGAGCACGTGTAAGGTCGATAAGACCAATGCGCTGCTTTTTCAGGTATTGCAGCAATTGCGGGCCGCGCCGGTCAACGGCCAATAGCATTTTCTTATAAGCCTTACTTCAGTGACCGGCCTGACGACAATTCGCCCAAAATCAGTGACCGAAGAGTACTAAAGTGACCGACACACTCTGAAAACGTTGAGTTTTTCTTAGCCTTCCAAGCTGAATACGAGGGTTCGATTCCCTTCACCCGCTCCATTTTTCCCAGCAGAATCTCTCGCTCCAGCAAACCACCTGGAAAACCTTGACGCTTTGCA
>JABSRX010000274.1 GCA_013214695.1 Rhizobiaceae bacterium | reverse complement strand
GCCATAAAGCACCCCGTCGACGGCAATGCCATCTTTCAGATCATCCAACCGCTCCTGGGTGACCGTGCCATGGGCCCGAACCCGGTAACGGCGCAACCATCCCGTCGAGGGCAACTCAAGCGCCCGTGCCAGGCCACCGTCATTGGTCAGCAGCAACAGGCCTTCGGTGTTGATATCGAGGCGCCCGACAGAGAGGACGCGCGGCAGGTCATCTGGCAGTGACTCAAACACCGTGGTTCGGCCTTCCGGGTCCTTGGACGTGGTCACCAATCCGGATTTCTTGTGATACAGCCAGAGCCGGCTGCGCTCCCTGCTTGGCAGGGGTTCACCGTCAACTTCAATCTTGTCGCGGTCGGTGACAACGCAGGCGGGCGTCTTCAACAGCTTGCCATTGACCTTGACGCGCCCATCCTCGATCCAACGCTCGGCATCACGACGCGAACACAGACCGGCGCGCGCCATGCGCTTGGCGATACGTTCACCGGGCGAGGTGGCCGATTCGGCGGTGCTCTTTTTGGGGGCTTTTTGTTTCATGATGCTCTCTAACACCCTGGCAGGCCTTGCGCGAGGGGCGGCACGCGAGCAATGTGGCGCAAATCACGGGGAAGATACGATTTGTCTGCAAATTTCATGGACATTGCCTTGCAGGAGGCCGAAGCGGCAGCCGCCCGCGGCGAAGTGCCCGTGGGAGCGGTTCTGGTCTGCAACGGCGAAGTCATCGCCCGAGACGGCAACCGCACGCTGGAGTTGAACGATCCGACCGGACATGCCGAAATACTGGTCATCCGCCAGGCTTGCCAGCGGTTTGAAAGCCAGAGGCTGCCTGACTGTGATCTCTATGTAACGCTTGAGCCCTGCGCCATGTGTGCCGCTGCCATTTCATTTGCCCGCATCCGTCGGCTCTACTTTGGGGCAGAGGATGTGAAAGGCGGCGCGGTGCAAAACGGCACCCGGTTTTTTGAACAGGCGACCTGCCATCACCGTCCAGACTGGTATTCAGGATTTTGCGAATTGGAATCGGCTGAATTGCTCAAAGCTTTCTTTGATGCACGCAGATAAGCGCAGATCGACCGAATTCGCAGAGGCTACAGCGGACTGATTTTCCTGGAGTCGGGTTCAGCCGCCAAAGATGCGCTCTAGAAACGACTTTTTGTTTTTGCTGTTTCTGAGTTTATCCAGTGCGGCTTCGGAAAGTTCTTCCTCACCAACTTCACCAACCGCGGCAGTCTCTGCTGGCGCCTGATATTCAGATGGCGGTTCCGTCAAATAACGCCGACGCTTGCTGGCAGCTTGAAGACGCTCTTTCGTCCGTCTTTCCTTGATCGCCTGATCCTGTTTCTTGCTTTCTTCCATTTGGCAAGGAATGCAAACATAGGTGTCTTCGTCATTATGGTGTTTCTGGCGATTGATTTCTGCCTTGCTCCTTGAAAGCGAAGCGGCGCGCAATTGCTGAATCTCAGGAGACAAATCAATGGTTCGGCCGTTGCTCTCTGCCTCAGCCAACTCTTCGCGCAATCTAAGACGTTTGACCTCGGGATCTTCTGGGAAGTAGGCCGACTCAGACTGCACTTTCTCAGCCGGCGTCGGCAGTTGGGCGACTTCCGGTGGCTTCACAAGATTTGGACGCGATTCATAATTGATCCGCTTCTTCTCTTTCATCATGTCAAGCGTGATCATGTTGCTGATATCGTCTACCAGCTGCTGTTCCGAACTCACGCCGGTACCGTAGGTGTTGCCTGAACACCCGGCCAGAAGCGCGACAAAACACAGTCCAATCAAGCTTTTTTGCATGTCTTTACACCGAACTCTCATAATGCTTACCCCGGCTGGTCAGTCTCATTTCCCGTCCCCTTTCGGGAACATTGGGCTTATCGCCTGAGACGGTGCGGTTTTAAACCGCGAAAATGTGGCCGGAATCCGACGGCATCACCCTAAACCTTTGACCAATCGAATGCAAGGAACGGCCCGTTGTGGGACGGACCGTGCCAGATCATGGTTAACCCATTCTCATTATTTACCAATTGACCGCCGATGGTGACACAGCAACTAGGCTCCTGCAGCGTCGATTTCGCGCATCGCGGCAGCATCGCGCAATGAAATGTCCGGATAATCCGGATCGCTGCCAACTTCCGGCAAAACCCGCCAGGAACGGGCACATTTCTGGCCCTTCGCCTTCTGCTGGACAACCGCCACGCCATCATTGTCCTCACCGGTAAAGGCCCCGTGGGGCGCAGCATCGGTGCTGACAGTCAGATCGCTGGTGATGCAGATTTCAGCCATGTCCAGCCCTTCCAAGGCGGCGGCAAGATCGCTGTCAGTCACATGCACGATGGGTGCCGCCTCCAGCGATGAACCGATGTGGTCAGGGTCATCCTTGTCGCTGCGCCGGGCGATTTCCAGCGCGCCGGTGACGACACGGCGAACGGTGCGCACCTTTTGCCACTTGGCAGCGATGGCATCATCACGCCATTCAGCAGGAATTTCCGGGAACTGGCGCATGTGCACTGAGTCGCTGTCTGGGTGACGCGCCAGCCAGGCTTCTTCCATGGTGAAGCTCAACATCGGCGCCAGCCAGGCCGTCAGGCAGTCGAACAATTGCGAAACCACATAAAGCGACGCCTTGCGGCGCAGAGACGAAGGGGCGTCGCAATAAAGGGCGTCCTTGCGGATATCGAAATAGAAGGCCGACAAATCGGTGGCGCAGAAGTCGTGCAATTGGCGGAACAAGGCGTGGAAATCATAACCGTCGCAGCATTGCCGCACGTCGCGGTCCATCTGCCACAGCCGGTGCAGCAC
>JABSRX010000273.1 GCA_013214695.1 Rhizobiaceae bacterium | reverse complement strand
CTGCGCGAAGACGGCTTCCTGTTCGACGATGGCACCACATGGCGTCTTGATGAGAACCGATATTTGATGACCACAACGACGGCGGGAGCCGGTCGGGTTATGGAACACCTGGAATACTATCGGGACTTCGTGTGGCCGGAACTGAAAGTTGCGTTGACCTCCGTATCCGACGAATGGGCTGGTGTTGCTATTGCCGGTCCAAAGTCGCGTGATGTGTTGAAAGCCTGTGTGTCCAAGGGCAGCGTTACCCATCGCGCCCTGCCGTTTATGGGCGTCAAGGATGCCGTTATTGCCGGCATTCCGGTGAAAATTGCACGCCTCTCGTTCTCAGGTGAACTCGCCTATGAAGTCTATTGTGGTGCGCATTGGGGACAGGCGCTTTGGCATGCTCTTATGGCCGCTGGTGAAGAATTTGGTATCGTGCCGTATGGCCTGGAGGCGTTGTCGACGCTGCGTATTGAAAAAGGTCACGTTGCGGGCCCCGAACTCAATGGTCGAACAACGCCACATGATCTTGGCCTTTCCGGCATGGTCTCCAGCAAAAAGAACTTTGTTGGCTCGGTGCTTCTGCAGCGCGAGACCTTCTCCAATCCCGATCGCCTGCAATTGGTGGCAGTAAAGTCGCTGGATGGCCAGAAAGTCCAGGGCGGATGTCATCTGGTTGCTGGCCCGAAGGAAGAACCCGGCCGCAGTCAAGGTCACACAACATCCGCCTGCTTCTCACCGGAATTGGGCTGCTACATTGCATTGGCCCTGTTGGAAGGTGGTTTCAGACGTCATGGCGAAAAGATGTATGCGACCAGTCCGGTGCGCGGCACCCACGTTGCTGTGGAGGTGGTGAGCCATCACATGGTGGATCCAAAAGGAGAACGGATGCATGGCTGATCCCGTGGAAAAAGTATCGCCGTTGCAGGACCTGTCTGTGCCTCATGTGGGCTCTGATAGCGTCGTACTGTCGGAGAGGTTGTGTGAATCTCTCGTGCAGGTCCAGGCCTGGCCGGACACAGTCGGCGATGTTGAAGGTGTTTTGGCCAAGTTGAAGGACGTCACCACGATGGCTTCCGGACCGGGACGCTGGCTCATCGAAGCGCCCACAGAAGGTCTGGAGCAGAAATTGCGTAAGTCGATTTCGGCTGAGATGGGCGCGGTGACTGGCTTGACCCATGCGCGCGTTGTGGTGTCGGTGTCGGGCGAAAAGGCCACTTGGGTCTTGGCCAGCGGTATTGCGTTGGACTTCCATCTCGACGCGTTTCCTGTTGGCACAACACAGTTGAGCCATCATCACGAAATCGGCTTGACCATTCATCGTACTGGTGAAGACAGTTTTGAGCTTTATGCGTTCACCAGCCTGGTGCGCGGCCTGTGGCATTGGTTGGAAACAGCGAGCGCTGAAGTGGGGTACAGCGTGATTTAGCCAGCTGCCGCCGCATCGTAGGCTTGCACAAAAGCTGCGGCTTCGCTTGCGACCTTTTCTGCATTCCAGCCGATCTTGTAGACGTTGGACCCAATGCCGAAACCATTGGTTCCGGCTTTCAGCCAGTCGCCAATCGTTGGTACAGACACGCCGCCAACCGCGAAGACCGGCATCGACGGTGGCAGGACAGCTTTGATCGCCTTTACCCCCTCAGGGCCGTGCAGGCTGGCCGGAAAGAACTTCAGCGCGTCGGCGCCGGCATCAATGGCGCTAAATGCTTCGGTGGGTGTGAACACACCGGGGTAGGAAAGCCCATCGCGTTCCTTGGTTCGGTGGATGACGGTCTCGTTCATATTTGGAGAAACAATCAAGCGGCCACCCGCGTTCATCACCTGATCCACCTCGTTCGAGGTCAGGACCGTGCCGGCACCAATGATGGCTTTTGAACCGAAGGTATCGGCTAATTTGCCGATGCTGTTCAGCGGTTCGGGTGAATTCAACGGAACTTCGATGATGCCGAAGCCGGCATCAATCAATGCGGTTGCGATATCGACAACTTCGTGGGGTTGAACGCCACGCAAAATGGCGACAAGCGGTCGGTGGCCCTCGTAATCAGTACTCATGCTGCGGATCCCCTGATGAGATTGGACTTGCGCGCAATATCAAACAGAGCAGGCCAGACGAGGCCGGTTCCGCGCACGCATTTCGCGCTTTTGCCGAGGGCACCCAGCGCTGTCTGGTAAAGATTGGTCAGCGCCCCACTGCCGATCAGTGTCACTTCCTCACCCAGCTGAAAGCCGTCAGATTGACCAGCATTCAATTCGCCCATGATCAAAATGGCCGAAAGCTCCTGATGGAGTTGCTCGCTTTCACTGCCTTGCAACAGGTGCCGTGCACGCAAGCCAAAAAGCGCGCCTTCGGCCGACTTGGGTTGAGCGGCCAGTTCCCGTACTTTCTTGTCGAAGTGAGGTGTATTGCTTTCGCTCTCTTTTTCACCGCCCGCAAGGGAGTGGCGCAAAATTGTATGTTTGCTGATTGCCTCAAAAACTTCGCCCGTCATGTAGGTCTGGAAGTTGACGATCTGACCGTTTTCGATCTGAACCCACTTGCTGTGCGTTCCGGGCATCAGAAGTGCTCCAGAAAAATTGGGGGCTTGGGTCAGGAAACCGGCAATCTGGCTTTCCTCACCACGCATCACATCGAAGCGGCTGCCATTGTTCAGCGCCAGCCCCGGGACAATCAGGATCTCTTGATTCTTGTAGGTGAAACGACGCAGTCCTTGGGCCAGGTCGTTTGTCGATGCCGGGCAGGTCAAATAGGGGGCTTCCTGCCAACCTTGACGGCTGCCGACCATGCCTGCGGCAATCGCAGGCAGACTGGGCCAATCGGCTGTCAACTTGTCGAAGTGGGCCTCAAACTGTTGCTGGGAAAATGAGCCAACACCGCTTTCGCCACGCCGTTCCTCCAAAACGGTGCCATTGCTATCCAACAAGGCCAAACGCACATTTGTGGTACCCCAGTCGAGCACAATCAGGCCATTGCTGTTGCAATGCGCTGCACCCATCACACGGCCTCCAGGGCGAGTGCAACACCGGTTTGTGCGTAGAGAACCGGCAATTGGATGCCGGCCGAACCCAAAACTGAGCCGCTCATGACAAGGCCATCATCCATCAATGGGTTGTCAAACCGGCGACTGGCGCGCTTGGCCACGTCGAGCGGTGTTTCCATTGTGACCTTGTAGTTTCGATCAGGGTCGAGACCGGGCACAGCGATATTGGGGGGTATAACGGATCGGGGTCGATCGATTTGCA
>JABSRX010000272.1 GCA_013214695.1 Rhizobiaceae bacterium | reverse complement strand
TCGAAGGAGCACCATCTGGATGCGGTGATCTCGACGGACGGTGATGGTGACAGGCCGTTGCTCGGAGACGAACAGGGTACTTATTTTCGCGGTGACACCCTTGGCATTCTGGCCGCCAAAGCCCTTCACGCGACGCATGTGGTGACACCCGTGTCTTCTAACGGAGCGTTGGAAAAAACCACCTGGTTCAACGGCGTTAACCGGACAAAAATTGGCTCGCCCCATGTCATCGCGGCCATGCAATCGATTGCTGATGAAGTCGAGGGTGCCCGTGTGGTCGGCTTTGAAGCCAATGGCGGGTTCCTGATCCAGACGGCGCTGAAGTCGCCGTGGAACGACAGCCCGATGAGCGCGCTGCCCACCCGCGACTCCGTGTTGCCGGTGCTCGCCGTGATTGCCCTGGCGCGACGCATGAAGCTGGCCCTGTCGCAGTTGTACGGCCTGTTGCCGAACCGGGTGACCGCGAGCGATCGCCTGGTCGATACACCGCGCGATCGATCTCTGGATCTGATCGAAAGGCTGAAAAACGACCCGCAAAAGGCGGCCAATCTGAACACCCAGGGTGCGGAACTGATCGATACTGATGAAACCGATGGTTGGCGGATGACGTTCAGCAACGAGGATGTGGTGCATATTCGCCCGTCCGGCAATGCGCCGGAGTTACGCATTTACGTCGAAAGTCACAGCGATGAAGCGGCCGCCATGCTGTTGCAGCACGCGCGGGCGAGCACCCAAACGCTGGTCAATATGAGCAACTAAACCGCGGAGATATTTGCATGTCTGAACTGTGGCGACGCAATGGGGTGGACATTGCCGAACTGGTGCGCAGCGGTGAGGTTTCCGCCCGCGAGGTGGCGCAGGACAGCCTGGACCGGCTGGAAGACGTCAATCCGAAGATCAATGCCGTTGTTCAACGCATGTCAGAGTCGGCCCTGGCCGCCGCCGATGCGATCGACAAGCGCGTCGCTGCCGGAGAAGATGCTGGCCCGCTGGCCGGGGTGCCGGTGACGGTCAAGGTCAATGTGGATCAGGAACAATATGCCACGACCAATGGCCTGAAGCTGCAAAGCGATCTGATCGCCCGAACCGATAACCCGGTGGTGGCCAATTTGCGCAAGGCCGGCGCGGTCATTGTCGGTCGCACCAATACTCCGGCCTTCAGCCTGCGCTGGTTCACCCGCAATTCCCTGCATGGGTCGACCTTCAACCCCCACAACAAAGCGCTGACGCCGGGCGGCTCCTCCGGTGGCGCTGCTTCAGCCACGGCGGCCGGGATCGGTGCGATCGGCCACGGCACCGACATTGCCGGCTCGGTGCGCTACCCCGCCTATGCCTGCGGCCTGCACGGCCTGCGCCCGTCGCTGGGGCGTGTGCCGGCGGTCAATCTGAGTTCGCCGGACCGGCATATTGGCGGGCAGATCATGGCCGTCTCGGGGCCCCTGGCGCGGACAATGGCCGACGTGAAGCTGGGATATGAGGCAATGGCCGGGGCAGACCATCGCGACCCCTGGTGGGCGCCTGTACCGCTGCAACTGCCAGCCCAGGCAAAGCGTGTGGCACTGTGTCTGGAACCATCGGGCATGACCGTGGATGGTGCGGTGCAATCCGCGCTGAAGGACGCCGCCAACCGGCTGCAACTCGCCGGATGGCAGGTCGACGAAGTCGAAATGCCCGACATGCGGGAACTGACGCAGATGCAGTTGGTATTGTGGCTGGCAGAATTTCGCCGAGGCGCCGCGGCGGCGGTGGAAGCCGAAGGCGACCCGGATTCGCTTTTCGTCTACGAGCAATTGCAGCGGCATTGCCCGACACCCGATCTGAATAGGGTGATGGATTGCCTGCAGCGGCGGGTGACGCTGGGGCGCGAGTGGAACATCTTCTTTGAAAAATACCCGGTGATCCTGTGCCCGATTTCCGGTGAACCGCCGTTTCCAAACAATCTCGACGTGGAATCGCCCGAGGCCTTTGATCGCGTCGCCGAGGCGCAGATTCCGCAGATCGGCCCGCCTTTCCTCGGTCTGCCGGGGCTTTGTGTGACCACGGGCATCTCGGATCAAGACGTTCCGATTGGCGTGCAATTAATCGCTGCGCGTTTCCGCGAAGATACGCTGCTCGCCGCCGGTGCGGATATCGAAGCGGCGGGGCCGCAACTGCCCGCCATCGATCCCAAATGAGCGGCAAGGACACCATGACCGACATTGTTGCAGAGCTGCTGAACCTGCTCGATATCGAGCAATTGGAGGTCGACCTGTTCCGCGGCGTCGGTTCGGGGGGCGAAACCAGCATGCGCATCTTTGGCGGCCATGTGATCGCTCAGGCGCTGGTCGCCGCTTACCGCACGATGGAAGACCGCATTTGCCATTCCCTGCACGCCTATTTTGTGAGGCCTGGCGATCCGAGCATCCCGGTGATCTATCAGGTCGACCAATCCCGCGATGGCCGTTCGTTCACAACGCGGCGGGTGGTGGCCATTCAGCATGGCAAGCAGATCCTCAACATGTCCGCCTCGTTTCATGTCGAAGAGGAGAGCTGGCATCACCAGCATCCGATGCCCGATGTGCCGGGACCGGAAGGGCTGAAAACGCGCCAGCAATTGCGCGAGGAAAACGCCCATCGGGTCAGCGACCAGCGACGCGCCGACTATCTGCGGCGGCGGCCCATCGACATCCGCGAGATCGCGCCGCAGGACCATTTCGACCCGCAACCCATGTCTGACGCAAACGCCCTGTGGTTTCGCATGGAAGGACTGCCGGACGATCTGACGCCGCGCATGCATCAATGCCTGCTGGCCTACGCCTCTGACATGAACCTGTTGGCCTCGGCCATGCGGCCGCATGGGCTTACATGGTTTAAGCGCGCGGTGATGACGGCGAGCCTCGATCACTCCATGTGGTTTCACGGCCCTGTCGACTTCAACAACTGGCATCTTTATTCAATGGACAGCCCGTTTAGCGGTGGGGCGCGAGGGTTTAACCGTGGTGCCATTTACACGCGGGAAGGCGGCTTGATTGCCAGTGTCGCTCAGGAAGGCTTGGTGCGGCCGGTGAAGTAGTGCTAGTCTTTTTTTGTAAATGAAAATTTATCTGCAAAAATATAATAAATCCAAAAATTAAAATAATATTTTTGTATATATACTTTGTTTCAAAATAAAATATCATTTGTAGTGTCTTTGAAATCGGGTGTTTTTCCCGATGGGCAAGGAACTGCAAGATGGCGATTGTCCAAAACCAACTCTGGCGCTTTCTCTGGCTGCTGATATGCCTAT
>JABSRX010000271.1 GCA_013214695.1 Rhizobiaceae bacterium | reverse complement strand
AACAGGCGAAGTCGCGCGGCAACACGGCCGAAGCCCGCAAGCGCCTGCAGCACCTTGAAGCCGTCATGCAAAAGGCCCACGAGGCGATCAAAAAGCTCGACAAGCTGCTGGCCACCGCCAGCACCGAACGCGACGCCAAGCGCATCCGCGATCTGGCCACCAAGAAAGCCGAGTTCGAACGCCGCCTCAACGAGGTGGAAGAGGAATGGCTGGAAATCAGCGAAGTTCTGGCCGACGCCTGAGCGGCGATCGGCGATCGGCGAGCGGCTGAGCGGTTGAGCGGTTGAGGCTGAGGCGGCGCGTGCAGCGAACACGGCGCGTGCGGCAACATTCGCCCGCCGCTGATGTGGCCGCCATTAAGTTGGCACTACAAAAGCCCCCTCGCCGCCGCTCTCGCCGCTGCCGCGGTCGCCGCCGTCGCCCTCGCCGCCGCTACGCCGCTACGCGGCTATGCCGCTTCGATGGCGTCCAATACCGTTTCCAGCTTGCCGACCGCGCCGTCTATGCCGTGCAGTTTATCAAGACCGAACAGGCCGATGCGGAAGGTCGAAAAATCGTCCGGCTCATCACACATCAGCGGCACGCCGGCGGCAATCTGAATGCCCTGGGCGGCGAATTTCTTGCCGTTCTGGATCTCCGGATCATCGGTGTAACTGACGACAACACCCGGGGCTTCAAAGCCCGGTGCGGCCACGCTTTTGAAACCGCGTTCGCCGAGCAGCTGACGCACCCGCGCACCAAGTTCGAGCTGTTCATCGCGCACCTTGTCAAAGCCATAGGCCTTGGTTTCCATCATGGTGTCGCGGAACTTGGTCAGCGCATCGGTTGGCATGGTGGCGTGATAGGCATGGCCGCCGTTGACATAGGCCTGCATGATCTGGTGCCACTTGCCGAGATCCACCGCAAAGGACGTGCTGGCGGTTCCCTCCATCACGTCGACGGCCCGCTGGCTGAGCATCACCAGGCCGGCCGACGGCGACGCGCTCCAGCCTTTCTGGGGCGCCGAGATCAGCACGTCGACATTGTTGGCCCGCATGTCCACCCAGACCGTGCCGGAGGCAATGCAATCCAGCACGAACAGGGCGCCGACTTCATGGGCCGCTGCGCCAACCGCCTGGATGTAGTCATCGGGCAGAATGATGCCGGCAGACGTCTCCACATGAGGGGCAAAAACAACATCGGGTCGCGCCGCCTTGATCTCACGCACCACGTCTTCCAGCGGGCATGGCGCGAACGGCGCCGGATGCTCATTGCCGATCTGCCGCGCTTTCAGCACCTCATGCTCGGCGGGAATATCACCTGCCTCAAAAATTTGCGTCCAGCGATAGGAAAACCAGCCATTGCGGATCACCATCGCCTTTTTGCCGGTGGCGAACTGGCGCGCCACCGCTTCCATGCCGTAGGTGCCACCGCCCGGCACGACAACCGTGGCGTCCGCCTGATAAACGTCCTTCAATGTGTCTGAAATATCGCGCATCACCTGCTGGAACTGCTGCGACATATGGTTGAGCGAGCGGTCGGTGAAAACGACGGAAAATTCCATCAAGCCATCTGGGTCGACGGGGGCTGGTTGATTGCTCATGTGTACTTGCCTTTTGGGGTGACCTGAATTGTTGGCGCCGTTTTGGCGGCCCTGCAAAACCGCAGCCGCTTGCGCCCAACCGAATATCGCTTGTCCGCGTTGCCCCTGCAAGAGACTTTCGCCCCCCTTTCCACCGGACGCTATTGAGGCGCACCTTGCGGCGGCGAGCAGCGGCGGGCGGCGGCGAACAGCGGTGAGCAACGGTAGCGGCGGCAGGCGATGGCGGCGGCAGGCGATGGCGGCGGCGGCGGCGGGCGATGGCGGAGGGTAAGGAGCTCAGCCGTTCAAGAAGTGCATGACGGTCTTCTGTCGACTGTCGCACTGCGGCGAGTAGCGGGTGCCGCACCACAAACCACAAATGGCGAGCGTCCAGCACAGACACCCCGCGTCGCGCGACGGCTGCGACAACGGCGGCGGCGCGCCACACCGCCGCTGCCCGGGTGCAAACTTGTCACGCGATATTTGGTTTGCGGGGTGTCGGCGTTCGGAGGTTGCAACGCCGACACCCCGGCGCGGCAAATGCTGAAGCGGCGGCGGCTGCGGTGGAGGCGACTGCGGCGGTGGCGACGGAAGCGACGACGGTGGCGCCGCTGTTGTGGCTGCCCCCTCGGTCCAGAAGACCGAGGGGACGTCCTAGGGAATCGTGCGCCGGGAGCCGGACACTTAGAACGGCATGGTCAGACTTGCCGTGCCGCCATAGGATTCGTGGTCGTCCCGGCCGATGCCGTCATAGAAGAAATCGAAGGTCAGCTGCAGCCCGGATGGGGTCGACACCTTGGTGCCGAAGCTGACCCGGCCACTGACCGAATCCTCCTCTTCTTCCGCCGGATCTTCCTCATCAAAGGACTCGAAGTTCCACGCGGCGGTCAAGGACACATGCGGACTGATCACAACGCCACCATCCAGATTGATCCGGGTCGATATTTTCGGCCCGATCTGGAACTGACCCATCTTGAAGGTCTGCTCCGGAATGGTGCGCAACAGGCTGTCCGTATATTCGTGGGCATTCTCCCAGTAATAGGTGACTTTCGCGAAGGGATTGAGGTTGAACATCCCGACGTCAAAGTCACCGGTCACCTGCCCCATCACCAACAGACGGTCGGTGGTGAAGTCGTCCTCGAACAGACCAAGCGCGTCGACCGTGTTGTAGGACCAGCCATACAGCACCCGGCCTTCGGCATAGATCCGCTCATCCAGCCGCACGACAGCGTAAGGACCGACCAGGAAGCCGACGCCATCGGCGCTGGTTTCGATGCCGTTCTCCGAGCCTTCATAGGACGATATGTCGAGCTGCCCCATCACACCGACCACGGCGCGGTCGTCGAAGCGATAGTCCACCCCGCCCTGGAACACGGTTACATCGGTGCCGCCGCTGTCGCGGTCGACAAAGGTGTACCCGCCCTGCAACCAGACATCGTAGCCGCGGAAACCGTCGAACCCTTCGCCGTCTTCACCCGCTTCGGCATCTGCCGCGGCGGCGCCGCCGCCGCCGTCTTTGGTCCTGTCTGCCGCGGAGCTTTGCTGAGTGTGGGCCAGCGCATACCGCCGACTTGGATCCTGGACGGGTTCGTAGGCCGCCGAGGCGCGATCCCTTGGCTGGTCGAACGGAACACCGTCGGAACCGTCATCTTGTCCGTCATAGGCACGGGGAGCGCCTGGGTCGGCGAAATCGTGGCGATCGTCGCGATCACG
>JABSRX010000270.1 GCA_013214695.1 Rhizobiaceae bacterium | reverse complement strand
TCACGAAAGGCAGGTTCATCGCCACGTAGATCAGGATGATGCCGGAATGGGTTCCGGCCAGGCAGACATCGCCACGTCCGCCAAACCAGTCGCGGATCAAAGCGCCAACGAAGGTAGTCTTCCCGATGCAGAAATCGTTGTTCCAAAGCCCAAAGACGGGAACCAACAGAACCGCTGGCGGCACCATGCGCACCATCAACGTGGTGAGCGAGGCGGTGTCGCGGCCCATGAATTGAAAGCGCACCAGCGCATAAGCGGCCATGCAGCCGATCACCAGTGTCAGCAAGGTCGACACCAAGGCGATGATCAACGAGTTGATGAAGGCGCCACCAAATTTCAGCGAGCAGAAATCCAGGTGGTCAAGTTCGTACCAAAGAATGTCGCACAACGCCGTTTCATAGTTTTGAATGGTCGGCAGGAACAGCAAACCGCTGGTGCCGGAAATGATGTCGACATCCAATTTGAACGAGTTGGCGAACATCAACATGATCGGACCAACGGCCATGAAGATCAGCACGACCAGCAGCGCGTAGAAAGCTGGATTCTGACGTTGATATTGCTGGCTCATCAGACGTCCTCCTCCGCAGCCGCACGCAGTCGCGCCGCGCGCGCCTCGGTGATCTTGTTGTAGGCGAACATCGCCGCTGTCAGGATCAGCAGCATCAGCAGCAGATAGTTCGACATCGCAGCCGCAACGCCCAGCTCTCGGAACTCGGTGGCGGTGCGCGAGATGCGCAGGGCGAGAATTTCGGTGGACAGGCCCGGGCCGCCTTCGGTCATCACCAGGATGACTTCCAGCACCTTGAACGCATCGATCAGTCGCAACAGGCAGGTGACAATCAGAACCGGCATCATCAGGGGTAATTTGATGTGCCAGATCTGTTGCCATCCATTGGCGCCATCAATCCGCGCTGCTTCGAGCGCCGACTGGGGCAAGGATTGGAGTGCCGCAAGAGAGAGGATGAAGATAAACGGCGTCCACTGCCAGATATCTGCGATGATCACAGACAAAAGTGCGTGTTGCCCGAGCCAGTCCACCCCGTCGAGCCCGAGGGATTTGAGCACTCTGTTAAAGGTGCCGACGGTGGGGTGATACATGTAGCGCCACATCAGACCGACCACGACGGGCGCGATCATCATCGGCAGGATGAACAGGGTACGCAGAACCGACATGCCGCGAATATTACGATCAAGTAGCAAGGCCAGGCCGACACCCAAAAGCATTTCAATGCTGACCACCGAGACTGCGAAGGTCAGCGTGACCGTCAGGCTTTCCAGGAAGTTCGGATCGTTGATCAGCGTGATGTAGTTTTTGAAACCGACAAACTCGGTTTCTCCCAGCTTCTGGCTGGGGTCCCAATCTCGGAAGCTGCCATAGGCCATGTAGAGCAGCGGATACAGCAGCGCGACGACCATGATCACGGCAGCCGGGGCCATGAATATATACGGTGTCATGCGATTGAGGGTCGCGGCTTTCATCGTCGGGCCTTGCTATCGATTGGGGGAAACTGGAGGGCCGCCGGGGGCGACCCTCCTGCTTTTCTTACTGCCAGGTGTAGTAACCGGCTTCTTCCATCACCGCCTTGGTGCGGTCGGCAACGCCGTCAAGCGCTTCCTTCGGATCCAGGCCTTCGGTCAGAACCTTGGAGAGGGTCGTGCCGAGATCAGCGTTGATCTTGCCCCAGACAGGGATGATTGGACGCCAGTCAGGATCTGCATGCTTCAAGGCTTCACCAAATGTCGCCATGTGCGGGAACTTGGCGTTGACGTCGGCATCCGCGTGGGTGGAGAAGCGCGATGGGTTACCACCTGCCAGAGCCACCAGCTTGTCGCCCTTCTTGGATGTCAGCCACTGCATCAGCAGGAAGGCCGCTTCCTTGTTTTCAGCATTTTTAGGGATGCCGATACCGAAGCCCCCGGTCTGACTGCCGCGACGGGTGCCCATGGGGTGCAGGGCCCAGCCAACTTTGCCGACCACTTTCGATTTTTTCGGATCGTTGATCTGACCTGCCACGACGGTTGTGTCCAGGAACATGGCGGTGTCGCCGTTCAGGAACGAACCGAGCGCCTCGCCAAAGCCAAAGGAAGCTGCGCCCTCGGGGCCGCAGTCGACAATCGTCTTCAGCGCATTGGCTGCTTTCAGGCCGGCCTCATTGTTGACGATTGGGTTCCAGGCATCGTCAAAGACGCGGCCACCCAGAGGCGCCAGATGCAGCAGGAAAGCATGGCTTGCATGGTGTCCGGATGCGGCACGCGACGACAGGCCACCCATACCAGGCTCCAATTGTGGAATCTTACAGGTGACATCGAGCAGCTCGTCATAGGTTTCAGGAACCTTCAGACCGTGCTTTTCAAAAATGTCCTTGCGGTAGCCCAGGATGGAGGTTTCGGAACCATAAGGAATGCCGAACAGAGACCCTGTTTTGCCCTCAAGATAGCCTTTGTTACCTCCGGCAAAACCGATGTTGTAGACATAGCCGTCGATCAAATCGTCGGCGTCATAGCTCGGATCGGCCAGTTTGGGGTTCATGTAGTAACGCGCCAGATTTTCCAACTGATCGGCATAGACGTAGTCGGCTTTGGAAAAGACGACATAGGCAATCAGGTCGTATTCACCTTCGTCGCGCGCCAATTCGAGCGTCTGACGCTCGCGCATTTTGAGGTAGGGAAGTTGGTCAACCTCAACTTCGATGCCGGTTTCCTTGGTGAATTCCGGCAAGATTTTCATCACCGCATTGTAGTGGGGATGAGCCGGGAAGTTCACCACCAGAGTTTGGCCAGCATATTCCTTGTACGGATTGGCCGCGCCGGCAATCGTCGATGCAGCAAGCGCCGCGGCCGCCGTAATTGTGATCTTTAAGGCTTTCAGCATAATGTTCCTCCCATGCTGTGTTACGCGCTTGTGATGGCGGTTTCGTCGGCGCGATCAAACAGGTGAATAGCTGTCTGATTGAGCGCAAATCTCAGCCGCTGACCAAGCGCAATTGGTGTTTCGGATTTAAGTTCAACGACGACCTTCTGGTCGCCGCTATTACAGATCAGCACCGACTGGGCACCGATATATTCGGAAACGACAACGTCCAGATCGATGCTGGCCTGATCTGGCGCGTCGCTTTGATGAGTGAGGTCGGACGGGCGAATGCCGAGGGTCACGGATCGCGAATGATGGGCGTTTGCTGCATAGGCGCTGCTGGCCGAAAGCTCGATGGAGAAACCGTCGCCGACAACGTGTGTCTTGTCACCAATCGACTGCAACTCGCCCTGCAGGAAATTCATTGGAGGCATGCCCAAAAATC
>JABSRX010000269.1 GCA_013214695.1 Rhizobiaceae bacterium | reverse complement strand
CAAGACAGCTTAATGAGCGCCCCCGAAAAACGCTGGGATACGAAACCCCGGCAGAACGGTTTAACGCATGTGTTGCGGCGACCGATTGAATCCAAGCCGCAACTCGGTCATCCAGTGTCTTTGTAATCGGCGCGCTCCGAACGGCTGCTTTGGAAAATCGCAACTACAGTTCCTGCATTCATTAAACGGCAACTATGAGTCGACACCGAGGTGCCGGTCCGAGATCATCAGATCTCAGCGCCCTCTGAAATCGAGAGCGCATCTTCGAGATCAACATCGAGATAGCGGACTGTGCCGTCCATCTTGGTATGGCCTGACGTCCCACTCAACACTCATCCAGCTTGTTTTTGAGCCAAGGCTCGACTTACGTCATATGGCGCTGTTAGTTCAAGCTTGGCAATTGCCTCTACTGAATTGAATTTGGCGACATAGGCAACCGGTGTTTGGTAGCTCAGGGCTGAATTGGGCTGTTGGTTGTTGTAGTCGTCGACCCAACCCTCGATTTCCTGTTTGGCGTGTGTGAGGCCGAAGAGCAGGGGTTCGTTTAATAGGTCATCGCGCATGCGCCCATTCCTTTGGGACGCAGCGATGCTTTAGAGCACAAGATTTGCAATCATGTATGCTCGCACGGCATGCGCCGAACAGTTCAACAATCTTGCCCCGATCAACATGAGACGCGTTAAGATTTTGGCCGCCCAACAGTGTAGGTCAGTATGGTTTCACCGCGTTGTCTAAGACCACGAGACCATTCGGCATCTCTTTTGGCGATTCTTTCTGTTTTTCGAATTCTATGCTTCTGCCTATCTCCAATGTGGTATTTTTTGGACAAGCGTCCGGCACGCTGGGTGCTGGTTAGCTTTGGCCGTCCCCGTGGCTTTGTGGACTTTGCGATATCCTCTCTGAGCGCCAATGTCTGCCCAGATGCGCGGTTTATGCGCATACACATAGCGTGGCCATCATAGCAGTGCTGGAAGGCTGTGACTTCTTTCCGGGGAACGTTCAACGTGATTTCGGTTTTGCTGGTAGTTCTCTTTCTGCCGAGTGCTTTACGAACACGAGCCCTGAAGGCTGCTAGTGCTTTTCTGCTCTTTTCGAGCTGGTATGCGTCACTACCTAAAATCGTTCGAATAGGCTTAGATGACACGCGGCTTTGGATTTCCAGCCAAGCCAAAGCCTGGCGCATGTGCCGCAAATTGGTTTAAAGTCGAATTTCTCCTTTCTTCGGCATCGATCAACGAAACTCGACAATATTTGATGATGTCTCTTGTTTGCCGTTTAGAAATTCGGACCAAGCAGTCATCATGCGACGGCGCTTATCTAGCATGTCGCCACGCCGGTAGGCTGCTTCAACCGCATTCGAAACTTTGTGGGCCAAAGCCACTTCCGCCATATCGCTTTGAAAATGGGTGCGTTCTGCAACCCAATCGCGGAAGGTGCTGCGCAATCCGTGCGGTACAGCTGGGCGTTTACTCACGCGATCGATAAAGCCAACGCCATCACTATCAAACTGAGATTTATGCAGCTTCCTCATAGCGGCACTGAGGCTCATGTCGGACAGTTCTCCTCCGCGCGGCGCTGGAAAGACCAACGGATTTTCTTCATAACGTGGCAATGCTTCGAGAAGTGCCAAGGCCTCATTGGACAGTGGAACACGATGTTCGCGGTCCATCTTCATTCGCTGGGCAGGAATGATCCATAAACCGACATCGCTATCTATTTCATCCCAACGTGCACCCCGAACCTCTTGGCTTCGGCTAGCGGTCAGGGCTGCAAACTCAAGTGCGCGGTTGCTCAATCCTCCACGTTCACGCACGGAAGCGAACCACTGGGTAGCGTCATCAATCTTCAAAGCCGGATGATTTCTAACTCTCGCCACTTTGGAAGGGGCGGGTAGAAGCTCTTTCAGGTTGCCCGACCAACGAGCGGGATTGTCGCCTGTCCTATGTCCAGCGATAGTCGCCCAGGACAAAACAGCTTCGATCCGCCCGCGCAGGCGTGAAGCGGTTTCCGTCTTGTCATGCCAGATTGGCTGCAAGACGCGAAAAACGTCCTGCACAGATATGTCATTCACCAGCATATCACCAATCTCAGGTGATGCGTAGCTTGCAAGGGTATTGCGCCATTGTTGACGGTGCTTGGGGTTCTTGAAGGCGTTCAGTTTTGCGGCAAGGTATTTGTCGGTAGCATCGCGAAAAGTAAGTCCACGGCGCTGCGCGGCTTTGAGCGCCGCTCTTGCAGCTTTGCGCTCTTCAATGGGATCAATCCCCCGCCTTATCTTGTCCTTTGCCTCTCTGGCACGGTCACGCGCCACTGACAGAGTCACATCGGGATAACCGCCCAGCCCAATTTCGCGGCGTGAATCACCCACTTTGGTGCGCAATAGCCATGTGCGGCCATTATTCGGAGTTACTTGCAGATAGAGTCCAGAAACGCCGCCTACGGCAAAGGTGACGTTGCGCCCTTTGCCAGGATGCTTTAGCCGCTTTACTTCCAACGCGGAGAGTTCGTTCGCAACACGCGGCATACTAGACCCACCTTCTTACCCGCCAAAAACTGCAAGAGTATTTGCGACAGATTGCAATGGGAGGCAGCAGAGATCAGCAAGAAAAATCAGAGAAATTAGGCGCTAAACCCATCTCAGGCGACATGTGGCGTCGCCATCTTGGCGGCCTTCCTCTCCGCCATCATTTCGGAACAATATTCGCTTCGCTCTGGGCCCCGATGCCCTAGGGTTTTTGCCCCGCCGGCACATCGACTGCTGGTGTGGAGTTTCGACTTTGCAAGCAACTCACCAGTCCCAAATCAAAGCGGCCAAGCTAAAGCTGCCCGCCGACTCCTTTGAACTTCTCCACAAAGGCGGAGACTTTGCGAAGCACTGTCTGCTTTTTCGTCAGATAGTGAGAGGTGAACTTGTTCATCTGCGGCAAAATCGAATTCAGCTCGGTGCCGCTTTCGCTGGCAAATTCACGTCTCAGCGAGGTGGCGATATAGCGCCTGGCCGGTTCGGCATTGAGATCTTCTGCCGCGATC
>JABSRX010000268.1 GCA_013214695.1 Rhizobiaceae bacterium | reverse complement strand
CGGAGCACGTCTCACCATCTCGCCCTCCAAGACGAAATCGGTTTTGCGTGGCCCTTGAATAAAATCCGTGCCAGAGATGAAGCCAAGCTTGCAGAGAATTTTTTTGCGGTCAAGGCCAATCTGGCCCCTGCGACAGGATGGAGTGATATGAAAGCATTGGTGCCGGAAAATGTGCATCCGCCGTTTGGGCGCTATGCCCATGGCGTGGAAATTCCAGCCGGATGGCGGGTGATCAGGACCTCGGGACAGTTGGGCATTTCACGCGACGGGACAATTCCGGACGATGCCTACGCGCAAGCCTGTATCTGTTTTGAGAGCATTGCTGAAATCCTGGCGCAGGGCGGAATGTCGGCCGCCGATGTGGTCCATGTCTCGGCCTTTGTCACCAGCCGGGATTATTTCCCGGCCTATATGCGGGCCCGGGATGAGTTCATCGGCGTGAGGGAAGCATTGCCCGGCTCAACCCTGGTGATCGTATCAGGCTTTACCCGCGAAGAATTCAAGGTCGAAGTTGAGGTCACAGCTGCTGCACAGTAGCAACCGCACCCTCAGCCCTGCACAACCCTGCGGGTCCGGCGGCGGAACAGATACCAACCAATCCACAACACGCCATAGAGAAACAGCACCGCGAAAATGGCCGGCTTCGGGCTGTCAGGGGAGCTGATCGAGCCGGCATATGTTGCGATCGCAACGTAAGGTACCGTGCCAATCAGGAAGAACACCACATAGCGCAGGAAGTTCATTCCCGTTGCGCCTGCCAGACAGGACGTCAACTCTGGCACCATCGGCGCGGCCCGCGACAGCACGATCATTGTCGGACCGTTGCGGGCGAAAGCATCGGCCATTTCCAGACGCTGTTCCTCGTCCTTGACCAATCGGACGACCACCTGGTTTCCCCATTTGCGGCTCAGCGCAAATCCGGTGAAGGCGGCCAAGGACACGCCGGTCATTGCGCTGAGAAACCCAAACGGAAAGCCGAGGAAAAAGCCTGCCATGATGCTCAGCGCCAAAGTCGGCACGGCAACAAAAATGTCGATAAACAGCAGGAAGATGACCGTTGCCGCGACCCATAACGGATTGACGGTTTGCGCCAGTTCCAGCCAGTAACGCACATTCTCGACAGTCAGAATACCGAGCAGGCGCCCGAGAACGAAAGTCGTCGCAAAGGCTGCGCCAACAATCAACATGACCTTGATGAGAGGTTTCATGGGCTCAGCTCGCTTTCATGATTCTTTGGGCAAGAGACGGGGACAGGCGCTGTATCAGGCGCAGAAGTTTGACCTTGCCAATATCGATTGTGGCACCCTTTTTGGCCATGCCACGGATGATCGCAGCAGCCGCCTCCTGCGGCGATATTTTGGCGCTGCCGCGGCCCTGGGTCATGGCCGTGTCGACCAACGGCAGGAAAGCCTGCTTGACGTCGATATTGGTATCTTCCAACTGGTGGCGCAGGGATTGTGAAAACAGGTTCAATCCTCCCTTAGTGGCGCAATAAATGGCCGAACTGGTTTTAGGCACCAGTCCCAGCCCCGAATTGATGTTCAAAATCAGTGTGGGCTCTTTCTGCAGCAGGCTGGGCATCAGCAAGTATATGAGGGTGCAGATCGAAGTGAGATTGACGTCGATTTCCCGCCGGATGGTCTCATATCGAAAGTCATCGCTGAGAAAGTGCGGGGTGAATTGAACGGCGGCATTGTTGATCAGAACATCGATTCTTTTGCCGCTCTTTATCAGCTGGTCAGCCGCCATCTCAACCGCCTGCTGATCGGCCAGATCGGCTTCGATGATGGTGAGCCGTTCAAATCGAGCACTCAGATCTTGCAATCGGGGCGACGGACGCCCGATGACGGAGATTTCATTGCCGTCATACAGCTGTTTGACCAATTCCAGGCCAATGCCGGAAGTGCCGCCGGTGATCACAATATGCTTGCCAACAATGCTCATGATAGTGTCTGCCCAGATTGGTTTGGCGCTTGTTTTGTGCAAATTAGCCAAACCTGCAATGCGCGTAATTAACCCAGGTTAAAAGACATGAAACTCGGTGAATTCATAGCCAGCCATGGCACCCCGCTGACCACGCAGGCCGGGGATCATCTGTTTCATCAGGGCGACCACGACCAATCGCTCTATGTGGTGCATGAAGGGTTGTTGAAGGCCTATTACCTGTCTCCCGAAGGCAAGGAACACATCAAGTCGTTCATCCTGCCGGGGGACAGCATTGGCAGTCTGATGGCGAGCTATGCCGGCAAGGCCTGTACATTCAGCCTGGTCTGCCTGAAACCCTGTCGGATGACGGTGGTGAAGTTCAGCGATCTTTACGAAGCCAGCAAATCCGACACCGAGATTTCCTCTGCCGTGGTCGATTTTCTGCTCGGCTTCGGCATGAAGAAAGAGAACCGCGAATACGAACTGCTGTGCCTGTCGGCGGAGGAGCGCTACAAGCGCATGCTCGAGACCGCGCCGGCAATCCTGGACCTGGTGACCCAGAACGAAATCGCCCGCTATTTGGGGGTGACGCCGGTCGGGCTCAGCCGCATCAAGAAACGCGTGACCGGCTGAATTAATTTGCCGTGCAGTCGAACGCCGGCAAACAAAAAGGGCGGCCAAATTGACCGCCCTTCTTTCAGATATCTGGCAGACTTAGCCGCGGCCCTTGAGCACGGCTCCGGCAATACCGGTGAGCACGCCACCGCCAACGGCGCCACCGCCGATGCTGCCGAGGATCGCGCCGAGGTCCATGCCGCTGCCGGCATCGCCCGCAGTACCGCCCAGCAGTCCGCCAATGATCGGGCCAAGACCCTGACCACCTGCAAGACCGCCGATGCCGCCGGCCAGCAGTTTTGGCAGCATGGTCATGGCGGCCTGTTTCAAGATGCCGCCGGCAACGCCGCCACCGACCATGCCGGAAACGACCTGAATGATGATTGGAACCAAAGCTTCCATTGGATTCTCCTTTTCGCTTTGAATGGGCCTGCCGCTGTTTCAGACGGCAGGCCGGAATATGGGTGTTTGTGAGCCTATCAGTGGGTCACAAGCGCATGGCGTTTTGCTTCACAATCGCGTCGCGGATTTCAGTCAGCAGCTCCTGCTCCGGTGACGGGCCAGGAGGCGGTGCAGGCTCTTCCTCTTTTTTCGCCATCATGCGGTTCAGGGCGCGCACCATGAGGAACACGATGAAACCGATGATCAGGAAGTTGATGACGGCGGTGATGAAGGCGCCATAGGCCAGAACGGCACCCTGTTCGCGGGCGGCTTCCAGCGTTGTGGCATCGACACCAGCGGCCAGCGGTGCGAAATAGTTGGAGA
>JABSRX010000027.1 GCA_013214695.1 Rhizobiaceae bacterium | reverse complement strand
AGCGCGATCCGCTGGGACGCCAGAGCCGCAGCCAAGGTCCTCAGCTGGGCAATGATACCAAAGTGCCCGGTGAAATTGATGCCCAGCGGGCGCGCCGTATCCTCGAGGCCATCCGCCGTCGTCTGGGTGAAACCACCCGTCCAAAACTCGAACTGGACTATCTGGATCGGTTGTTGCCGACCCGGTAAGCCATGCTGGGTTGTATCAGTCGCGCAACTGGTCCCGTAGAACGAATTTTTGAATCTTGCCTGTGCTCGTTTTCGGCAGTTCCTGGAAGATCACGGTTTTCGGGATCTTGAAGCGCGCCATGTTGTCTCGGCAGAAATCGATTATGGCCTCTTCTGTCGTCTCGGCCCCGTCGCGCAGTTCAACAAAGGCACAGGGCGTTTCACCCCATTTCTCGTCCGGCTTTGCGACAACTGCCGCTGCGGCCACGTCCGGATGCTTGTACAGGATGCCCTCGATCTCCACGGACGAGATGTTTTCGCCACCGGATATGATGATGTCCTTGGAGCGATCCTTGATCTGCAGATAACCGTCGGGGTGCATGACAGCCAAGTCGCCTGAATGGAACCAACCACCGGCAAAACAAGCGTCGGTTGCGTCCTTGTTGCGATAATAGCCTTTCATCACGACGTTGCCGCGGATCATGATCTCACCCATAGTTTCACCGTCAGCCGGGACCGGCTGCATGGTCTCGGGATCAGCGACCATCACATCTTCAGTTACTGCATAGCCAACGCCCTGCCGCGAATTCATCTCCGCCAGTGCGTCAGGCGACAATCCAGACCATTCTTCCTGTTCAATACATTCAACCACATGGCCGTAAGTTTCGGTCAGACCATAAACATGGGTCAGATCGAAGCCTGCCTGTTTGAAGGCGTGCAGGACAGATGGCGGCGGTGGTGCGGCTGCCGTGTAAACCTGAATGGGCCAGTCAAACGGCTTTTTCTCGTCTTCCTTGGCGTTGATCAGCATCGACAACACGATTGGCGCGCCACCGAAATGCGTCACGCCGTGCTCGGCGATTCCATCATAGAGGTTTTTGGCGGTGATGTTGCGGATCAATACGCTCATGCCGCCCATCGCGGCCAATGCCCAGGCATGACCCCAACCGTTGCAGTGAAACAGCGGCACCACATACATGTGCACCGGGAATTTGCCCTTGCCAGCGCCTGTGAATGGCCAGGCGGCGATGGTGCCCATCGCAATCAGGTAAGCGCCGCGATGATGCACTACGACGCCCTTCGGATCGCTGGTTGTGCCCGACGTATAGTTCAGCGATATGGCGTCCCATTCATCGCCGGGCATCTGCCAGTTTTCCAGATTCTCGGCATCTGCCGTCTGCAAAAAGGCTTCATAATCCATCGACCCGAGCGCTTCGCCTTCCGGCTCGTCCGTCTCCTGGTCCAGAATATCAATGACCAGCAAATCCGGATTGTTGAGCTGCGCCAGCGCTGCCTTGACCTCACCAGAAAAGCGGCTGTCCGTCACCAGCGCCTTGGCCTCTCCATGCTCCAGAATGTAGGCGATGGTTGCGGCATCCAGGCGAATGTTGATCGGATTAACCACGGCGCCAGCCATGGCGATGGCAAATTGCGCCTCAAAGGCTTCCGGAATGTTGGGAGCGATGAAGGCGACGGTGTCGTTTTTGCCGATTCCGACCTGATTGAGGGCGGCCGCAAACTGTTTGCATCGGGTAAAGACCTCGCCCCAGCTGCGCTTGGTTTTGCCGTAAACATAGGCTGGTCGATGACCAAATACGCGGTTTGCGCGGTTTAAAAAGGATAAGGGTGTCAGCGGCGTAAAATTGGCCGCATTGCGGTCCAGATTGGTGGAATAGGAACTGCTCATGACAACGCTCGTTTCGTTCATTGTGTTGGCCAAGCCATACTCAAGAACGACGGGTAAGGGAAGCGCGCCGTTAACCGATTCTTATCCAAGTCCCTGAACCAAATTCCAACCATCATCGCCTAAAATCTGCAAAGATTACGGAGCTTCTTGGACAAGACCGATGTTTAAACTCGCCAATTTGGCCCTGATTTTTTCAGTTGTTCTATGGGTGCTGCCGGCGTCAGCGCAGCAAGCCGGCATGCTGGAACTTGGCACTAAAAAAACTAAGGACACCATTGTTCCGATCGGCACTGTACCGCCGAAGAAGACCATTCCGCTCAAATTGGGTGCCCTGCGCACCGAGGAAGCCCAACTGCCACCGGCTCCGTTGACCCGAAGCCAGCGCATGGCCTTGCGGGCCAAACGCGCCATGTCGCGCCAGCGTGCGGTCTCAAACGCCAACCGTCAGCGGGTGGCCGAACGGCACCGCCAGCCCCCGCCGAAGGAAGCCGAATACGACTTCGATGAGGACATTCCACTCGGATCAGACGGCGAACCCGTTCTCGAATAGGTCGCCTAGAGGGTATCGCCGAGACTAACGTCTCGGGTGGCTGAGCGGATGGAGACGGAAAATCCGGCCATGACGTCAATCAGCGTCATCAACATCAGGGCGAAGAACACGGATGTCGATGCGCCCGGCACCAGCAGAAACTCGACCAGAAAAATGATCAAGACGACCGTCGACAACAAATGATCGATGATCGACATCTTGCCGACACGCGTTGCCTTAAGAATTTCAATAAACAGCAAGACCAAACCAATGGTCAGCATCAGATCACCGAGATTGAAGACCCAAGTGGCACCCGAGACCATGTTGAGCGAAAAGATTTCGGTCTGCCAGGTCAGAGCCACGCCGCCAAGCCCAAACATGATTCCGTTGTAGATGATCAGCGCCAGCGCCATGAGTGGGAAGTTGGTAAGCATGATGATCCTCAAGTTTGATGTCGCGGTTTACAATGACATAAAAAAAGCCCGTGTCACCACGGGCTTTTTCAGTTCAATTCAGTGTCGATTAGACAGAATCTTTTGGTTCCAGAACCTGACGACCACGATACATGCCTGATTTCAGGTCAATGTGGTGTGGGCGGCGCAGTTCGCCGGAATTCTTGTCTTCAACATATGTTGGGTTTTTCAGCGCATCTGTCGACCGGCGATGGCCGCGCTTCATGCGTGTGATCTTACTCTTAGGGACAGCCATTTTATTGCTCCGTCGGACGTCGAAAGTGTTCGTTTCTCGTGCGACACCGTTGTTGGTGGTCGCGACCAGCACACTCATTTGAAAATTTCAGTGTGAATTGGCGGTTGATATAGCGAAAATCTGGAAAGAAGCAAGTGCAATCGCAAATGCAAGGCCATGTGATTAACGCAGGCATTTGACGTAGGCGCCGGATTGCTTGGCGCGCTTTTCCACCAATCGGCCCAAACGCAGCAATCCCCGGTTCGGTTTACGCGGATTTCGAAGGATCGGGTTGGGCAGCGTCACGGTCAGCATAGCCGCCTGCCGGCGGGTCAGCTTTTTGGCGCTTCTCTTGTAGTGGTGCTGCGCCGCTGCCTCGATTCCAAAGATTCCAGGACCCCATTCGGCAATATTGAGATAGATCTCCATCATGCGCCGCTTGCCCCACACCCTGTCGGCCACCAGCGCCAACGGCACTTCCAGCAGCTTGCGCACATAGGACCGACTGTTCCACAGAAACAGGTTTTTTACGGTCTGCATGGCTATCGTGCTGGCGCCTCGCGGACGTTCGCCTTCCAGCAGGTTGTCCACCACCAGATCAACTGCCTCCCAATCAACGCCCTTGTGGCTGCAATACTGGCCATCCTCCGACGAAACGACAGACTGATAAACAAAGGGTGAGATATCCGCAAAGTCGACCCAGTCGCGCTTCACCGGCTCGCCCGTGACCCACCGGCTCAACATCAAGGTTGAAACCGGATGCACCGATGACGAGGAATAAACCAGCATCAAGAGGAATGGTGTCAGGCATATCACGAGGACAAGGACGGCCAGTCGCCAGGCTATCCGGGGCCAGAGTGACCGCGGATGCTTTTTTGCGGGGCGCTTGGGCTTACCGCCGCGACGCGGGTTGGACTTGGCGCCACTACCACCTTCGCCGCCAGAGTGCCTTCCGCCTCTTGCCTGATTGCCCTTTTTTTCCAAGTCCGCCTGCGTGTTTGGGATCGTAGATCGGCCCTGTGTAGCGATGGTTTGACGCATCGGCAATGCGCGTCATTTCAGTCGGTTCACTTGGACCGGTCGATTTGAACCATTGCCTTATGCTGTTGTCCGGCATAGGACGCCTTATGACTACTTCTCTGCATCAAAAGCTCGAAGCCAACGCCACAGCCGTGCATCAGCGGCTCGACAGCACCATGTCCCTACAGCTGCTGGCCGGCGAAATTGACCGGCCGGAGCGGCTGGTAGATGCCATGCGGCACGGCCTGTTGAATGGCGGAAAGCGCCTTCGTCCGTTTTTGGTGGTCCAGTCTGCTGCCCTGTTTGATGTTGAGGCAGAGCAAGCCATGCAAACAGCCTGTGCTCTGGAGTGCCTGCACTCCTATTCGCTGGTGCATGATGATTTGCCAGCCATGGACGACGACGATCTGAGGCGCGGCAAACCGACCGTACACAAGGCCTATGATGAAGCGACCGCCATTCTGGCCGGAGATGCCTTGCTGACCCTTTCCTTTGACCTGCTGAGCGATCCGGCGTGTCATCCCGACCCTCAAATTCGCGCTGAGCTCACCAACAGACTGGCGAGAGCCTCCGGCCTTGGTGGCATGATCGGCGGGCAGATGCTCGACCTGGCAGCTGAATCGGGGGATCCAGATGAGGCTGAGATCAGGCTTCTTCAGAGGATGAAGACCGGCGCACTGATCAAATTTGCCTGTGTCGCAGGCGGTGTTCTGGGCCAGGCGGATGCCGAAGAAATGGCGCGGCTTGAGCGGTATGGCGAGACGATTGGCCTGGCTTTTCAGCTTGCAGACGATTTGCTGGACGTGACGTCGGACGCGGAAACCATGGGCAAGGCCGTTGGCAAGGATGCGGGTCGCGGCAAGGGTACGCTGGTCGGCATATTGGGCATACCCCGTGTCGAAAGCTTACTGGCCGAGGCCGTGGAAGAAGCCGATGCTTGCCTGGCGGATTTTGGCGACAAAGCGCAGGTGCTGAGAGAGACTGCCCGTTTTATCGTTGATCGAAAAAACTAGGCCGCAGGACTTTCTTTTTCACCTTCTGCGCCATAGCGGGTTTTGACATAGTCCTGCACCAGTTCTTCGAACTCTTCCGCGATACCGGCCCCCCGCAGTGTCACCGCCTTTTGACCGTCAATGAAGACGGGGGCAGCCGGTGTTTCGCCTGTACCCGGCAGGGAAATACCGATATCGGCATGCTTGCTTTCACCCGGACCGTTCACGATGCAGCCCATGACCGCCACTTTAAGTTCCTCAACGCCCGGATATTTTTCCCGCCAGACCGGCATGTTTTGCCGCAGCTGTCCCTGAATCTTGGCAGCCAGCTCCTGGAAGGTAGTTGAAGTCGTACGCCCGCACCCCGGACAAGCCGCAACGATTGGTACAAAGGACCGGAAGCCCATGACCTGCAGCAGTTCCTGGGCAACCTGAACTTCACGGGTTCGGTCTCCACCCGGTTCCGGCGTCAACGAAATTCGAATTGTGTCGCCAATACCCTGTTGCAGCAAAATGCCCAGCGCGGCCGACGAGGCGACAATGCCCTTGGTGCCCATACCGGCCTCGGTGAGGCCAAGATGAAGCGCGTGATTGCTGCGTTTTGCAAGCTCAGCATAGACAGCGATGAGATTTTGAACTTCGGACACTTTGGCAGAAAGGATGATCTTGTCCCGTCCAAGGCCAATCCGCTCGGCTTCTTCAGCTGACAGCAGCGCGGATCGAACGATTGCCTCACGCATGACTTCATCAGCGCTGAGCGGCGATCCCTTTTGCGAATTCTCATCCATCAAAGAGGTCAACAGAGCCTGATCCAGCGACCCCCAGTTCACGCCAATGCGGACGGGCTTGTCGTACTTGATCGCCATCTCGATGATCTGCGCGAATTGTTTGTCCTTCTTGTCCTTGAAACCAACATTGCCAGGATTGATGCGGTATTTGGACAGGGCCTCGGCGCAAGCCGGATGATCGGCCAGCAGTTTGTGGCCGATATAATGGAAGTCGCCGACGAGTGGCACATTGATCCCAAGCCGATCTAGACGCTCACGGATCTTTGGCACCCCTGCCGCCGCCTCATCACGGTCAACGGTGATACGGACGATTTCGGATCCCGCTTTGGCGAGTGCCGCCACCTGCTCCACCGTGGAATCAACATCTGCCGTGTCGGTATTGGTCATCGACTGAACAACGATGGGGCCGTTACCGCCAATCTGAACGCCGCCAACCCGGACGCCAACAGTCTCCTGCCGACCCAGTGGCTGGATCAGCGGGGCACTGTCTTGAAAGGGGTCACAATTCAATGTCTCAACTCCCGGTGGGGCAATTTCGCGTGGTTACAATATTCAATATCAGCGCAGCAGATTGATGTCATCCAATAAGGCGTGAAACCGGCAAACACCTTGTCGCGCGGCAAGTTTGATCAGGGCAGATCCTGGCCCGTCGCCGCAACGTAGATTTCAAACCAGGTCTGTCGATCGATCTCAACAGTCGTCGCCGATGCCATTTTTTGGATCCGCTCCAGATTGTTGGTGCCCATGACCGGCAAGATGTTGGCTGGATGGGCAAGCAACCAGGCAACAGCCACCGCGTCCATGCCAACCCCCTGTTCACCGGCGATCCTGTTCAAACATGTCTGCAATGATTCGAGATCGGCGCGGGACCGATCAAACAGAGCACCTCCACCCAGCGGCGACCATGCCATGGGGGCAATATTTCGTTGCTGATGAAAGGCGATGTCTCCGTTGGTGAACGCGGCGTGCTCAAGGACAGAAATTTCAAGCTGGTTGGTGACCAGTGGAATCGACATCGCGGACTGCAGCAAATCCCAGTCGTGAGGTTTGAAGTTGGAAACACCGATGCTTCGAACCTTTCCGGTTGCAACCAAATCATCTAATGCCGCTCCCGTTTCTCGGTGGTCCATGAAAGGGTCGGGTCGGTGAATCAGCAGACAATCAATCTGATCTATGGCCATATTGGCGAGCGACCGGTCGACACTGTCGATGATGTGACGGGCACCCGTGTCGTAGTATTTTAACCGCCGCTCGGGAAAGGCGTCCGTGTTCAGCAATATGCCGCACTTCGTGACAATTTCCATTTGAGATCGCAAGTGTGGTGCTGTCTTGAGCGCTTCGCCCAACACCTTTTCGCTGCGGTATCCGCCGTAAATATCTGCCTGGTCGAAGGTGGTTATGCCCTGTTCCAGACAGGCCTCAATTTTGGCCTGGACATGTTTCGGCGATGTGTCGGCGTCTTCCGCCAATCGCCACATGCCATAAATGAGCCGGCTGAACTGGAGCGGATCTTCGGAATGTTGATTTAGGAGGACACGTTGCATCATGAATTACTCTGATCGGGGACAAGGGAAACATAATCAGCGACACCATGACCGTCGACCCCGCTGGCAAAAGTCACCACTTTTGTGCCATGTTGCAGGCATCAGGATTGGTGGGGAGAGCAATTTGATGAAGTTTGGTATCGGTCAGTCCGTCCCACGCAAAGAAGACCATCGTTTCATCACCGGTACCGGCCATTATGTCGAAGACGCTGTGCATCCTCACGCCTTGCACGCAGCATTTGTGCGCTCGCCAGTGGCCCATGCCAAACTGATCTCGGTTGATTGCGAAACCGCCGGTTCGATGCCCGGTGTTGTTCAGATACTGACCGGCGCTGATTATGTAGCAGACGGGTTGGGGGGACTTGGCTGCCACACCATTCTGCCCCACATTCACAAACCCAATGCCATCGCACCAACCCCTGCCCTGGCGATCGACAGGCTACGATATGCCGGCGCCTTGGTTGCGGTCGTCCTTGCCGAAACCCGGCAGCAGGCGCGCGATGCCGCAGAACTGGTGGAGATCGACTACGTGGATCTCGACGTCCTGCTGACACCTGAAGACGCCCTGGCAGATGGCGCACCTGCGCTGTGGGACAACGTTCCCGACAACATCGCCTTTCGGGTGGATCTCGGCGATGCCGAGGCCACCAAACAAGCGCTTCAATCGGCCCATCATCAGGTGCGGCTGTCGCTCTTCAACAACCGCCTTTCAGCCAATTCAATGGAAATGCGCGGTGTTGTGGCGGAATACGATTCCCGTGATCAACGGTTGATCCTTCACGCATCAACCCAGGCGCCTCATTCGATTCGCGGCGAAATTGCCCGTGTCTTGAACCTGCCAGAATCGACTGTTCGCGTTGTCGCTCCTGATGTGGGCGGCGGCTTTGGTATGAAAGGCGGGGTCTATCCCGAAGATGCCATTGTGGGCTGGGCTGCCTGGAAACTGAAGAAAACCGTGCGCTGGCATGCTGACAGGTCAGAGTCCCTGCTAAGTGATTATCACGGCCGGGACCAGCACGTAGAGGCGGTCATGGGCCTCGATCAATCCGGCAAGATTGTCGCTTTGGACGTGCATTCGCTTTACAATACCGGTGCTCATCTTTCGGGTGGTGGCGGCGTTTCTCCGATGTTCGCCTGCACGCTTGCAACAGGCTGCTACCGGGTACCCGTTGCCCATGCGCTGGCCGAAGCTGTGCATACAAACACCTCGCCAACCCAACCCTATCGGGGCGCTGGACGGCCGGAGGCCAGCTACCTGATTGAGCGTTTGATGGACAAGGCGGCAGAACAGACGGGCATTGACCGAGCAGAGCTGCGCCGCATCAATTTGGTTTCGGCTTCGGAGATGCCCTATCAGACACCGCTGGTTTACAAGATCGATTCCGGTGATTTCGGCGCCGTCATGGAACGGGCGCTGGAGGTTGCAGATTGGGAAGGTTTCGAAAAGCGCAAAGCACGCGCTGAAAAGGCCGGTAAACTGCGTGGAATTGGTATTGCCCTGCATATGGAAAATGCCGGTCTTGCCAATGAAACAGCGGAAATTCGGTTTGAGCCAGACGGCGGGGTTTCTGTGCTGCCCGGCACCTTCAACCACGGTCAGGGACATGAAACCGTCTTTGCGCAAATGGTTTCGGACTGGCTGGGTGTGCCATTTGATCAGATCCGGGTCATTCAAGGTGATACGGATGCGGTAACATTTGGCCGCGGCACAGTTGCATCCCGCTCCATGATCAATGGCGGCGGCGCGATTAAATCGGCGGCGGACAAGGTCATCGAAAAGGCCAGGGCCGTCGCTGGGCATCTGATGGAAGTGGGCACCGATGATCTGGTGTTTGAAGCCGGCGCGTTCGTGGTGGCCGGCACCGACAAGAAAATGCCGATTCAAAAGGTGGCCCAGCTTTCATACAAGCCAATACTCCCGCCCCATCTCGGTCTAGGCTTGAGCGGCCAGGGCGATTTCCTGTTGCAGGGCTTCACCTTCCCGAACGGCTGTCAGGTGGTCGAATTAGAGGTGGACCCGGACACGGGCGTGACTGAATTGATCCGACTGGTGTCGATTGACGATGTTGGCACGGTCATCAACCCGATGTTGCTGGAAGGTCAGTTGGTGGGCGGCATTGTTCAGGGTCTGGGTCAGGCGCTGTTGGAGGATGTGGTGTACGAACCGGAAACCGGTCAACTGCTGTCGGGCTCATTCATGGACTACGCCATGCCTCGCGCCAGCGATGTCCCGCCAATCGAAATCGAATGCCTGCCCACCCAAACGCAAACAAATCCATTGGGGGTCAAGGGGGCCGGTGAAGCTGGCACCGTCGGCGCTACACCAGCAGTTGTCTCAGCACTGTTGGATGCGCTGTCCTCCAAGGGCGTGAGCGACATTGCGCTGCCAGCGACGCCTGAACGAGTCTGGCAAGCGATCCATCAGAACCGCGACTAGATGCATCCCGTCGCGCAGACCGACCTTGCTAGCGGTGTCTGATCCACCCCTGCGGGGGAATGTTGAAATTTTCCCCGTGTATAACAAAAGCGACGGATTATGGCGCGTATGCGCACTACCCTTACGTAAACGTTAAGTATCCCTTTAGGGCGGCCAAAAATGGGGTATCGTTATGGTATCAGAACTCGGCGAGCTAATTGCTCGCTACGAGGCTGCACACGAACGAGTGATGGAGGTGGTCAAAAACAGACCAGACTCCGACGCCGAATTGATCAAGGTCGATCAAGATCTGTCTGCGGCGTTCAACGCCATTTTGGAATACGATCCCGTCACCCCCGAAGAACTTGTCGACAGAGTTCGTTTTCTTCTGGACCACATCAAATCAAATCAGTCGGGCAACGAATTGGTCGAGCAACTGGTGGATCGAATCTGGCTCGATGTGGTCGAAAGCGGCGTTTCTGCCACCGTCGACATCAACGATCAAACCGGCAAAATTGCCCGTCAAACCCATTAGCGGCGGCGTTCCAAAACAACACGCAAACCGCCTATTGAGAATTTGACCTATCTGTGCACCTCTTGGCGATGGTAGCAGAAGGCGAGACTTATCCGTACGCCATTTCGAGAGGGCAGAGAAAATGAGGCATACTTGGCGCTGGTTCGGCCCCCATGACCTGGTTGGACTGGAGGCAATGCTGCAAGCTAGTGTTGAGGGGGTTGTTACAGCGCTGCATCACGTTCCCACCGGTGCGGTGTGGACGGCTGAAGAGATTTCAAAAAGGCAAGCCGAATTGGCGAGTTTGAAGGATGGGGCCGCCTCGAACCTGGCATGGGAAGTCGTCGAAAGCTTGCCGGTGTCGGAAGACATCAAAAAACAAAAGGGTGACTGGCGCGACCACATCGCGAATTACAAGACCAGCTTGAGGAACCTCGCCAATGCAAGCGGCGGCGGCATATCCACCATCTGCTACAACTTCATGCCGATTTTGGATTGGACCCGAACCGATCTGGCCTGGCAACTGCCGCATCGCGGCACCTGCATGCGCTTCGACTATCCAACCTTTGCGGCCTTTGACATCCACATTCTGGAGCGATACGGCGCCACGACAGATTACACCGACGAAATCGTTGATCTCGCAGCTGAACGTTTCGGCCAAATGAGCGATGATCAGAAAAAGGATCTGACCAACAATATCGTCTGTGGCCTGCCAGGTGCCGCGGAAAACTTTTCACTCGACGATGTCCGGCAACATCTTGCGGAATATGATGACATTTCGACAGAGCAGCTCCGGCATCATCTGCACTCATTTCTCGAGGAAGTTGTGCCGGTGGCTGAAGAGCTCGGACTGCGCATGTGCTGCCATCCCGATGATCCGCCCTTTGGACTGTTGGGATTGCCGCGCATCATGTCCACCGAAGCAGATTACAAGGCGACCATGGACGCCGTCGATTCACCTGCCAATGGCATCACCTTGTGCTCCGGGTCGCTTGGCGCCCGTCCAGACAATGATCTGCCCGGCATGATGGAACGGCTTGGCCCGCGCGTCCATTTCCTGCATCTGCGCAACGTTCACCGCGAGAGCTCTGATTTGAAGGGGTCCTTCTACGAGGACGAACACCTTGCGGGCGATACGGACATGGTGGCGCTGATTGCCGCCGTCTTGAAAGAAGAGAAACGCCGCCGCGACGAAGGACGCGAAGATCATTTGATCCCCATGCGACCGGACCATGGCCAGGATATTCTTGATGACCTGGGCCGCAGCAGCCAGCCGGGTTATCCGGCGATTGGTCGTCTCAAGGGTTTGGCAGAACTGCGCGGTGTGGAAGTGGCCTTGAATCATGTCGCCGGCTGAGGCCACCGCCTGAAACTGATCCTGCCCAAAAGCAAAACGCCCGACCCCCTGCGCAATTAGGGGGTGCGGGCGCTTGGCTTGATTGTTGGCTACTGGAACGCGTCGTCGATGGCGACGAGCGCGATCTGTGCTTACAGCGAGCGTGCCTTGCGGGCGATATCGTTGATAGCATTGCGTGTCAGGCCGATATCTTCCAGCTGGTGTGCGGAAAGGCCGTTCAGCGCGTTGCGGGTGCGGCGTTCACGGTTCCATGACTGTACAGAGTTCAAAATGTTCATTGTCTCGATCCTAAAAACGATCGCCATGTGAAAAGCTGCATGGCGTAAAATGTTGAGGGAGGTCACTGCCTCCGATGCAGCCTATTTGGTGCACCATGGATTGGATTACGAGCGCGAAGATTGCAGACGAGCAATGCAATTTGCGCATGGTTTTTGAAGAATTAACGCCAATTTCGCGTTGTTAGGGGGTTGAAAAACGAAAAAATCGCTCGATTTCGGCTGCTTCGACCCCATTTTGGCGCAAAGCCTTGAGGCTGACATCCCCATCGGATTTTGACAATTTGCGGCCGTCATCATCGATGACAAGGTCGTGGTGATGGTAAACAGGCTCCGACAAGCCCAACAGTTTTTGCAGCAAACGATGTACCGACGTGGCTTCATAGAGGTCCCGTCCCCGCACCACATGCGTAACCCCCTGTAGCGCGTCGTCGACTGTGACTGCCAGATGATAACTGGTTGGCGTGTCAGATCGCGCCAGGATCACGTCCCCCCAGGCTTCGGGCGTGGCGGGAATTGGCTGACGCTGCCCCGCACCGCCCAGATCCGCTTCCCACCAAGTCAACGCTTCGCCAACCTGTTCCAACGCGCGCTTCATGTCCAACCGCCAGGCATGTTTGGCTTTAGAGTGGCGCATGGCGTCGCCTTGCTCGACTGACCAGTCGCGTTCCGGCCCCGGATAATGGGGCGATCCGTCCGGATCCCTTGGCCAAGTGTCGCCCTGCACTTCAAGTTCAGCCACGGCCCGTTTGATCTCACCGCGTGTCATGAAAGACGGGTAGACCAGTCCCATTCTGCGCAATTTTTCCAAAGCCGCTGCATAATCAGCAAAGTGCTCGGACTGGCGGCGTACGGGTTCTTCCCATTCAATGCCCAACCAGCGCAGATCTTCCAGCATCTGGCTCTCAAGTTGCGGTGTGCAGCGGGTCTGGTCGATGTCCTCCAACCTCAACAGATAGCGGCCCGCCATCTTGCGGCAGATTTTTTGGTTCAGCAGGGCGGAATGGGCATGGCCCAAATGAAGCAAACCATTTGGACTGGGCGCAAATCTGAAAACGGGTGGCGTGTCGTGCTGCATTGCGCAAATATTGGGTTATGACTGATCTCAACATCGCGCGTATTCGAAGCCAAGACAATCTTCTCGCCGGCGTCGACGCATTCGTTCAGTCATTTCCCGACATGCGATCCATGGTTGATGCTTTGCCGGAAATCCCGCTGCGGAGCCGCACACCAGGATTTGAAGGCCTGGCCGAGATCATAACGGCCCAACAGGTATCCAAAGCGAGTGCCAGCGCGATTTTTCAGCGCACAAAGATGCTCATCGATCCCTTCACGCCTTCTGCTCTTCTGGAGGGTGGCAATGACCCGTTGATCGAAGCCGGACAATCTCGGGCCAAGCAGGTGGCGTTGATCGGCCTGGCCGAAGCCATCGTTGAACAAGGGCTGGATTTGGAGGGCCTTTGTGATCTTGCTGTCGATGATGCGATTGCCCGTTTGACAGCACTGAAAGGCATCGGACCGTGGTCGGCTGAGGTCTATCTTCTGTTCTGTGCCGGACACACCGATATTTTTCCGGCCGGCGACGTGGCGCTGCAGCACGTTGTCGGCGAGATTTGTGGGCTGCCAAATAAACCGGATACGAAACTAACTCGATTTCTGGCGGAGAAATGGGCACCTTTACGCAGCATTGCTGCGCGCATTTTCTACGCCCACTACGCCCTCACTCGGCGCAAATCTGCCATTTGAGGAGCACTTTTCTGGGGGTTGAATGAAAAGGACATCAGGCTGCAGGGTTCACAAATCTGTTGCACTCGCCCTACACTAACAAGATGACGCCGAATCATGCGCCACCAAGGAGGACCCATCGGTGACGATTGCCGTCAATCCGGAGATGCATCCGGCCCTTGTTCTGAATGCGGACTATCGTCCGCTTTCGTATTACCCTCTCTCACTCTGGTCCTGGCAAGATGCCATCAAAGCGGTATTTCTCGACCGGGTGAACATTGTCTCAGAGTATGAAGCCGCGGTCTCCTCGCCTTCATTTCAGATGAAACTGCCCAGCGTGGTTTGCCTGAAGCAATATGTGAAGCCGCAGCGTCACCCAGCATTTACCCGGTTCAATCTCTTCCTGCGTGATGAATTTACCTGCCAATATTGCGGCACCGACGAAGGCGATATGACCTTTGATCACCTTGTGCCGCGCTCCCTGGGCGGTCAGACGACCTGGGAAAATATCGTCACAGCCTGTTCGCCATGCAATCTGCGAAAGGGCGGCAAGATGCCTCGAGACGCCGGCATGCATCCAAAGCGCAAGCCGTGGATTCCAACCGTATTCGATTTGCACAATGCGGGTCGCAAATTTCCACCCAACTATCTGCATGACAGTTGGATGGACTACCTCTACTGGGATGCCCCACTGGAGCCTTAAGGGAGCCCGCCCGGCGGGAATGCGCGCACGCCAGACTTAGTTCAGTTTTGCTGGACCGGTTGCGCCACGGAAGGCGATGGCGGCCAGAATGCCGGCCGCAACCACGTTCCACCCGGCAAAACTCAAGCCCAGGAACCGCCCCGCCGCATCAGCACAGCTTGGAGGCTTGGCGATCGACAGGCTTTCCAACAGATTGCTGGCGTCGCTGGACGTCGCGCTCAAACCGGCCCCGCAGCTTTCGGGTGCAGCGAAAAAGCCCCATTCCACGCCGGAATGATAAACGCCGAGATAGGCTGTTATAAGCAGGCACAGAGTGACCACAGCGAGTAACCCGCGGGTCAGCCAGGCAGGGCCAGCAAACAAAGCGGCAGTGGATCCAACGGCGGCAATAGGGATGCCCCAGTAATAGGGAACCCGCTGCTCAAGACACAGAGCACAGGGCGCATAACCGCCGATATGTTCAAAACCGAGCGCCGAGCCGATCACCACAACCATGCCGACCAAAACAAGGATCGACGCAAGGGTTTGACGGGTGCCTGCTTCACGCAGAACAGAAGAATCTGGAATAAGACGCATATCACTCAAATCACATATTTGATCGCAACGAATCCGCCCACCAACAGGACTAGACCCAGGAAGAAGAGCGGGCCGAGCCAACGCTCCACAAAGGTCTGAATTGGCGCACCGAACTTGAACAACAGGAAGGCCACCAGGAAGAAACGCAACCCCCTGCCGATGATTGATATGCCGATAAACAGGGCAAAATTAAGCCCGGTAGTGCCGGAAAAGATGGTGAACAATTTGTAGGGCAAAAAGGTCACAGCACCAGCAAAGACGGCCAGCAGACCCCATTCGCTGTTATAGGTGTCGGCAAGTTCTGCAAAGGCTGCTTCCTTGCCATAAAAGGTGAGGATGGGTTTGCCCAGCCACTCATAGGCCAGCGCACCAATCGCATAACCCAACACGGCGCCGGCCACGGAAGCCAGCGTACAGATCAGCGCAAACTGCCACCACCTGGCGCGGTTGGCCATCACCATGGGGATCAGCATGACATCCGGTGGAATCGGGAAGAATGAACTTTCGATGAAGGCGATGCCGCCCAGCGCCTTGTCGGCATGTCGATGTCCGGCCAGCCGAAACATCCAGTCGTAAAGGGCTCGAATCATTTCTTTCTGACACCTTCGAGGAAACGGCGCCTATTTAGCTGAAGAAGTCTTAATAAGCCATGCTTCGTGCCAGGACTCATTTTTGACAGGTGGCGTTAGAAAGACATTGCCAATTGAAGCGCGATGGCTATAGTCCGCGACGTTGAAAGACGAGTCTGCCTCATTTCAAACGTGCCCTCCTGGCGGAATTGGTAGACGCGCTGGATTCAAAATCCAGTTCCTTCGGGAGTGCCGGTTCGATTCCGGCGGAGGGCACCATCAATTCCATCCCAAGCAATTCGGCCGATTGGAACCGCGTCCAGCGCGGCAAAAGTCATTTTTTGCTAACCATGTCTGTCAATCGTAATTGTACCATTGGGCCTTAAATTGCGCCGCAGCGTTGCTGAATGCACTTTCAAATGCCGGTCAAAGAGGGACCTTTGGGGACAAGCACATGACACGAATTCAAGAATTCATCAGAGACGAAAATGGTGCAACCGCGATGGAATACGGCATCGCTGCGCTGCTGATTTCAGTTGTCGCGATCATGAGCATGGGCCAGACCGGTGAGGAAGTGAACAATCTTTACACCGACGTCGAAGGCGCCGTCGGTACGGTGGCTGACAACCAATAAGTCACCGATCACAAGACCTGCGCCAGGTCAGCGATCAGATCATCCGCGTCCTCAAGGCCAACCGATAGCCTGAATACACCGTCGCCCGCATAGGCCCGGTAACTCTCCAGCGCGGCACCCGACAGGTTGAATGACGACTCCATCAGCGCGTCGGTTTCCATCCAGAAGATCAGGCTGCGGTGATGACCAAGCGACACCGCGTAGTGGATGATCTCCATATGGTCGATCAGCTTCTGGGCAATGTCGCGTCCGGTTTGAGCATCGCCCACCTGAAACGAAATCATGCCCGACATGTTGGTCATCTGGCTTTGCGCCAGTTCATGCTGAGGATGGGATGGCAAGCCGGGATAGATCACCTTGTGAACTGACTTGCGGCTTTCCAACCATTCAGCAATCTGCAGCGCTGTGCTCTCATGGGCCTTCATGCGCAGTGGCAGTGTTGCTGCACCGCGGGCAATCAGCCAGGCGTTGAAGGGCGACATGATCGCGCCGTGGTGGATCGCCGATTCCAGGCGCATCTGCTGAACCGTCTCTGCCGAACCTGCAACAGCACCCCCCACCGCATCGCCATGCCCGCCGATATATTTCGTCACCGAGTGCATG
>JABSRX010000267.1 GCA_013214695.1 Rhizobiaceae bacterium | reverse complement strand
GGAAAGATGTTGAAGCGTTGGGGGCTTCGCCATTCCTGCGCCTTGGCGTTACCAGCCTGGACCCTGGTGGTATTTGCCGTTCCCTTCATGCCCAACGGCATGGTGTTGGCAGTTCTGCTGTTTCTGGGCGGCCTGTCGATTGGTTTGCTGGAAGTGGCGATGAACACGGCCGCTGATCGGTTGGAGAAAGTCACGGGGCGGCGGCTGATGTCCAAAGCGCATGGGTTTTGGAGCCTCGGCTCTCTGGTCGGCGCCCTGGTCGGTGGCGCAATTGGCGGGTGGGGCATGAGCCTGGCGACGCATTTCAGCTATGTTCTCATACCCACAGCGCTGATCGGCCTGATGTTTGCGCTGTACATTCCGCGCGCCGACGATGAAACGCGCAAAAGCGAAGAAAAGAAAAAGGAAGCCACCTTCAAACTTCCGGCAAGGGGGCTGATGCTGCTGTGCCTGATGCCGATTGGCATCATGGTGGTGGAAGGGGCGTTCATCGACTGGTCGGCCCTGTTTGTCCGCGACGTGCTGGCCGCAGGCGCGATGGCCAGCGGATTGATCTATGCGGCATTCTCGACGGTTATGGCCGCGGCCAGGTTGAGCGGCGATTGGCTTTTGGAGACCTTTGGCGCGATTCCGGTGGCCAAAGTGTCGGCGGTCTCGGCCACGATCGGCATCGCCATGTTCGCCCTGTCGCCGAACACCACCGTGGCCTTCATTGCCGCGTGTTTTGCAGGGCTGGGCACGGCGATTTTCTATCCACTGACCATGTCGGCAGCGGCCAGTCGTCCCGGTGATTCCGAGGACAACGTCTCGGCCATGTCGCTGTTTGCCTTTTCGTCCTTCATGCTCGCGCCACCGATCCTCGGCGGGATTGTCGATATTTGGGGGCTGCGGGTGGCGTTACTGCTGATCGTGCCACTGGCCGCCAGCTCGCTGTTGCTGACCGGTGAATTGAAGAAAGACGCGTAGCGAAGGCGCTTCGGCATTTATGCCGTTTCAGGCATTTGCAGCGCGCGTTTTTGGCATTTGCGAAAGTATAAGGCCGAGCAACTCACGGCCAATGAGCGCCTCACCTCAAGCGAGCACTTCGCTTCAAGTGAGCTACTCACTTCAAGCGAGCAACTCGTTTCAAATGAGCTATTCACCCCGAAACGGTCAACGTGCCCCAATAAAAAAGGCCCGCTGGAGGGCGGGCCTTTCGATTGTCTGGGAGAATTCTTCGCTCACACACACGCGGAGTCAGCGTGAGATCGACGAAAGCACCAGAGGTATGGGCGACTTAAGCCAACCCAATCAGAAACAGATTTGGACACCGTTCCAAATGACGCACATTGGGCCACCGGGCACTGGTTCACCACCCAAGCCACCTTCCGATGCCGTTGCAATCGCGGTTGTGGAGAATACGGCTGCCAGCAGACCAAGCGTTGCCAAAAGCGTTGTTGTAAATTTGCGCATGAGCGCCTCCGAAAAAAGGTTCTTCCTTGAACGACTTTGCACCAACAACCCGCGGCGTTTGGTTCGGAGTCGCAATCGTCGTACAAGTGGATGGTATAAATTATTTTTCGGGGAGTCAATATATATCGAATGAAAATAAATACATAAATCCAGAACGAATAATATATATTATCATATAACATCTAAAAAATAGAATCATGCATAAATATAACAAAATTTTCCTGCTGATGAGGTTTGTATAATCGCCAGTTTAGCGGGCATCAAAACCAATTCGCTCAAGAAATAGCCGGTGGTTAAACATCTAAAGCACTGCATAAATATAGCAGGCCGCCAATTGGTCGTCCTCGGACAGGCTGCGGCGCCTAATCAAAACCGATCAAGCGCCAACCGGCGTCGGATTGCCGGCGCAAAGACACATTGTGGATATCACATTCCCGGCTTGGCAAGACCTCAAGGACTCTTCTAGGGTGTCTCGGGCCGAAGCGCCTCAGACAGATCTAGGTGCCTATGACAACAAATCCAGTTGAACATTCCGAAGCTGGAACGCCGCCTCTCCTGGAGACCCGCGGCATCACCAAGGTATTTGGCGAGCTTTACGCCAATGATGCCGTCGACTTCGCCATTCAGCCTGGAGAAATCCATGCGCTGTTGGGTGAAAACGGGGCGGGTAAATCAACCCTTGTCAAAATCCTCTTTGGCTCGCTGCAGCAAACCTCGGGCGCTGTCCTTTGGCAGGGCCAGGAAGTGCACGTCAATTCGCCCTCCGAAGCCCGTGCGCTGGGCATCGGCATGGTGTTTCAGCACTTTTCACTGTTTGAAGCGCTGACGGTCGCCGAAAACATCGCCCTGTCCTTCGATGATGACATCGACATTGGTGATGTGTCGGAAAGGGCCCGCACGCTGTCTGAACAATACGGTCTGCCGCTCGATCCCGATGCATTGGTTGGCGATCTGTCGGTGGGCCAGCGGCAGCGTATCGAAATCATTCGCTGCCTGATGCAGGATCCGGCTCTGATGATCCTCGATGAACCAACATCGGTTTTGACCCCGCAGGAAGCCGACACCCTGTTTGAAACCCTGTTCCGCCTGCGCGATGAAGGGCGTTCCATCCTCTATATCAGTCACCGGCTGGAGGAAGTGCAGCGCCTGTGTTCGGCCGCCACCATCATGCGGCATGGCAAAGTCGTCGACATCTGCGATCCCCGCGAGGAAACCGCCGGCAGTCTAGCCTCCAAGATGGTGGGCGCCGATGTGGAAGGGATTGAACACAAGGCCGCCGGAAAAACCGGCGATGTGGCTCTGGCCCTGAAGAACTTGACCATGGGCACCTCGCATCCCTTTGCCGTGGCGTTGAAAGACATCTCACTGGAGGTGCGGCAGGGCGAAGTTGTCTGCATCGCTGGCATTGCCGGCAACGGTCAGGGCGAACTGTTTGAGGCGATCTCTGGCGAAAACCAGCAGGATCGCCCCGACCAGGTGGTGATCATGGGGCAGGATGCCGGGCACATGTCGATTTCCCAGCGCCGCAATCTCGGCGCGTCCTTCGTGCCAGAAGAACGTCTTGGACATGGGGCCGTGCCAGCCATGAGCCTGACCGACAACATGCTGCTGGCCCGTCATGCATCAGATGCCAGCGACTTTAAGAAGATGGGGCAGTTTCAGGTCATTGCCCGCAGCGCTGTGGCGGAAGCCACCAAAAGGGTCAATGCGTTCATGGATGTGCGCAAGTCGGCAGAAGATCCGTCCGCCGGCGCGCTCAGCGGCGGCAATCTGCAGAAGTTCATTGTTGGCCGTGAATTGGACCGCAAGCCCACTGTTTTGCTGGTCAACCAGCCCACCTGGGGTGTGGATGCAGGCGCTGCCG